>JBCKXH010000115.1:0-7407 GCA_038921555.1 Paracoccaceae bacterium
ATTGACCAGAATATGGGCGAAGCGCGGCACGAGGCCGCGTGTGCCACGCGACCAACGGCGCATCTGGGCCTATATCCTCGGCGCTGTGTGCCCGCAGCGCGGCACACCTCGGCGCTGGTGCTGCCCTATCTCAACGCCCGGTCGGTATCGTTGCATCTGGCCGACATCAGTCGCCAGATCGCACCGGGCGCACATGCGGTTCTGCTGCTCGACGGCGCGGACTTCCACATTGCCAATGATCTGGAAATCCCCGGCAATATCTCTTTGCTGCGCCTGCCACCCTACTCCCCGGAGCTCAATCCCATCGAAAATGTCTGGGAATACTTACGCGGAAACAAGCTCGCCAATAAAGTCTTTGAAACTTACGATGACGTCGTCTCGGCCTGCTGCGACGCATGGAACTTCTTCGCCAACGACACAGACCGTGTCGCTTCAATAACCACCCGGGCATGGGCAGAAGTCAATCTTTAGGGCCAATGGTATCAGACTGTTTTCTTGTCCGGTTCAAGTCCTTGAGGATGCGGTTTTCGGGCCGAAGCCGTTCAATCTCGCGCGCAAGCTCCAGATCCTCGACCGACACCACATCCGTGTTGCCCCTCTCATGGTTTGCCTTGCGAACCATGAGAGGGCAACGGATGCGCCGTGATCCACTTGTTCAGCGTCGACATGCCAACGCCCAGATCAGAGGCAATTTGCTTGCATGTAAGCCCGTCCTCAGGGAATTTGATCCACTGGATCAAATTCTGATCCTTCGAACTCAGCGCGATGTGCACCGCATCCTTGCGGAATTCGTCACTTCGTGTTGAGCTATAGGTCATCTCCTGTGCTGCACAATATGCTATCAAAGGAGCGGCACCAAACCGCGACAGGTCCAGTCGTTATGGCGCTGCCGCGTAGAAACTGTCCCATTATGCGTCCTGCCATTCCCTGGAATGGATTGCACCATCAAACGCCGGGATCAAACAGCTAGTCCGCCTGCCAAGCCCATGCGCCATCGGGGGAGAGGTCGCGCGTGACAAGGCCGCGCTGCAAGAGGCAGTTCAGATGGGCGATCGATTCGCACAGCGCCATGGCGAAGGTTTCTGGGCCGATCGGGCGTTTGAAGAGGGCGGGAAAGCACTCGGTCGCGCGTTTGGCGGTGGCGAGATGGGACCAGAGCCGGTCGAGGGCGGCTTCGTGGTCGGCGGCCATTTCGGCAAGGCGGTAGGGCAGGCCGTAGTAGGGCAGTTTGTGGCCGGGCAGCACGAAATGGTCGTCGCTTGCATGGGGCATCAGGGCGCGGGTGCTGGCCAGCCATGCGGTGAGGGGGTCATCCTCGGGCTCAGTCGGGTAGACGCCGATATTGGCCGAAATCGTGGGCAAAAGCTGGTCGCCTGCGAGGATCACGTTGTCATCAAGGCTCCACAACATCGCATGGTCGGGGGCGTGGCCATGGCCGAAGCGCACCAGCCAGCGGCGGCCGGCGGCATGGATCACCTCGCCTTCGCTGAGGCGGGTGAAGCCAAGGGGCATCGGTGCGACGACATCGGAAAAGTTGAAGGGACGTGTCCGCGCCTTGGCTTCGCGCTGGTCGGCCGCGAGCCCGGCGCGCTGATAGAACAGCAGCTGCTCGGGTGAGGGCAGGCGCTGTTCATCGAGCGTCAGCATACGGGCGTAAAGCCAGGCGGTGCGGGTGGTGAGAAGCTCAACCCCCTGGGCCTGAAACCAGCCGGCAAGGCCGATATGGTCAGGATGGTGATGGGTGACGATCAGCCGGGTGACCGGTTTGCCGCACAGGGGCCCCGCCATCAGCGCCTGCCAGAGCGCCTTGGAATGGCGGCTGGAGATGCCGCTGTCAACCAGGGTCCAGCCGTCATCATCCTCCAGCGCGTAGCAATTGACATGGTCCAGCGCCATCGGCAGCGGCAGGCGCAGCCAGCGGATGCCGGGGGCCACTTCCACAGCGTCACAGGCGCCGGGCGGGGTGGGGAAAGGGTAGCGCAGCGGCGAGGTGATCGGTTTGGTCATCGGGCCAAAGCCTCGGGCGTCATGGCAAAAAGGCCTGCGGCCCCCTCGCGGGCCTGGGCGAGATGGGCGGCATGTTCGGGCAACAGGCGGCGGATGGCAAAGCGGGCGAGCGGTTCGCGGGCGGCATCGGCAAGGGCGGATTTGAGGTGGTAATGGCTGCCCAGAACGCGGGCAAAGGCGGCGAGATAGGCCACGGAGCCGGCGAAACGGTCTTGCGTCGCCTGGGCCAGCAGGGTTTCGGTGGCTTCGCGCAAAGCCTCGGTCGCGGTCCAGACGGCGGTGGCAAGCTCGGGCAGGCGGGCGCGGGCGGCTTCGCAGGCGCTTTGCATCTCATCGAACAGCCGGAAGGCCGCTTCGCCCTTGTCCATCATCTTGCGACCGACGAGGTCTATGGCCTGAATGCCATTGGTGCCTTCGTAAATCTGCGTCACGCGGACATCGCGGGCGAACTGGGCGGCGCCGGTTTGCTCGATGTAGCCCATGCCGCCGTGGACCTGAATGCCAAGCTGGGCGACGCGGTGGCCGGTGTCGGTGCCGTAAGCTTTGGCGATCGGGGTCAGAAGGGCGGCGCGGGCTTGGTGTATCGGTGCACCGGTAGCACGGGCGAGGTCGATGGCGACGGCGCAGGCCAGAGCGATGGCGCGGGCGGCGAAGGTTTCGGCCTTCATCTCGGCCAGCATGCGGCGGACATCGGCGTGGTCGATGATGGCGGTGGCGCCTTGCGGGGTGCGGCCCTGCTTTCGCTCGGTGGCATAGTTCAGGGCGAGTTGAAAGGCGGCCTCGGCCACCGAGACGCCCTGCATCCCGACGCCAAGGCGGGCGTTGTTCATCATGGTGAACATGGCAGCAATGCCCTGGTGCGGCTGACCGACCAGCCAGCCGGTGGCGGCGTCATACTGCATGACGGCGGTGGGGGAGCCGTGCAGGCCAAGTTTATGTTCAAGGCTGACGACGTGCAGATTGTTGCGCGGGCCGGGGTTGCCGGCCGCGTCGGGGATGAATTTGGGCACCATGAACAGGCTGATGCCCTTGGTGCCCTGCGGTGCGGCGGGCAGGCGGGCAAGGACGAGGTGGCAGGTGTTGGCGGTGAAGTCGTTGTCGGCCCAGGTGATGAAGATCTTCTGGCCGGTCACGGCAAAGCTGCCGTCGGGGTTGGGCCGGGCCGTGGTGCGCAGGGCACCGACGTCGGAACCGGCCTGAGATTCAGTCAGGTTCATGGTGCCGTTCCAGTCGCCCGAGATCAGTTTGGGGATGTAGAGGGCCTTGATGGCGTCCGAGGCGTGGTGTTCCAGCGCCTCGATCTGGCCCTGGGTCATCAGCGGGTTGAGTTGCAGGGCAAGGCAGGCCGAGCCCATCATGTCACCCACGCAGGTGGTCAGCGTCATCGGCAGGCCCATGCCGCCATGCTCGGGCGAGGCGGCCATGCCGATCCAGCCGCCGATGGCGATGGCGCGGTAACCTTCGGCAAAGCCGGGCGAGGTGCGCACCACACCGTTCTCCAGCCGCGCCGGGTGTTGGTCGCCCATGCGGTTCAGGGGGGCAAGGGTGGTTTCGCACAGACGCGCGGCCTCAGCCAGAATGGCTGCGGTGGTCTCGGGGGTGGCGTCGGCGAAACGGGTGGTGGCGGTGACGGTGGCAAAGTCGAGGATATGGTCGAGCAGGAAGTGGAAATCGGCAAGGGGCGCGCGGTAGGTCATGGTGGTCTCCTGCTTGGCAAGGTGTCGGCCAAGGGGTATGGGCGGTCAGGATCTGACGTTAGCCCGCAACGGGATAACAGCAAGAAAGACGCGGCGTCACTATGAACACGGAACTTCTTACACCTGATGAAGCCGGGACGGCGCGCGCGGTGGATTTGCTGCGAGCGGGCGGGCTGGTCGCCTTTCCGACCGAGACGGTTTACGGGCTGGGCGGTGATGCGCGGTCGGATTTGGCGGTGGCACGGATCTTCGAGGCCAAGGGGCGGCCGCGGTTCAATCCGTTGATCGTGCATGTGCCGGACGTGGCGGCGGCGCGGGAGTTTGCGGTATTTGACGCGCGGGCCGAGGCGGTGGCGGCGCGGTTCTGGCCGGGGCCGCTGACACTGGTGCTGCCGATGCGGGACGCCGGGCTGTCGGATCTGGTGACGGCGGGGTTGCGGTCGGTGGCGGTCCGGGTGCCGGCGCATCGGCTGGCGCTGGGGTTGCTGCGGGCGTTTGGCGGGCCGTTGGCGGCACCCTCGGCCAATCCGTCGGGGCTGGTGTCGCCGACCCGTGCCGCGCATGTGATGGCGGGGCTGGCGGGGCGGATTGCGGCGGTTCTGGACGGCGGACCCTGTGCAGTGGGGGTCGAATCGACGATCCTCGGGCTGGTGGGCGGGGGTCTGGTGGATCGGCCGGAGTTGCTGCGTCTGGGGGGGGTGACGGTTGAGGCTCTGGAGGCCTTGCTGGGGCCGTTGACACTGGGTGGCTCGCGCGACGCGCCCAATGCGCCCGGTCAGTTGGCATCGCATTACGCGCCCGCGGCCGCGCTGCGACTGGCGGTGCTGGAGGTGCGTGCGGGTGAGGTGTGGTTGGGGTTCGGGGCCAGTGGCGGCGATCTGAACCTGTCGGAGACGGGGGACCTTGTAGAAGCGGCGGCGAACCTGTTTCACATGCTGCGCGAGGCGGACCGGTTGGCCGATGGGCGGGGGATTGCGGTGGCGCCGGTGCCCGAGGTCGGGTTGGGGCGGGCGATCAACGACCGGCTGCGACGGGCGGCGGCCCCGCGAGAGTGACAAAATCCTTCGAAGGATTTTGCAAATCTTTTCGAAAAGATTTTTTGGGGGGCGTGCAACCCGGCCTTGGCCCTTTGGATCAGCGTTCAAGTTGAGTATTTTTGCCGAGATGAATGCGGATCATTCTTCGACTTTGAGGACGATTTTGCCGATGTGGCCGGGCGCCTCGATGCGCCAATGGGCAGCGGGGGCTTCGGAAAGGCTGAATTCGCTGTCGATGATCACCTTGAGCGCGCCTCGGGTGATCATCGGCCAGATGTTAGCCTCAACCTGCGTCCCGATGCGGGCCTTGGCGAGGTCGGATTGCGGGCGCAAGGTTGAGCCGGTCATGGTCAGGCGGCGGGTCATCAGCTCGGTGAAGGTGACCTCGGCCTTGGCTGATTGCAGGAAAGCGATTTGCACGAGGCGGCCATCATCGGCCAATGTCTTGAGGTTTCGCTGGATATAGGAGCCGCCGACCATGTCGAGGATGAGGTCGGCGCCGCCGAGTTTCTGGAGGTGAAGGGCCCAATCTTCGGTCCGGTAGTTCAGGCCGCGCTCGGCGCCGATGCTTTCGCAGAAACGCGCCTTGTCAGCGCTGCCGGCGGTGGCAAAGACCCGGGCGCCAAGGGTGCTAGCGATCTGGATGGCGGTGGTGCCGATGCCGGAGGTGCCGCCGTGGACGAGAAACCGCTCACCCGCCTTCAAGCCGCCGCGCATGACGACGTTGGACCAGACGGTAAAGCAGGTTTCGGGCAGGCAGGCGGCCTCGCGCATCGTGACACCCTGCGGCACCGGCAGGGCGTGGCTCTCATGGGTGGCGGCATATTCGGCATAGCCGCCGCCGGGCAACAGCGCGCAGACCTTGTCACCGATCTGCCAGCGGCTGGCACCGGGGCCAAGCGCCACGATCGTGCCCGAACATTCCAGCCCGGGCAGGCGCGAGGCATTGGCCGGCGGATTGTAAAGCCCGGCCCTTTGCAGGGCATCGGGCCGGTTCACCCCGGCATAGGCGACGCGGATCACGATCTGACCGGACCCGGGCACCGGCACCGGCACCGAGCAGGGTTTCAGGACATCCGGCGCGCCGGGGCTGGAGATTTCCATGGCCAGCATGGCGTGGGGCAGGGTCATGGCGCGCCTTTCAGATTGGGGTCTTTCAGATTTTTCCGGGCAGGTCTTGCCGCTTTTGTGGCGCATGGATCCTTTCCAAAATCTTGAGGGGACCGGAAAGCAGCGCCTTTCCCAGCGGATGCTCGCGGAATTTGGCCTTTGCCGTCTCGAATTGCATCACGTTTTCGATGCGGCGGTTCAGGAAATCCCAGGTGGCGAGGTTTGCCGGGCTGTCATCGCCCAGCCAGAACAGGACCGTGGCGCCATGGACGGCGGACAGCGTGGCGCGTTTGGTATACCAGTTGAGGTCGGTTGATGTGTCACCAAGGGCGGTCCAGATCGCATCGGCGGTGCGCCAGAGGGCGCGGCTGCCCTCGGCCGCATGCTGGGGCAGGGCGAACAGTGCCACGCCGCGACGGACCAGTTCGCGGTCGCCCAAACCAAGGCGCAGTTTGACGGCCGCGGCAATGCGGTCGCGAAAGCGCAGTGCGGTCAGGTCAGTGGCGGCAAGGGCGCTGACCATCTGCTGGTCGCCTTGGGCGTGATAGGCCAGTGCCAGATCCACGCCGCCACGCGGATACAGCGCGCGGGCCAGAGCGGCGGGGGTTTGCGAATCGGTGATGGCGGCGGCAAGGCTGGCCTCAGACCAGCCGTCGAAGGGCACATGCGGCAGGGCGGCCTGCAAAATTCGTTGTTTGGTGCTGTCTGGGTTGTCCATTTCAGTCCTTTCTGCGGCATTCCTAGACAAAGCTGTCAGGCTTTGCTATGGGCCGCGAGCCTGCACATCAGTGCAACTCTAACTCAGGAAGGTGGTGACAACCACATGCAGGTCAGCGTCCGCGACAATAACGTCGAGCAAGCCCTTCGGGCCCTCAAGAAAAAGCTCCAGCGCGAAGGCGTGTTCCGCGAAATGAAGCTCAAACAACATTTCGAGAAACCCTCCGTGAAACGAGCCCGCGAGCAAGCCGAAGCCGTTCGCCGCGCGAGGAAACTCGCGCGCAAAAAGCTTCAGCGTGAGGGCGGTCTTTAAGGGGTTTCGCAGCTTGCTGCAAAGGTCCGACGTTCAGCGACACTGGGGCCGCGATGCCCGCAAGATCAACCCCCGTCCTGCCAAGGCCGGGGGTTTTTCTTTGGGGAATGGGCAGATGGTTTGGGTGTGGCAGATATTGCTCGACAAGAAGGGCCGTTTCGAGGTCTTTGCTGATGACGATGATCTTGCGGGCGATGGCCGCTTTGAGCCCTTGGGGCAGGTAACTTGTTGTGCGGGGAACGGGCTCCATAAGGGCGACCCCCACCCAAGACTCCATCCCCGCCAGAACAGCAATACAACTCAGATCAGCTCAAACCCCAAACGCGATTCCCCTGCGGTCCTACAACGGAGAACCCGGTCGGTGGGGACTGCCCGAATAAGTCAAAAGTTTCTTTCGGTGTCAGGCTATCGTCGGCAAGCTTGGCGAATTGTGCCGTCCGCAGTTCGTCATAGATGACCATACACAGCCGCACTCCAGAGTCATCTTCGGCCCGGCACGCCATTCCGCTCAAGTTAACCTCTCCGC
>JBCKXH010000116.1:0-7403 GCA_038921555.1 Paracoccaceae bacterium
GCCTGATTGGCGGGATGTCCGCACAAGATGTGGTGGCACCGGAGCCAAAGGGATAAGCCTTTGGAATGAAACTATCGCGACCCAATCCCCGCTACCGAGCACAACTATACCTAGCTGATTCGGTATTTGATCTGGCTTCGCGAAATCAAAGCTCTCGGATTCTCTTAGCGGAAATTACCGATAGGGGGGCGATCACCAATCACCGACGCTCTTTCTGTTTTTTCGGAACACTGAGATGTTCATTGCCCACTCCGTTTACGATCTGGTATGCGCCCCCCATATGATGTCCAGTATTCCAGCATCCAACTGACTTGTCCGTGGCCAAGGTGAGGTATTCGGTCCCAGTGGTGAAAACCGGGTTGTAACAACTCAATTGGGCGAGGATTGCCATGAAATGCGACGATGCTTGCCGACCTAGGAGGATGGCGAGGCGGCGCGAATAAGTCAATTCCGATTGGGCGGCGCAGCCATCGCTTGAAACTGATCACCCACTCCTTGGGCCAAAACGTGAGACCTTCAGCGTGCTTCTGGGCCCAGACTTGTTCGATGTCACATTCGGAAAATGCGAGAACGGGAGATACCTGAAACTTTTTCAGAATTGGAGACTGATCGCCAATGGTGAATGCGAGAACGCCCGTTCCGGCGAGTGGTTGGCGGAAAGACCGTTGGGGGCCGGGATGCCAGTTTTTGCCGGTATCTATCGTCGTAATTCGCCCAGAATGCCCGAAGAATCTGTCCAGACTGCCACAGATTACCGAATCCATGTCAATGAAGAGCGCGCGGCCCGTAATTCCGAACAAGTTTTCTGAGAAAACAGAAAGCTTTGGCCATGCCCCGTGTCGCCACATCTCCGGCGTGCACCCAATCTCAGGAATAGAAAAGCATTCGACCGATGCAAGTAGGCTCGTCCGGTCATCCGTCAGACAAACAAACCGAAACGGCCCAGCAATGTTGGCGTTGCACGCATTGTATAGAACGTTCACATAATCTGCGGAATAAAGCGTTCCCCACTTCATGCATAGAACGACACGGTCTTGCGGCAAGGGAGCGATCTCCAGCAGAGGCATGGCTCATAGCTAGACAATTCGAAGCATCCTGTCCATACTAAGCCAGCGCGAAGCAAAGCGAGTTCCCATGACCCGTCACCTCCTCTTTCTCACCGGCACGCGCGCCGATTTCGGCAAGCTGGAGCCCTTGGCTGCCGCTGCCCGTAGCGCCGGGCATGACGTCACCTTTTTTGTGACCGGCATGCATATGCTGGACCGCTATGGCCTGACCAAGCTGGAGGTGCACCGGATGCCCGGTGTCGCGGTGCATGAGTTTCTGAACCAGCGGCACGGCGATGCGCAGGATGTGATCCTGGCCAAGACCGTGATCGGGTTTTCCGACTATGTGACCGAACACCGCACCGATCTCATCGTCGTCCACGGCGACCGGGTCGAGGCTTTGGCCGGCGCTCTGGTGGCGGCGACCAACTACATCCGCTCCGCCCACATTGAAGGCGGCGAGGTGTCGGGCACCATTGACGAGGTGTTCCGCCACTGCAACACCAAGCTTGCCAGCCAGCATTTCGTATCGTCCGACATCGCGGCCAAGCGCGTGATGGCCTTGGGCGAGCCGGGCAGCAGCGTGCATGTCATCGGCTCGCCCGAGCTGGATTTTCACGCAAGCCCCTCTGGCGTGACCATGGCCGATGTGCGCGCGCGCTATGGCATTCCGTTTGCCGATTTTGGCATCGGCATCTTTCATCCGGTCACCTCCGAGGCGCGGTCGATGGGCGCGCAGGCGACTGCGCTGTTTGGCGCGATGCAGGCATCGGGGCGGCAGTTCGTGCTGGTGGCCCCGAACAACGATCCGGGGTCGGAGGCGATTTTTGCGGTCATCAATGGCTTGCCTGCTGACCAGTTCCGGGTGATCCCCTCGATGCGCTTTGCACATTTTTCGGAATTGATGAAGAACGCCGCCTGCATGGTCGGAAATTCCTCGGCTGGCGTGCGCGAGGCGCCGTTTATCGGCCTTGCGTCATTGGATGTGGGCACCCGGCAAACCAACCGGGGCTTGGCCCCCTCGATCACCACAAGTGCCGCCTCTGATAGGGCGGCGATTGCGGCGTTTTTGGCGGGCGAATGGGGCAAGACCTATCCGCGCCATACCGGCTTTGGCACCGGGCGCGCAGCTGATCGGTTTGTGGCGGTGCTGCAAGACGAGGGCTTTTGGGCGCAAAGCCTGCAAAAAGAGTTCCGCGATATTGGCTGACACCCGCCCCCCTGCGCCCCGAATGGGGGGGATGCTGCGGGCCTATCTGCTGGCAGTGCGGATGCTGGGGCCGTTGCTGCCCGCCTATCTGCGCGGTCGGTTGCAGCGGGGCCGCGAAGATCCCATAAGGTGGCGCGAAAAGCTGGGGGTGGCAGGGTTGCCGCGCCCGGAGGGCCTGCTGATCTGGTTGCATGCAGTGGGTTTGGGTGAGGTGATGGCGCTGCGCGGGTTGATTGCGGCGCTGGGGCGGTCGCGGCCTGAAGTGTCGTTTCTGGTCACATCCTCGGCGCGGTCTTCGGCGCTTGCCTTTGCCGCCAACACGCCGCCCCGCACATTGCACCAGTTCTTGCCGCTGGATGCGCCGGGATCGGTGGCGGCGTTTCTGGATCACTGGCAGCCCGATCTTTCCATCTGGGCGGAACAGGATCTTTGGCCGGGGGCGGTAGTCGCCACAAGTGCGCGCGGCATTCCCTTGGCGCTGATCAACGCGCGGATGAACGCGCGGGCCTATGCGGCAAGGCGTCGGTATCGCAGCCTCTATCGCGATCTATACGCGCGTTTCACCCATATTTCGGCGCAGGATGCGGCGACGGCCGGGCATCTGGAAGCCCTGGGTGCCGTCAGTGTTGGCGTTACCGGATCGCTGAAAGCGGGGGCCGGGCCGCTGGCGGATCAACCCCAGGATCGAGCAGCGCTGGCCGTAGCATTTTCCGGGCGCAAGCTGTGGTGTGCAGCCTCGTCCCATCCGGCGGATGAGGAGTTGGCCTTGGCCGCACAGGCACGACTATTTGCACAAGACCCGGCTTGGCTGTTGATCATCGCACCACGCGATCCGGTAAGGCGGGCAGACATCGTTGCCGCCTGTGCTGGGGCGGGGCTAGGCGTGGCGGTTCGCTCAACAGGTGGGCAACCCACGCCAGATGACGCGATTTATCTGGCCGATAGTTTTGGCGAAATGGGGCTGTGGTACAGGCTTTGCCGCGTGGCATTGATCGGCGGCGGTTTGGGCGACACCGGTGGTCATAACCCGTGGGAGGCGGCCCATCTGGGCTGCGCCATTCTGCACGGCCCCAATGTTGCGAATTTTGCCGCCGATTATGCGCAGTTTGAGGGTGCGGGGGCCGCGACCGTGATTGCCGATGCGGGCAGCCTTGTTTCCGCCCTGCAAGACCTGAGGCTGCCAGACCAAGCCCAGCGCGCAACGCAATTGGCGCAGCGCGGAATGGCGGGGCTGGACGCACTTTGCGCTGACATGCTGGCGTTGGTTCCGGAGGTGCAAAATGACTGACCGCTTTCCATCCATAAAGCTGCGCCTTGGGCTGATGGCCTATTCGGCGCTGTGGTGGCTGGGGCTGCCTTTCGTGGTGATCTATCTGTGGCGGCGGGGTAGGCGTGATCCGGTTTACCGCGCGCATCTGGGGGAGCGTTTTGGCCGGCACCAAGCGTTTCAACCGGGGGCGATTTGGGTGCATGCGGTATCGCTGGGCGAACTCAGGTCTGCGGTGCCGCTGATCCGCGCGCTGCTGGACCGGGGGGATCGTATCGTGACCACGCATTTCACCCCCACCGGGCGGCGCGAGGCGGAACAGGTCTTTGCGCGCGATATTGCGGCGGGCAAGTTGCGGGTGGTTTGGGTGCCGCTGGAGCTGGGCTTCGCTTACGCGCGGTTTTTCAAGGCGTTTCGCCCCAAATGCGGGCTGGTGATGGAGGTGGAAATTTGGCCGCGCATGATCATGGCGGCACGCGGCGCAGGTGTGCCGCTTTACATGTGCAACGCGCAATATCCGTCGAAAAGCTATGCCCGTGATGCCGCGCGCACCGGGTTGCGGGCGCAAGTGATGCGCGGCTTTGCCGGGGCGCTGGTGAAATCTGACCTGCAGGCGCAGCGGTTTGCCAGCGTTGGCGTCGCCCCCATCCAGGTGACGGGCGAGTTGCGCTTTGATCAACCCATCCCCCCGCAGTTGTTAGCTGCGGGGGTTGCTGTGCGGGCATGGCTTGGCGCGAACGACGCCCGTGTGATCACCATCGCCAGCGCTGTGCAGGGCGAGGATGCTATCTATATCACCGCCATCCTCGGCCTGCGTGCGGCGCATGTGGCGCGTGAGTTGGCCATGCCGCTGGTGGTCTACGTCCCGCGCAAACCGGAACGGTTTGAGGATGTGGCGGAGTCGCTGGCGGCGGCTGGGCTGGTGGTGGAAAAACGGTCTGCCCTGCTGGATGCGGCGTTGCAACCCATCGCCACAGCACCGCAGATTGACCTGCTGCTCGGCGACAGTCTGGGCGAGATGTATGCCTATCTGGCGATGGCCGATACCGTGATTGTCGGCGGTGGCTTTACCCCGAAAGGTGCCCATAACATCATCGAGCCGCTGGCTTTGCGCAAACCGGTGTTGACCGGGCCGGAAACCTGGACGATCGAGTTTCCCTTTGCGGAGGCAGAGGCTGCAGGTGTCGCGCATTCGGTGCCGGATGGTGCGGCATTGCTGGCCGCATTGTCAGACCCTGCGGCGAGTGACCCCGCCGCAATCGAGGCGTTCTTCAACACCCATTCCGGGGCCACCGCCCGCACCATCGCTGCCTTGGATCAATGGCTTACCAGCCGCTGAAACCGCCATCCACATTGACCAATTGCCCGGTCATATAGCCCGCTTGGGTTGAGCACAAAAACAGCATCGCATCGGCAATCTCGTTCGGATTGGCCATCCGACCTGCCATGATCAGTTCCGACACCCGGCGTTGAAATTCATCGGAATGATTGTTGAACACCGCGCCCGGTGCGATGGTGTTCACCGTCGCTTGCCGTTTTGCCCAATAGCCCGCCAGCCACAGGGTCAGCCCATGAATGCCGGCCTTGGTGGTGGAATAGGCCGAAAATGACTTGAACGGCATGCCCTCATATATCTGGTGATGCGGGCCGTTAAGTGCATACATCGAGGCCACATTGATCAGCGTGGCGGGCCATTTGCCGATGATATCGCGGTCCATCTGCCGCGCGATCATGAAGGCGCCAGTCAGGTTGGTGCGCATCGTGCGCTCCCAGTCACTCACCGATGTATTGGCAAAATCGGGGAACGGCTTACCCGCCCCCATCAGCAATTCGCCGGTGATGGCCGCGTTGTTCAAGACGACATTCGGCTGCCAGCCATCGGCCAGAATGCGGGTGAAAATGCCGATCACCTGATCTTCATTGCTGACATCGAGATCGTAAAACCGGAAGTTTTCATTTCCCGCATGGGTGGCTTGCAGCGCATCGGCCCGCTGGCCGGGCAGGTCTGATGACACCACGCGCCCGCCCGCGTCCAGCATGCGGCGCACATAGGTCGACCCCAGAACGCCGCCCGATCCGGTGATGAAAACGGTGCGTCCGGCAAGTTGTTTATCCATGGGCGGCGTCCTTCATAGTTTGGGCAGACGTTGGGTCAGCAGAAATTCGACAAGCGTGAAGTCAAACGGGCTGTCGATATCGACGCAGCGCTCCGGCGGCATCAGATAGGGGATCACCCGGCCTTCCCACAACCCCTTGGAACGTTTCAGATAGGCGGGCGACACCACATAGGTGCTGGCCGCATGTTCATAGACAACCGGGGCTTGTTGGCGGGCCACCACCCCACCCGGCAGCGGTTTTGAAACATGCAGCGCGCCGGTGGCATCAGGTTCGACAAGGTTGAAATATGGGCTCTTTCGTGCCTCGCAGCACGACATAACCATATCGGGATGTTCGGAATTGAACAGATCAAGCGCTGCATCAATGTCGCCCGGCAACCGCAAAGGCGATGTGCAATCCAGATCAAGGAATGCCGATGCAGGCCCGGTAAACGCCTCGGCGGCGGCAAGCGCATGCTGCCAGACACCCCATTTTCCCGCCGTATCGGTGGCCAGATGCGCGGGCCTGAGACCGATCTTCAGCGCGCCTTTGGCCACCGCATGATCATAGATCGCCTCATCATCGGTGGACACCACGACCGCTTCAATCCGCGGGTTGGCAAAAAGCTGATCCAGCGACCAGTCAATCAACGGCTTGCCGCAGATGGCGCGGAAATTCTTGCCCGGAACACCCTTTGACCCTTTGCGCGCGCCGATATGGCCGATGATCATGGAATGTCCTTTGCGATGGTGCCGATGAAACGGCGCGCCTCCCAGGCTTTAGCAATGAGGGCACAGCTAGGCAGCGCCAGATCAAACCGCGGCAGATGTTCCACGGCACTGGGTGCATGCCCCTGCGCCAAGGCCAGAAAATCCGCCATCGCCGCCAAAAACATATCGTTGCGGGCAAAGGGAAAGTCCAGCACCTGCGCCCCCTGCCCTGTGACGGCGTAGCGCCCGGTGATCAGATCGAAATCATAAAGCATATCGGTTCCGCGCAGGGCAATGCGGCGGGTCGATACTGGTGCCAGATAATCCATCGCGACATCGCCCGTTGCGGCACCGGACGTCAGCCGAATTTGGCTGGACATATCGACGCCGGGATAGCCCGCATGACCAAGGCTATCAACGCCCGCCAAGGCCAGATTTGGAAACAGGCAGGCCGCCATGTCCAACTCATGGCACAGATCCAACAGCACACCGCCGCCCGTGGGTTTGGCGGCATAGCTTTCTGAAAACTTCCGGTTCTGCCGCCACTGCGTGACATCATGGCCAATTTCAAACCCGAAGCGATAGATAGCCGACAGATCGCTGCTCGCCAGATGGCAAAAAGCAGGGTGATAGCGCATCATGAAACCGATAAGTGACCGCTGCGCCACCGGGGCGGCTGCGGCTGCGATCAGCGCCAGTTCATCCCTTTGAAAAGCCAGCGGCTTTTCCACGTAAAACGGCACATTGGAAGCGCCACAGGCTGCAATCAGCTCCAGCCGGATTTGTGTGGCAGTGGCAATCACCACGCCCTGCACATCGCCTGCCGCCAACCGGGTCGCCAGCAGTTGCGCCGAATATCCCCGCCAGGAAATCAGCGTGACCTCAGCCCCCAAACTAGCAAGGTTTTCTGCATGCCTGCGCCCGATAGACCCCGCCCCAATCACCAGAACCTGCAACGCCGCCATCAAGCACCTATTCCGCAAAGCCGGGACGCTGGCTCCATCCCCAGGCATCCACAATCATCCGGGGTAAAGTCGATGTCGCGTCCCGTGTGACTGGTTGGGCGTTTGACG
>JBCKXH010000117.1:0-7220 GCA_038921555.1 Paracoccaceae bacterium
CAACAATGCGGGCACCTGCGCTCGTGGACGCTGAAACTTCAGACGAAACAGGTAACGTAGTGGGCAGGCGTTCGGGCATTACCATCGGATCATTCTCCTGCGCCCCCAAGCATAAACTTTACCCACCGGATTGTCTCATCCTTATTGGCACGGAGGGGGGAGAAAGCGCGATGATGCTTTCACTGCACAGAATGCCACGACGATCCGGGCGAAGATTGTGACCAGCGACGTGCTGAGCACCAACCATTTCGACAGCACCCTTGACTTGGAGCAGACCCTGATGCGTTATGTAACACGCAACTTCCGCAGTCAGCCTTGGGGAGCCGAACGCCGATGCAAGCGATGAAGGACTGGCACAAATCTCATCCGCAATCTCTTCGTCAAATCACCACGCAATCACACAGGACGCGACACCTAGTGCGTAAGATGTCGTGCCCGGTTGCGGAAGTTTTGGTGTGGCGCATGCTCGGTCGCGTGGGCCTCGAAGCCAAGGCAGACACGATGCCCGAAGCATTGTCCGGCGGCCAGCAGCAGCGTGTGGCGATTGCCCGCGTCCTCGCCATGCAGCCGAAGCTTATTCTTTTTGACGAGCCAACATCAGCGATTGACCCGGAACTTGTCGGGGAAGTGCTCGGCGTGATGAGAGGCGTGGCGTCGGAAGGCATGACGATGCTCATCGTGACGCACGAGATTCGATTTGCCGCGGACGCCGCTGACCGGGTGATCTTCATGGACCACGGCAAGATCGCGGCGCATGGCACGCCGTGCGATGTGCGCATCAATAAGCCAACTGAGCCCGTGCGTCAGTTCCTCAGCAGTCTCTCCAGCGACAACAAGCAAGGCGAAGCTGCGTCATGAAGATCGCAAAGGCCGACTTCTTTCCGATCTCGATTCCATACCGTCATACCGAGGTGAGCTCTCGCGTCGCGCGGCAGGGTGTCAGCGACATTGTTGTGCGACTCGAGACTGATGAAGGACATGTGGGTTGGGGTGAATGCTGCAGTGGGGCTGATACAAGCTCGATTGTGGCTGCGGCTCAGGCGATGCTTCCTCTCGTGCTCGGCCGTGATCCGCGTGATGCGGAACTTATTCAGCAGGACGTCTTCAAGTTGGGGCTGTGGGACTATCGTCAGCAAACGGGCAATTTTGCATATGCCGGTTATGACATGGCGATGCTCGACATTTCGGCGAGGGCCGCTGGACTGCCACTGTGGAGGCTTCTCGGGGGCAGGGCGACGGCGGACCCCATCACCTACTTCTGCTATCTGGCGCGTGACAGCGATGCCGGTCTTGGTGCCCAGTGTGAAGATGCAATGGCGCGTGGCTATCGGCACTTCTATCTCAAAGTCGGCATCAATGATGCCGAGGACGAGCGCATGTTGCGGGCCGTGCGCACGGCCATTGGTCCCGAGGCCAAGATCAGAGTCGACGCCAACGAGGCGTGGAGTCAGCCGCACGCCTGTAAACTCATTCAGCGCTGGGACGAGGCTTTCGATATCGATTTTGTCGAAGCACCGGTCAAGGCCCATCCCATCCGGCTGATGGCGCAGTTTCGCCAGAGAATCTCTGTGCCGCTGTGTGCGAACGAGGGGCTCGATGGCGAAAACAACGTGATGGAGATGATCCACCATCAGGCTGCGGATGTTCTGTGCTTTTCGAGTTACTGGGTCGGCTCGCTGCGCTCATTCATAGCGCTGTCGAGGGTCGCATGGCTGTCGCGCATCAAGGTGTGCAAGCATTCTCATGGTGAGTTCGGCATTGCCGCAGCGGCTCATCAACACGCGCTGCTGACAATCAGCAATGGCGTGGACGGGCATCAGCAGACGGCAAGCGTGATGGTAGACGACATTTTGACCGAACCCTTGCCGATTGCAACGGGGCCCCAATGGGCCGCGAGCGAGTCACCCGGTCTTGGCGTGACGATCGATGCCGACAAGCTCGACTTTTACCGCCGGGCTTATGACCGCGACGGGCAGTTCATGCCTTGGGCGGGTGCGGTTTGAGAAACATTCAACAACGAAGGAAGAGATGATGCGCAAGATTGTAAAGACCCATCTCAAGAGCGACAAGGCACCGATCGAATGGGCAACGATGGGGAACGATGTGCTCTACACCGCACAGATCCCGATCCGGGAAGATGGCTCCATCGAAACCGGCGACATCACCGCTCAGGCCAAGCTGACGCTCGACAATTTGAAGCGCACGGTGGAAGCCGCAGGTGGCACCCTGGATGATGTTACGCAGGTTCTGGTGTATCTTCCTGAAAAATCCGATTTTACGGGCATGAACGAGGTCTACAAGACGTTCTTCAAGCCGCCCTATCCCAACCGGGCGACCGTCATTGCAGGATTGATGGTTGAAGGTGCTCGCATTGAAATCGTGGCCTATGCTCACATCGGCAACTAGCAGGTGACGAACACGGTTGTGATTGGGGCCGGCGTCGTGGGAACGACGACGGCCTATTATCTGGCCCGTGAGGGACTGCAAGTCACGGTCGTCGATGCTGCTGCCGGCCCAGGACTTGAGACGAGCTTCGCGAACGGGGGACTAGTCACGCCGAGCACGGCGTTCCCGTGGTCATCCCCTGGCGCCTTGAAGCTCATGTTGTCCTATATGGGTCGTGATGATGCACCTCTCTTGTTGAGGCCAATGGACATCCCCAAACTGGGCCTGTGGGGACTACGCTTTGCCCTGAACTGCAGGCCAGCGAAATATCGGGAGTCGGCACGGCTCCTGAGCAACTTTGCCCGCGAGAGCCTGGAAGAACTTGAAGGGTTGCTGTCGCAGAGCAACGTTGACTATTCCCTGAGCCGCGGCGGACTGATCCAAGTCTATCGCGACAAATTCGGTGTTCAAAGCCGCGATCTCTATGCGCAGTTCCTTGAGCGCATGGGCATTGAGAGCACCATGTTGGACAGCGGTGGCGTGGTTGAGCTTGAACCCTCGCTTGAGCCTATTGCGCCGTCAATCCGGGCCGGACTGCTGTTGCCCAATGACGCATGGGGCAATGCGCATCAATTCTCGACAGCCATTGATGCGGCGGGTCGAAGCCTCGGAGTCACCTACCGATATGGTGTGAAGGCTGATGGCCTGCGGCGAAGCGGTGGCAGTGTGGAAGGCGTGGAGACGTCCGTGGGTTTTCTGCCTGCCTCGCGTGTGGTGCTGTGCGGGGGACCTTTGACGCCCGCCTTGCTGGCATCGCTGGGGATTTCTGTGCCCATCTGTCCGGTAAAGGGATATTCAATTTCCCTTGCCAAGTCCGAGATCGGATTTCTGCCAAATCACCCGATCGTCGACGATCATGCCCATCTGGGTGTCACACCGTTGGGTGACCAATTGCGAATTGCCGGAACCGTGGAGTTTGCCGGTTTCGACCGGACGATACGCCCAAGCCGTATCGATAATTTGAAGCGCGCAGTCCTCAATCTGTTTCCGGAGATGAAGCTTCCCGATGACATCTCGCCCTGGGCAGGTCTCCGCCCGATGACGCCAGATGGACTTCCCGTGATTGACGCCACCGGTGTGGAGGGGCTTTATATCAATAGTGGACATGGTGCCCTAGGCTGGACACTGGCCTGCGCTTCCGCTCGCCTGGTATCGGCTTTGATCACCGGGCGGGCAGTCTCAGGAAATTCTCCATTCCGGTTGAATAGATCATATTGGTAAATCCAGAGCACGGCCTGGATTCAAGTTTCAAGTGCAACGTTTGATCCGAAGGCCGCGAGTGCTTCGGCCATGGCTTCGGCTTGGGTTTTCCAGCCGAGGATGCCTGCCCCGCAACCGCAAGGATAACGGCCCCGCCACCATCGCCATCCTGCGCCGCAGCGCCGCAGGCGTCGCCCGCCGAGACACATCTAGGGGGGCGCTCTCGATCAAACCGAAGCGGGCGAGTTGGAGCGATGCGTTTCTTCTTCACCTTATCAACAGGTTAGCAAAGATGCTTGTCGCCACCGGACATACTGGTTGTCGCTCAACAGGTTCTCCAGAAATAGCGGCTTGACTAATCCAATCATTACAGGATAGCTTCTGAAAAGGCTCAGTGTGTTCACCGGCAGGAAACATGGAGAGATATTTCACATTTTTACTAGGCGGTGTGTGGGTTAGCGTGCAGGCGGCAACGGGGGCGCTCATCTTTGCCACGTTGCTTGGGCTTTTGCTGGCACTCATGTTGCTCAGTCGCAATAACCTTCTCTTTTATATTGCCCGCGCCTGGGTTGAACTTATCCGGGGAACTCCGGCTCTTGCCCAAATCTTCATCCTGTATTTCGGTCTGGCGGATTTCGGGCTCAGATTGCATCCGCTGGTGGCAGCCATCGTTGGCCTTGGAATTAACGGCTCGGCCTATCTGGCGGAGATTTTCCGCTCCGGCATTCAGGCGGTGGATCATGGCCAGACGGAAGCGGGAAGGTCGCTGGGCCTTACGCCGTTTTGGGTTACATATGATATTGTGCTGCCTCAGGCTGGCCGCATGATGGTTCCACCCTTCGTCAATTATGGCGTGCAACTGCTCAAGGACACGTCGCTCATATCAACTATCGCCGCGCCTGAAATCATGTTCAGGGCGCGCAACCTTGTCATGGAAACCTATGACAGCATGACAATTTATCTTCTTGTTGCCGCACTTTATCTCAGCATCAGCATCCCCCTGTCGCAGCTTGCCTCCTATCTTCAGATCCGTTCCATGAGGGCCAGCCAATGACAAAGTTCTGGGCTGACCTGACTGCCGGTTTTGCCGATTGGATGCCACAATTGCTGTGGGCCTGCCTGCAAACGCTGCAACTGACGGCGCTTACGTTTCTTGTGGCGGTTCCTCTGGGACTCATCATCGTGTGGATGCGGCTGTCGTCTCACAGGCCGTTAAAGTGGTTCGCGGTTGGACTTATTGAAGTTGCGCGCGGGACGCCTGCGCTTGTCATTCTATTCGTGGTCTATTTTGGCTTGCCAAGCGCCTTTCCGGGATTGAGCCTGAATTCGCTCACCGCAGCGGTGGTGGGCCTTGGACTCCAAGGCGGGGCAATTCTCGCGGAAATTTTCCGGTCAGGAATCGAGGCCATCGACCGGGGCCAGCGCGAAGCTTCCCTTACGATTGGGCTTACGCCGCGCCAGGCGATGATCGATGTCATCGCCCCACAAGCCTGGCGCATCGCACTTCCGCCGGTCGGAAACTATGTGGTGGGCCTGCTGAAGGATACGTCGATCGCCTCCATCATCGCAGCACCCGAGCTGATGCTGCGGGCCAAGGATCTGGCGTCCTCAAGTTTCATGCCGATGCAACTCTACGTGTTGGCAGCACTTCTTTATTTCCTGATGAGTTATCCACTTTCGCAATTCTTCCGTCATCTTGAGCGACGGGTGATACCGGGCCGGCGTACCCAATAACAAGAAACGTCAATGAAAAACGTCACGGTAAGGCAAAAAAACAAATGGAGGAATACATGAACAGCAAACTAAGTCTTCTCAAAACTTTCTGCATTGCAGGTGCTATCGCCTTGCTTGGCAGCAGCGTTTCACTGGCTGAGCCGCCAAAGACGATTACGCCAGGCAAGCTCACCGTCGGCTTTAATGGCGATATGCCGATGACCGGCCTCAAGGACGGAAAGCTGATCGGCACGGATGGCGAGCTGCTTGCCATTATGGCCGAACGGCTCGGCCTTGAAATCGTGCCAAAGCAGATGGAATGGTCGGGCGCCATCCAGGCTACCAAACAGGGTCAGGTCGACCTGATGCTTGGCAGCATGGGCTGGACCGCGGAACGCTCCGCGGTCTTCACAATGACCGATCCGATCTATTACTTCAGCACAACGCTTCTGCAAAAGATGGAAAACAACTTCACCACCTTCGACAGCATGAAGGGCCGCACCATAGGCACTGTTATCGGATTTACGCCAATCCCGGAAATGAAGACCATACCGGGGATCGCCGAGGTCAAGCTCTATGACACATCCGATGCGGTCATCCGCGACATCACGGCCGGCCGCCTTGATATGGGCGTGCTTGACCCGACGCTGGTTGAATATGCCTTGCTGCAGCATCCGGAATGGGGCCTGCATCAGCTTCCGCTGACGCCAGAGCCTGCAACATATCCGATCATGTCAACGAAGTATTACTCCATCATCAGCGTCTGGCCGGAGAACAAGGAATTGTACGCGGCATTGAATGCCGAAGTGCAAAAGGCTTGGGCTGAGTGCCTGAACGTAAAAGTCATGAGCAAATACGGCCTGGGTGCCGACTACTGGTTCAAGGGCCCGGATCCGGACTATCGTGCCGGCGTTGACCGTCCGGCCGACTGGAAGAGCCCCGCCGCACCAGCAAGCTGCTTCGCCCAATAATGCAAAAGCGCGGCAGCAGGCTATGTTGCCGCGCTTAATTTGTCGAAAAGCAAAAGAATAGATGACCGATCTCGTCAACATAATTGGGCTTTGGAAAAGTTTTGGGCATCTCGATGTCCTCAAAGGCATTGATCTCAGCGTGGCCAGCGGCGAGCGGGTGGCCTTGATTGGCCCCAGTGGTTCCGGCAAGACGACTCTCTTGCGCTGCATCAACCATCTTGAGCGGCCGACGCGCGGAAAAATCCTGATCGACGGTGTTCCGTTCGGGATTTCGACGGGACCTGGCCGCGAAGTCAATCTTACCGACAGGCAGATGGCCAAGGACCGGGCCAACATTGGTTTTGTCTTTCAGCGGTTCAACCTGTTTCCCCATCTTTCAGTGCGCGACAATGTCACCTTGGCGCTACGGCGGGTCCGCAAGATGTCCCGCGCCGAGGCCGACGAGGTTGCGGTGGCGGTGCTTGCGGAAGTGGGGCTGCTGGACAAGCTCGATGAATTTCCCAACAAGCTCAGTGGCGGCCAGCAGCAGCGCGTGGCCATTGCCCGCGTGCTGGCGATGCAGCCGAAACTCATTTTATTCGACGAACCCACCTCCGGCCTGGACCCCGAACTTGTCGGCGAAGTCCTCAATGTCATGCGCAAGCTGGCGGAGCAGGGCCGGACAATGATAATCGTCACCCATGAAATTGAGTTTGCCGGCGATGTTGCAGACCGGATCATTTTCATGGCTGAGGGCCTTGTGGTGGAAGAGGGCCATCCCAAAGATATTCTTCGCAAGCCAAAACAGCAACGCACGGCGACTTTCCTCAGCAAGCTACTGCACCGGAATTAAGAAAACGGGACGGCACTGTCAGAGGAACTTTCCTTGATGGGGGTGCGGGGTCGCGTAGC
>JBCKXH010000118.1:0-7217 GCA_038921555.1 Paracoccaceae bacterium
GTCAGCGGCGGCGCGGGTGCCACGACCTGCGCCACTTCCTCGGCAAAGATGCGGTAGCAGTGGCGATAGGTGGCGGCGTCATTGGCCAGAACCCAGGCGCGCACCCGGTCCACCTCGGCGGGGTTGGCGGCGCGGAAATCATCGGTGAACCAGCGCTGCAACGCCGCCTCAACCGTGGCAGCCGGACCGCTTTGCGCCTGCGCCAGCCTTGCGACCACCACCGCCTGCGCCTGCGGGCTGCGCAGGTGCGGCGTGTGCAACAGGCCAAGCGCGGTTGCGCGGGCCGGCTGACTTTGGGCGAAGTGGCGGGCAACCATGCCGCCCAATGAAAAGCCGACCACGGCCGCACGCTCAAGGCGGCAATAGTCCAGCAGACCGGTCAACTGCCCGGTCAGATGCGACAGCGTGGGCGATCCGGCGAAGGCGTCCGGCCATGGCCCAAAAGGTCATAGCTCAACACGCGGTGGCGGCCAAGTGCCGCTATGGTCGCAGCCCACATCGCCCGGTTCAGGCCCAAACCGTGGATCAGCACCACGCAAGGCGCAGCAGTTGGTCCGTGAATGTCGAATTCGGTGCCGTCTGGCGCGCGCATCCTGTCCTCCCGCCCGCGATCCTTGGCAGGGCCGCGCCGCTGCGTCCTGCGGTTTTTCGTCAGACCATGGCGAAAAACCGCGAAAGCCGCCGGGCTGGTGACGCAGAATTGGCGGTAGGCAAAAAGGGAGCGCCAAAGTGATCAAGGACTACCGGATGCTGATCGACGGCGACTGGGTTGGCGCTTCGGACGGCGGGTGCTTTGACAGCATCAATCCGACCACCGGCAAGGTCTGGGCTAGGGTGCCCGAGGCGACCGCTCAGGATGTCGACCGCGCCGTCCGCGCCGCCCACCGCGCCTTTTCCAGCGGTCCATGGGCTGCGATCACGCCCTCGGCGCGCGGCAAATGCCTGCGCCGCTTGGGCGATCTGTTGGCGGAACGCTCGGAAAACCTTGGTCTGGTCGAGACCACGGATACCGGCAAGTTGCTGCGGGAAACCTGCTGGCAGGCCAGATATATCGCGGAATTCTTTCACTTCTACGCCGGGGCCGCCGACAAGATTGCGGGTGAGACGCTGCCGATCGACAAGCCCGACCTCTTTGTCTTTACCCTGCGTGAGCCTTTGGGCGTGGTGGCGGCGATCGTGCCGTGGAATTCGCAACTGTTTCTGGCGGCGGTCAAGCTGGGACCGGCGCTGGCCGCTGGCAATACACTGGTGCTGAAGACCTCGGAACACGCCGCAGCGCCCCTGTTGGAATTTGGCGCTTTGTTTGCCGAGGCGGGCTTTCCGCCCGGCGTCGTCAACATCCTCAGCGGCCATGGCGAGCCCTGCGGCCGGGCGCTGACCGCGCATCCCTTGGTGGCGCGGGTGGCCTTTACCGGCGGGCCGGCGGCGGCGCGGCAGATCCTTGGCAATGTGCGGGATAATTTCGCGGAAGTGTCGCTGGAACTGGGCGGCAAGTCGCCCTTCATCGTGTTCGAGGATGCCGATCTTGCGTCGGCGGTGAACGGGTCAATCGTCGGGATTTTCGCGGCCAGCGGGCAAAGTTGTGTGGCTGGGTCGCGGCTTTACCTGCACGAGGCTACCGCCGACCGGTTTCTGGACCGCATGGTGGCGCAGGCCCGGCAGATCAGGCTCGGCGACCCAATGGCCGATGACACCCAGATGGGCCCTCTGTGCACGGTCGGGCAACTGGACCACATCCAGCGCGAGGTTGCCCAGGCGGTCAGCGAAGGCGCGGAAATCCTGTGCGGCGGCAAACAGCCCGCCGGGCTGGCGGGCACTTATTTTGAACCCACGATCATTCTCTGCCCGCGTCACGACCTGCGCATCATCGACACCGAGCTTTTCGGCCCGGTGGCGAGTGTCATGCGCTTCACGTCCGAGGCCGAGGTGGTGGCGCTGGCCAATGCCAGCCAGCACGGGCTGGCCGCAGGGGTCTTTACCCGCGATGGCGCGCGCCAGATGCGGATGGCCGCAGGGATCCGGGCAGGCATCGTCTGGATCAACACCTACCGTGTCGTCTCGCCCATCGCGACCTTTGGCGGGGTCAAAGGCTCGGGCTATGGCCGCGAAAGCGGCTTTCAGGCGATTTACGACTATACAAGGACCAAGACGGTCTGGGTCAACACCTCGGACACTCCGATGGCCAACCCTTTCGTGATGCGGTGAGGAAATAGCATGAAGTTTCAACTTGCGATCAATCTGGAGCGGATGGACGACAGCCTGGACATCAGGGCGGTTGCGCGTCACACGCTGGAGATGGTCCAGTTGGCCGATGCGGGCGGCTTTGCCATCGCCTGGGCTGCCGAACATCACGCCCTTGAAATGACCATCGCGCCCAATCCCTTTGCGATCCTGACCTGGTGGGCCGGCCATACCTCGCGCATCCGCCTTGGCACCGCCGTCGCGGTAGCCGCCTATTGGCACCCGATCCGACTGGCTGGCGAGGCGGCCTTCCTTGACCTGATCTCAGGCGGGCGGCTGGAATTCGGCATCGGCTCGGGTGCCTATCAGCGCGAGTTTGACCGTCTGCAGCCGGGGCTGCAACAGACCGACGGCTGGCGTTACATGCAGGAAATGCTGCCTGCGGTGCGTGAGCTTTGGGCCGGGGATTACGCCCATCAGGGCGAGTTCTGGTCGTTCCCCACGGCAACCTCGGTGCCAAAACCGTTGCAGAAACCGGTCCCGGTCTGGATCGCGGCGCGGGCACCGGTCAGCTATGACTATGCCGTCAAGAACCACTGCAACATCATGTCGTGGCCGCTGACCCGCGACATGGCCGAGGCCGCAACCTATATGACCCGCATGGCCGAGGCGGTGGCGGCCAATCCCGGCAAACCGCGCCCTTCCATGGCCATGATGCGCCACACCGCCGTCTATGAAAGCCCTGCCGGTTGGATGGTGCCGGTCCGCGCGGCCCAACGGCAACTTAGCCAATTTGAAAACCTTTTCAAGAATATGGGCTATGTCGAGAACGGCTTTCCCCGCGCCACTCCGTTTGACCAACCGGGCAACCGCGCCGAATATGACCCAAAAATGCTGCACCGCAACCTGATGTTCGGCACCCCTGATGCGGTCATCGCCAAGCTGAAACTCTATCAGGCGCTGGGCGTCGATGCCTTCATCTACTATGCCAGCCTTGGCCTGGGTCACGCCGAACAGAAACGCTCGCTGCAACTGTTTTGCAAGGAAGTCATGCCCGCCTTCGCCTGACTTAAGCCCGCCTTCGCCTGACCTCAGTCCCGCCGCAAGCCTTCCAGAAAGGCCGCCAATGTGCCCGGCCAGGTCGGCGTGCTGTCGCCAGGCGGCCAGCCCTGGCGATAGTCGCTCGGTCTGCGGCCAAAGCATTTGCCGAAGGCATGGCCAAAGTGCGACAGCGTGTTGAACCCCGAAGCGGCGGCGATGTCGCGAACCGAAAGCCGGGTCGAGATCAGCAGCACCCGCGCGTGTTGCAACCGGCACAGCGCGCCGAACTGCACCATTGTGCAGCCGATGTCGCGGCGGAACTGGCGTTCCAACTGGCGCTGCGAGGTGGCAAGGCTTGCCGCGATCTGCGGCACACTCAGCGGTTCCGCGATGTTCTGTTCGATCAGCGCCACCGCCTGACGCACCACGGGCGCCAAGATGTCCGGGCCGGCTACCTGCCGCCGTCGTTGCGCGGTGGCCGCAGGGCGGACCGGGTGATACAGCATCTGGTCAGCCACTTCGCCCGCGAAAACCGCTCCATGACGCAGGGTGATCAGGTGCAGCATCAGGTCAATTCCGGCCAGCCCGCCCGCACAGGACAGCGCCTGATCTTCTGATGTGAACAGATTCTCGCGATCCGGAATTTCGGCGAGCTGCTCTTGAAACCCCGGTGCCCATGACCAGTGAACGGCGGTTTGCTTACCGGACAAAAGCCCGGCCCGTGCCACCAGATAGGAACCCAGCTCAACCGGACAGAGCCGCGCGCCCTGCCGCGACTGCCGGCGCAGCCAGGACAGCGCCGCAGTGTTCCGATAGGTTTCCGCCCCCCCAGCTTGCCAATATGAACAACAGTTCACCCCCGCGATTCCGGTCGGGCGGCGCGGTGGCGGCCATGGTAAAACCATTGCTGGCGGCAATCTGCGTGCCGTCGAACGACAGGACCTCCCATTCATACAGCGGCGCCGGCGCAAGATAGTTGGCCACCCGCAAAGGCTCGATCAGGGTGATCAGCGTGGCCATGTTGAAGCGCGGCACGATCATGAACGACAGCCGCTCGGCAGGCGGGCGGGCGGCTAGGGGGGCGGATGTTCGACATTGCGGCAAGGTAGCAGTCGAATGCACGATGTAAAGCCGATGAAAACCGCGCAAAGGGGTGATATGGATGTGCTGGGGTTGTAGCGCTGCGGGAGCCTCCGGCGGGAGTATTTGGCAAAGGGTAAATGCAAGGACAGGGTGTTGGACCTGAGGCAGTTGGGGGGGCGGCATGGACGATCTGCAATTCGGCAAGCGCACCAAAAAGGGCGACTGGGCGCCCGAGGGGTCAAGGCACAGCACCTGCCTGCCCCCCGGCCCTCAATTCAGCCGCTCCAGCATGGCCTCGATCTGTGCCCCTCGGGACAGCAGCGAACGGAACAACATGGCCTGCGATTGCAGAATCAGGCTGTCGGACAAGACTTTCAAATGGTTGGCCCGCAGCGTTTCACCGGATGAGGTGATGTCGGCAATCGCCTCGGCGGTCAGGTTCTTGACCGTCGCCTCGGTGGCACCCTGACTGTCGACCAGCTGATAATCGGCCACGCCATGCAGGGTCAGAAAGTCGCGCACCAGACGGTGGTATTTGGTGGCGATTCGCAGGCGGTGGCCGTGGGTGGTGCGAAAAGCGGCGGCGCAGGCGTCAAGGTCGTCCAGCGTATCGACGTCGATCCAGGCCTGCGGCACGGCGATGATCAGATCGGCCTGACCAAAGCCAAGTGCTGCCACCTCGGCCACCTGCACCTGCCAATCGGCCAACTGATCGCGCACAAGGTCGGACCCGGTGACGCCAAGATCAATCCGCCCCGCCGCCAGTTCGCGCGCAATCTCCCCCGCCGACAACAGCACCACCTCGACGCCAGCCTCGGCTGCATGGCCCGAATATTCCCGCTCGGACCCGGATTTCTGCATCTTCAAACCACGGGCCGAGAACCACTCGAACGTCTGCTCCATCAGACGGCCTTTGGAGGGGACACCGATTTTGATCATGTCCTGCCCGCCAATGCCACCACCAGCGCAGGCCGGATCACCCCGCCCACCGCCGGAATTGCGCGCCCCAGCCCCAGCACCGCCGTCAGCGCGTCATAGCGCCCGCCCGAGGCGATGGGCGGCAGGCCCTCGGCCAGGAAACTGAAGGTGAAGCCGTCGTAATATTCCATTGAGGTCCGCCCAAGGCTCGCCTCAAACGCCAGACGCGCGGTGTCGATGCCGCGCGCCCGCAGCGCCGCCAGCCGCGCCGCGAAATTGGCCACCGCAGGCGCAATGGCGGGCAGCATGAAGGTGATGCCGTGCAAATGCGCCAGCGCCGCCTCAGCCGGGGCCGTCAGGCTCAGCAGGTCATAAAGCAGTGCGGCTTGCGGTGCGGCAATCGGCCTCACCCCGGCATCCGCGATCAGCGCAGCCGCGCGTTCGGCAATCTCCTCTTGGGTGCGCTTGCCGATCAGCGGGCCGGCCACGGCGATGAGCGCCGCTGGCGTGGCGCTCGCCAGATGGGTCAGCAAATCAGCCCGCGCCCCGGACATCGGCGCGCGGCCGCAAAAGCGGTCAAGCAACTGGCGGAACCGCGCCGGTCGCCAGATGTGGCGCAGCAAGGCGGCTTTGCGGCCCGGCGTGGTGTCAAGGCCACGGACCGCCGCCATCAGGATGCCGATGTCGCCGGTCACCGGTCTTACCGGCAACCCGGCCAACAGCCCGGCGATCAGCGCGAAAACCTCGGCATCCGCCACAGCCGGGGCCTGCCCGTCAAAGACCTCAAACCCGACCTGCAAATATTCCGAGGCTCGGTTGCCAAGGTGTTCCTGCCTGCGGAAAACCTCGCCCAAATAGCAATAGCGCGCCGGCTCCGCTCCCTGCGCCATATGGGCCTGCACCACCGGCACAGTGAAGTCGGGGCGCAGCATCATCTCGCCCCGCAAAGGGTCGCTGGTGGTATAGGCCCGGGCGCGGATGTCCTCGCCATACAGGTCCAAAAGGGTCCCGGCGGGCAGCAGGATATCGGCATCCACCACCACCGCCCCTGCCGCCAGAAAGGCTTTGAGCAGGCGTTCAGCCTCGGCCCTTATGGCGGCTTTCGCAGTCATCCCAGCATCTGCCTGACGGCGGCCACCAGATCTTCGCGCCGCACTTCAATCTGCGCCGGACGGTCCTTCCACTCCTCCAACGTGGCGTTTTCGGCAATCTTTGCGCCCAAAATCAGGTCTTTCAGGATCACCGTGCCCGACGCCGCCTCATTACCGCCCTGAATAACCGCCACCGGGCTATGCCGCTTGTCGGCATATTTCAACTGGTTGCCAAAGTTCCTGGGGTTGCCGAGATAGACCTCGGCCCTTATCCCGGCTTGCCGCAATTCCCCCGCCATGGCGAAATAATCGGCCATGCGGTCGCGGTCCATCACCGTCACCACGACCGGGCCAACCACTTCGCCACTGCTGCGACCCTTGGCACGCAGGGCCGCCAACAGGCGGTCAACGCCGATGGAGATTCCAGTGGCTGGGACGGACTGGCCGGTAAATCGCTTGACCAGATCGTCATAGCGCCCGCCCCCCGCGACCGAGCCGAATTGCCGCTTGCGACCCTTGTCATCCAGGATTTCAAACGTCAATTCCGCCTCAAACACCGGGCCGGTATAATAGCCAAGGCCGCGCACGACCGAGCGGTCGATGACGATGCGGTCGGGGCCGTAGCCTTGTAAAAAAACAATTTTTGCAATTTCTTCAAGCTCGTCCACGCCCTGCTTGCCAATCTCGGAGCCACCCACCGCCTGACGCATTGAAGCAATACGTTGAGCATTTATTTTGGGCAAAGCTGAAAGCTCGGTCCCAGTAGTCGGAACGGATTTTTGCCCAAGGTACTGTGCGATCTGTTGTGCGTGCTGAATGCCAAGGCCAACACCATCTATGTAAGCCCCAGATGCATCTTGGTGCCCCGTCGTTAAAAGCTCAAGCACACCCGCTTCGCCAATC
>JBCKXH010000119.1:0-7030 GCA_038921555.1 Paracoccaceae bacterium
GCAGCACCCTTAACCTTAATATCCTCCGGTCGCTCGCCAGCCGCCATGGCAAGGCCGCGCGAAATTTCATACCAATCCGCAGTCCGGTTCTTGAGTTGAGTGACGTTTTCGATTTCTACCCCGTCCTTGAAACGCACCCGAACTGTCACTTTGTCCGAACTGTCATATTCTGGCTCACTGGCCACACCAATGTTGCCCAAGGACTGGCGCATCTCTTGGAACCAGCCAAGGGCGTTGTTGATCTTCTGCTGTGCCTTGCGAATATCGGTTGCTGCGCTGGCAGGATCGTAATTTCCTTCTT
Source organism: Paracoccaceae bacterium (assembly GCA_038921555.1). GTDB lineage: Bacteria > Pseudomonadota > Alphaproteobacteria > Rhodobacterales > Rhodobacteraceae > Stagnihabitans. The sequence continues at coordinate 302 of JBCKXH010000119.1, forward strand.
TCACTGTTCGTTCAACAAATCGCCAACCCTTCTTGCCCAGCAAATCCTCAATCTGCATCGTGCCCAAGAGATCAGTTTGCTGATAGCTGAGTTGCTGAACCGGCATCCCGAGAAGCGCCTTCTCGACTGCATCCAAGTGTTCGCGCAAAGGCACCTTGCTACTACCTCTCGCGTTCTGCTCCATGGCGCTGGCCAATTGCTCATAAATTGACGCAGCCGGATTGACGTATTCGTTCATCCATCGCGCCAGACCGACTACCTCGTTCACATCCATGTTCAGTTCCCGCCACCTGCATCAGCCGCAAGTTACGCCAATCGTATGATCGCGGACAAGCGGGATCAGACTACGCAGCCAGCTATTTCTTGGCGCGCTCCGCACCGTCGGGCGCAGGGCCGCTTGTCGTAGCGGCCAAGGGATCGGTGCTGGGCCGGAACACCTCGAACGACAGTTGTGGCAGCCGGTTGCCGAAGCGTTCCAGCGCCAGATCTTCGAAGACGATATAGGCGGTGCCGCGATAGGCGGGCGCATTGCCCACGCCATCCTTGGTCTCAATATGCGGGTCGGGCGTCTGGGTCTCGGTGCCGAGATGGACCCGGTAGATCGCGCCCGGCACTTCGAAGGGTTTGCCATCGGCCCAGATACGCCCGATCCCGCCAATCGGCCCCTCGCAAAGCGCCGTCGCGAAACTCGCGAAATAGCTGTAGGTCGTGGTGGTTGTTTTCGGTGCCGACCCTTTGCCGCCGCCTTGCTTCGAGGTGTTGATCTGCTCGCGGAAATCGGTGGCCCAGATGATATTGCCGCCGGTTCGCATCCGGCCGTAAATCCTTGGCAATACAGCACCCTCGGTGGCGCTGGTGACGCGCAGGTCTTCCAGCCGCGGTCCTTCGATCCGTTGCGATGGGCCGAGGGAGGCGGCAAGGCGAGAGTCGATGACCGTGCCGACGATGGAGCCGATGGCGCCACCAATGGCAGCGCCGCTGAAGCCGAGGATCGTGCCGCCAAAGCCCGCGCCCAGCGCCGAGCCAGCAGCGGTCAGAATGATCGCGCCATCGGTCAGGTGTCCAGTTCGGTTTTGGGTGAAAGCGCGGGATAGAGAAACGCGAAGGCCGCGCGCCGCGCCCAGGTCGGGGAATAGGGGTGGATGACGACCCCCGCGCCGCCATAGGCATGGATGAAAGAGGGGTTGCGCCCGGCCTCGGTGAGGATGCCGCAATGCTTGGCCGGTGCGCTGCGCGCCATGCGAAACAGGATCAGCACGCCGGGGCAGGCATCGCTCAGCGGCACTTCGATGAGGAACGCGCGCGCGGCTTCGGCCAGAACCTCGCGGGCACCGGCCTCGCCCCAGTCGCGCGAATAGGGCGGCAGGCTGACGGGTTCGGCCCCGTGCAAGGCGCGCCAGACGCCGCGCGCCAAACCAAGACAATCACAGCCCGCGCCCAGCGTGCTGGCCTGATGCAGATAGGGCGTGCCGAGCCACAGCTTTGCCGCCGCGATCACGGCGTCTGCGTCGGCCCTCATTGCGTGCCCACCAAGGATGAGCCGTCGTTCACATCGCCCTGGCTCGGATAGCGCATCACCACATCGTCGCCCGGAATCGCCGGAAAGCCCCGAAAATTGACGCCGTTGCCGAATTTTGTCCGGCAGGTGGTGAAGCGTTTGTCGCATCCGGCGCGCAGCACAAAGCCATCGCCGATCTGCACCGCTCGCATCGGGCGTTCGTAAAGATCAAGGCCCGCGCCGGTCGCGCCGGTCGCCCCGGTCACGCCAATCAGGTGGCTGGCGATCTCGCCGCGCCGCCCGGCATTGGCCCCGGAGGTCCATTCCACCGTGCCGAAATCGAACCAACCGCTGGCAAACCCGGTGATCGGTGCCCCGGCATAGAAGCGCCGGTCGCCGTAGATCGCCGTGACGGTGCCGGTGCCGGAATAGGCCGGGGCGGTCAGAACCACACCACAGCGCGCATCACCGAGATCGGCGTCGCAATAGAACTGGCAGGTGCGCCCGACGGTCTGGTTCAGATAATGCGACAGGCTGCGCACCTCGGCGAAGAAAGCCGTCACCCCGCGCCGGATGCGGCCGATATTGCCGCGCCGCATCAGCACACGCTGGCTCACGTCCGCCCAATTCACCCGCCAGACATCAACCTGCGCATTGTCCCAGCGCCCGTCGAGAATGTCGGTCTCGGTGATCCGGTCCGAGCGCAACGCGCCCTCGGCATCCTGCGCATCGACCGACAGGTCCGACCCGGCGCGGATTTCGGTGGCGGCAAAGCCGGTCTCGGGCTCGAAGCTTGTGGCGAGAAAGGACAGGCTCTCGTCGTGATCGGTGAAGCCGAGGGCCACGCCATCAGTGCGCTCGATGCACCAGCACCATGCCAGGGTGGTGGTGCCGTCGTCCAGATGCGCCTGCATCCCGGCAGGGAGGGTTTTCATGGGGATTTCCATTTTGTGTGGGTATTGATTTGTAAAGCACATGTCTTTACATTGAGGATCAGTTCAGAACAGGAGACCGGGTCATGGTCGCAGCAACTCACAAGGACGACGCCCAGCGCCGGTCGCTGATCAATCTTCGCGTCACCCCTCGGGATCGCGATCTGATCGACCGTGCGGCGGCAGCGCTTGGCAAGAACCGGTCCGAGTTCATGATGGAGGCCACTCGGCAAGCCGCCGAGGATGTGCTTCTGGACCGCACAGCATTCCGGCTGGATGCCGAGCAGTTCAGCGCCTTCATGGCGCAACTCGATGCCCCGCCCGCCCCGAATGCGCGGCTGCACAAACTGCTGACGACGCCCGCGCCGTGGGACAAGTGAGCGGCACGCCTGAACACTTACGCGCGCCGGAACCGCTGAACGACACCCATGTTTTGGATGCGTTCACTTCCGGTGCGCCTACGCTTGATGCGTGGCTGAAGCGGAAGGCCCGCGCCAATCAGGTGTCGGGCGCTTCCCGCACTTATGTGCTGTGCCGGGGCACTTCGGTGGTCGGATACTATGCCCTTGCCGCCGGATCGGTCAGCCATGAGCATTTGTCCCGTAAGTTGAAGCAGAACATGCCCGCCCCCGTGCCGGTGATTGTGCTGGGCCGGTTGGCGATTGATGCGACGGAACAGGGCAGAGGTCTTGGCCACGCCTTGCTGCGCGACGCTTTGCTGCGGGTCACGACGGCTGCGCACGAGGTCGGCATTACTGCAATTCTGGTTCATGCGCTGAATGAGCGGGCGCGGGCCTTCTATTTGTCCTGCGGATTCTCTGAGACAGCCGTGGAGCCGATGATGCTGATTGGCCGGATCGCCGACATCAAGACGGTGCTGAACAAAGGCTGAGGATCAGCGCCGGATTTCCACAACTGGAACGGATGTGAACGAGCCCGACCGTTCCAGATCGAGGGTCAGCGGCAACTCGTCGCTGTCAAACCGCACTGGCACGTCAAATTGATATCCGGCGGCGATCACCACGGCAGAGCCCGGTGCAGCGGTGAAGGTCACCAGCCCGGTGGTGGTGTTCACCGACCAGCCGCCGGGCTGCACCACCCCGTTCAGGGCGATGGTGACGCTGCCCGCAACCGGCTTGGTGATGATCCGCACCCAGCTTTGCGCGCCGCTGACATAGGTTTTGATCAGTTGAGACGTGGTCAAAGCCCCGGTGCCGGCGCCAAGGACCTGATCGGTGGCGGCAGGAACCAACGACGGCTTGCAGCTTTTGTAATCGGCCCAATCCTTCCAGCGGAACCCGTAGAGCCTCCCGCGTCGCGTCTCGAAAAAGGCCGTCACTGCCGCCAGATCGCCGGCACGGCGGATGCCATAGGCGGCATCATAGCGTCTGCGTGAATTGGCCCAGGGGCTGTTGCGTTCTTCGTCGCCGTTGGCCAGTTCGACGATCTGGGTGCGTCGTTCAGGCCCGCCGCGGGCACCGCGACTGATATCGTCGGGGAAGCGGATTTCGTGAAAGGCCATTACATGTTTCTCCTGCCCGCAGCGACGGCCCGGGCGATGTCGGCGGCGATCTGCGCCTGACTTTGGCGGAAGAATTCGCGTCTCGCGCGCTGATATTGATCGTGATCCCGCCGCCATCGTAGGCGCGGGTTTGTGCGCGGGTCAGAACCCGCTCACCCTTTTGCAGGACCGCCGCTTGTTCATCCATCCGCAGGCCGAAGCCGCCGCCGGAATGGTAGCGCGGCGCGCCGCCAAAGGCGCGGGCATCAAGGAGCATCGGCGCCCCGGTTCCGACCATGCCGCCGTCGTGGTATTTGCCCGCGAGAAGCTTGCCGACCGACCCCAGAAAGCCGCTGCCGCCCAGCGCGCCACCCAGCGCACCCGCCAGCGGGCCAAGGACCGCAGCGCGTGAACAACGCCTTGATGTGCCACCCAATCCCCCGTCACCAACTTTCAGCCATAGCTCCCGGATGTGACACCTAAGCTTGCTTTCCCAAACGCCGCGCGACGGAGTATGCGTTCTTCCGCCAACGATGGTCACTCGGTGTGCAGGGCATGAAAATGCGACCCTCCGAGCAGACCACGGCAAGATGGCGGCCCCGGTCTTCGATGTTCAGGACGTTCAAGCCTGCTTCAACGCAGACCGCGACGCAATCACGACGATGCTTGTTGCTCATTCCGAAGCCCCCTTTGAATTGCTGTCGCCGAGGCCGAGGTCAATCTTGAGCTTCAGGGCCTTCATCTCTTCGTTCAGTTCTTCCAAAGCGGCGCGGTCATCGGTCGTCAGACGGTCGGCCAGCCAAGCGATCCGTGCGTCAGCCGTTTCTTCGCCAAGCAGATTGGAAGGAATGTCCCGCACCCGAACCCTGCCAAGACGCAACGCCTCGGAAGCAAAGTCATGGCCCCCAGTGATGCGTGAAAGGTCATCCTGCAAAATCCAATATTCGATGTTCGTGGCCGTCCCACCCCCGATATCAATCAAGCTGCCGTCGTCTCCACTGGCCAAGCGCTTAAGGAAGCCGACAAAAAGATCGTCCTCCACCCACCAATCCTCATATTCATTGGCACCGTTGATAGATGTGCCCGAAAGGTCCTTGGCTTCAATCGACGCCTCCTCCTTGTCGAGCACGCGCTCCATCTTGTAGTCGGCAATTTCGATACCGCCCTGAAGATGCGGCAAACTGGCCGCCGAAGCGGCACTCAGGGCTTCCCGAAAGTCGCCCAGCCGCTTCCGCCGATCCGCGAAGCTCATTTCGGCAAGGATCGTGAACAGCAGTGGCGCAGCCTCGATCTGAGCCTGCGACGAGATTCCGTAGCGCGCAGAAACAAGATCAAAATGGATGTTGGCCTGCCCGTTCAGGTCGATGATCGTGCGGCTAGAGACGAAGGCGCGCTGCTTTGCCTTGATCTCACGAAGCTCCTTGTCCGCCGGGCTGGCGGCAAGTTCCTCGGGCGATACCCCGAGCGCCTTGGCGATCTTGGCCGTAGTAGTGTTTGAATTGCGCTCCTCTCCCGCGATGATGCGGCTGATGGTCTTGGCGCTGACGCCAGCACGATCAGACAGCGCCTTCTGGGAAAATCCCTTCTCCCGAAGAATAAGTTCCAAAGTTTTGACGTTGATGGTCATATCGGGCTCCTTTGTTGCGGTGCGCTAAGTACGCCCATTCCATACCGGACGTCAAGCCACCATGCTGTGGCCGTGTCGGCTTATGAATGGACATTCTGGAGGATGCACCCGTCACCATAGCCAGAAATTGTCCGAATTCCGGTTGGCAAAAAGGGCGACATCGCTCCGAACCAACTCATGTTGGCAGTCAATGGCCAAAATAGGTCACACTGCCATAGGGAAACGTCAACCGTCCTTTCGAATCACCCCCCCCCTCAATTGTCATTCACATCCTTGTCCCACACCTTCACCTGCCCCGCCTTCACGCCCACCAGCCGCCGTAGGCCGCGCAATAACCATCGCCCCCGCCGAAGTGCCATTCGGCGAGGGCGCTCAGACGTTTTTTCGGTGACCAAGAGGAAGCCCTTGGCGACATAGCCAAGCTGGAAAGCCTCATAGATCGGGTAGAGGTCGATCAGCGCGTCGACAGCCGCGCCAGTGACCGGCATCGGCTCGCCGTTCGCATCGCCGACTCCTTCCCAGTCGAGGATTGCGCGTTCGCCGATCGCCTTGGCGATGGCGATACCGCGGGCCTCGTTGCTGGCATCGGGGCCAAGTGCTGTCAGGCGATCATCGGCCCGCGCACTGGAAATCAGGGCTGTGGTCAAGGGCGCGACAAGCACCCGGACGCCGTGGGCAAGGTCGAGCCAGACCGGCTCGCGGTTCAGGTCAAGTCGGATCATCAGGAACCTCGTTCGGTGTTAAAGGGTGTAAAGCGGCTGGTCATTGACCAACACGGCGGTGCACATCTGACCCGCCGTGCTGTCGAAAGCGGCCTGCCAGGCAAAGGTCGCCTGCACCCCGCCGGGGCCGTTCACCTCGATTTTCGGGCGCGGCAGATAGACCGCGTGGGCGATGAAGGTGAAGGACAGGTTGGCGCTGATCGCATAGATGAACTGCAATTCTGTCGCGGTTCCGGCGATCGCCTGCGCCAGCAGGGTCTGGTCGGCAAAGCGCACGACGATGGTTCCCGACAGCGTTGCCATTGACGGATCGGCACCTTCGATCTTGCCGTCGTTGCGGATGGTCTCAATTCGGTCGAGATTGTTGGCATAGGTGATCTGGCCGGAGACGACGTTGCCGAGGGTGGTGCCCGCGCGCTTGACGCTGCCGGTGAAGGGCCCGAAGCGGC
>JBCKXH010000120.1:0-6993 GCA_038921555.1 Paracoccaceae bacterium
GCGGGAGGCGGGATAGGGGTTTGGACCGGACATGGCAGATTGCTCATTCGTTGGCATCTGCAGGGTAAAAGCCAAACGCAGCGCTCAAATGGGACAACGGCGCAAAGAATCTTGCCGCATCCGATTTTGTTTGATACCGCCGAACCAATGCATCAACACTCAGCGTCAAGTTGAATTCATTTTCGGGCAAGGTTGGTCATGGCGCGCAATGTGTTTCGCAACGGGGCATCGCTTTTCAGGGTTCTGGAGAATTCCCCGATCCAACACCTGAAGCGATTTCTGTTGCAGGGGGATGAGAACTTCAAGCGCATTCGCGCGACCGTCGAGGCCGCTCTGGCAGAAACCTCGGATGAAGATTCAATCCGCAGACGGCTGCTGACCGAACTGAACATTCTGCCCCTCGATCATGCGGAGCCGGTCGAAGTCGAATGCCGTCGGGTGCTTGATCTCACGGAGGGAAAGGGGCCCACTTCGCTGCAGACGATCGCCGATCGGCGGTTGTCGCATGAGAATGCGAAGAGTTTGCCGAACAGCCCGGCGACCTCGCGAAAAGCCTCTGGATGCATGTCAACCATCGCCGGGCCTTCGATGACGCGGTCAGTTTCCGATCGGTCCGGTCCTGGCGCGCGGCGGGACGCCTCTACAGCGCCTACTATGTGGAGCTTGATGAACCCGGGGCGTTTCGTCCCGAGGACGTGAACGAAGAACGGTTGGCGAAGGCCATCGGCAAGAAGCTGGGGACGTCAGGACAACTGTCCATCAGCTGGGTCGATCTGCCCGAAGTGAGGGAATATCCGCCATCCATCCTGGTGATCGTGCGGTTTCCAGGCCAGCAGACCAGTGTTGCCGTGCATGGCGATGGCGGGGAGCGGCGCCTCTTTTATTATCTTCCGCAGGACGAGGCCATTCTCGTCTACACACCTGCGATGGAACGGATTGAAGTCGCAGCTGCGAAAGCTGCAGTGCGGAATGCGGTTGCTGATTGCTTTGCCCAGGAGACCCTCGGACACAATGTCTCGGCCAAGCCATTGACATGGGCTTCCTATGATACGGCCCGCTTCTTGCAGACGATGGATTTGCCTGTGCCCGCTCTGCCGGACTTCACCGTGCTCTCGGCAAGGGTCATTGAACTGGAGCTTCGGGTCGACAACTGGCAGACGCGACTTTCGCTCAAGGCGGGCGGCGGCAATGATATGGTCGGCGTGGTTGCACGTTACCTCGAACCCGGGCAGGTTCTGCGTCGGGCGCTGGGTGTCAGCCGGGTGCTTCGCGATAGCTTACGAGCAACGCGGCGTTGAGGCGCAAACGACGCTCGAAATCATGATCTCCGACCGGAACAGCTGCAGCCTGAACTCCCTGCGCGATCCGGTGATCCGCAACTTCGGTCGAAAGTTGCTGGAGACCTGGGGGATCACGAAAGCGTTCCGCGATCTGGATCAGGATGAAGTGGCGCAGTTTCTGCCGGTGATGGCTGAACTCTGGGACCTGAACCAGACGACGCAGACCGGGGGATACTTCAGCGCGAGGAGCATCGATGCGGGGCGGCTGGAGATGGCCGGGCTGATCAAACGCAAGGAAGTTGCGCCGAGGCTCGTCGAGGAAGATGACGATCCGGAGGTCGACGGACCGAGTGTCGAGGACCGCACGATCTATTCTGTTGATCTGGACTGGCTTCAGGAACGACTGGTCAGTGCCATTCGGTGCCTACTCAACAGCGTCCGAACCAGCAAAATTTCCGCTGGTTTCATCTATGTTGGCACCATGGAGATCGATGGTCGGGAGGTTCCCTGTCACCTTGCGCGTGGTCTCTACGAAAAGCGGCAGTTCGCAACTGTCGACGCGCACTTTCGATCCCAGCCTGAAATGGGGGCAGGGATCCTGTTCACAGGCCGGGATCCCGAATGGCCCAGTATCGGTCAACATCTTGTTTGGCCATTGAGTACCAATTTCTCACCAAACGACGACGCAATAAATTTGTCCGTCGATGAAATTAGGGCTGTGTTCCGATCACAGACGGTGATGACTCAAAATATCCAAGTCATCGAGTTTCTCCGCATTAGCGACTATCGCGCAATTCTCAAAATTCCTGGTAAACAGCCACTTAACTTGGATGGAGTGTTCCCGGTTCGGGCGATTGCCCTGCTTGAGCAAGATTTTCGGGGACGCCGTATCGGTGTCGAGACGTCCGAACTAATCGAGGGGAGCTCCTACAAGTCGGTTGGCCAGATCTTTGGTGACCGATGGTCAGAGATTAACGGCCAATATGTCTTGAAAGCTCGAAGGAAGGTCTGGACGCTGGCCGCGTCGTGACACGTGATCACCGCCAGCCCACCCAGATTGATGCTTCACTGATGTTTGGTTGGGTAGAAGACTGATGATTCGATAGTTCAGTTGAAAGGCTCCTTCAATCATGGAGCCTTCAGATGGCCATACCGACACTTCCCGAACACCACGCGCGCCGCAGCAACCCCAGCCCCATGGCCCCGGCTTCGGCCGAATGGCGCTGCCTTGAATGCGGCAAACTGCTTGGCATGCGCCGTGGTGCCAAGTTGCACGTCCGGCTGCAGGGCCACGACTACATGGTGAGCCTGCCTGTCGAGGCGTTCTGCCGCGGATGCGGCACGCGCAACCGGACCTGACGACATAAGGGCACCCCAGCGGCGTCCTTTCTGCATTCCCTGAACTTTGATCAGGCCCCCCGTGAGGCGCCCGACGCCCGGCCAAAAGGCTGGACGTCATGCGCGCCACTTGGTCAGCGCTTTATCTTCAATTGGTAAACTCTTGTAATCGCCGCTCATCCGAAATTGCTTATGGCCACATGAGGTTGCGGCAACCGGTCTTTTCGGCGGCCACCTGCATCGCGGACCTTGTGCACCGCCAGCATGCGCCCGGTGGTGATCCGACCCAGCGAAACGCCGTCCTGCAGGCATTGATCGCCGAGGTGCAGGCACCGGAACCTGCCGCCGAACTGGCAGCGACCATTCTGATCCTAGCCCTGTGGCCTGGTCTTGACGCGGTTCACTGCAGGCTCTGCCGGGATTTCCCCCGAGATCGGCCGGACCATGGCGGACAGATTCTGTCCCGCGTCGCCATCGGTATCCAGCAGCTTGACCTTCAGGCGGTCGGCCGGATCGCGGCCACACTGGTGATGAATGCGGAGCGCGACATTCGGCGCGACATTGTCGGAAGCAAGAATCGCGGCAAATCCGAGGTGTCGATGGATTCTCCATCGGGCACTGCGGCTTTGGCTGTCGCCGTGCCGGACGAGCCCCCGATCTCCATTAAGGAATGGCGCAAGCGTCTGACCGCAATCCTGGGCCGGGATGCCGACTTGTTCCTGCGCATCATCGTCCTTGGCGAAACCCAGCACGAAGCCGGGGCGGCTCTGGGCCTGACGCATGATGCCGCCCGCAAACGCCGCCAGCGCGGCATGGCGAAACTGCGGGCCGCTGCGAATAATCCGCCCGACCTGTCCCATTCGGTCGCCCGGATTGGCTTTTACCCAGCAGAGACCCGCGAGGCGGGCCAATGAAGGGTGATGCGATGGATGTGGAACAGGACTTCGAGAAGCTGCCGGGATTTTACCGGACCTGGGATCTGGCGCTGATCGTGATGGCCGGTCGCACCTACCGGATCGAGGATGTGGGTGTGATGGCGGATGGCGGGGCGCTGTTTGCGGTCTACGTGGCGCTGCAGCAGGTCTTGGCCTGAGATGGACAAGGTTGATCCCCCGGTCCCAGCTTTGCAGAGTCTGCCATCACGCTTGACCCGCGCGGAGATGGCCCTGCACTGGCGGGTCAGTCTGCGCACGATCGAGCGGCATGAGGCGGCCGGGATCGGACCGCAGCCGATCCGGGTCGGTGGCCGGGTGCTTTACCGCCGTGACGATGTTCTGGCCTGGGAACAGGCCCAGATCGGCGGATCGGCGGACTAGATGGACAAGGCGGGACCTGATTGGGACCTGCCGGAACATTACGAAACGACTGACCGGGTGGCCGAGCGCCGCCCCGAAGGCATTTGCACCCCGACCTATGCCGAAATTGCCATGCGGCTCTTGGACAACGGCTATGAACCAGTGCCGATCTGGCCTGCGACCAAACGGGCGGCTGCAGACGGCTGGACCACTCTTCCCATCGACGAAGCTCAGGTCGCGGCGTGGTGTCAAAGCTTCGGACACTGCGGCGTCGGCCTGCGCACCGGCCAACTGGTCGGCGTGGATATCGACCTTCTCGATCCTGACCTTGCGCATCAGGCGGGGGAGATTGCCCGTCAGCGCCTAGGCGACACGCTCCTGCGGGTCGGGCGCTGGCCCAAGCGGTTGATGCTCTACAGGACGCTGACGCCCGGGCCAAAACGCAAAGTGGGCAAGGTCGAGATACTCGGCCTCGGGCAGCAGTTTGTGGCCTTCGGGATGCATCCGGATACCGGACGACCCTATGACTGGCCGTTTGGCGAGAGCCCGCTTGATGTACCGCTTGACGCCCTGCCGTTGGTCGATGCGGCTGCGATAGACGCGCTGCTGGTGGAATTGCAGCCGATCGCGGGGCCGGGACCTTCGGGATCACGTGGCCCGCGCAGCGGCGATAAGCAGAACGCTCCGGTCAGGAATGCAGACGGGTGTGTCATCGATGGGCGCGACAACTGGCTTTCCACAATCGCCTTTCACGCCGTCCATGATGCGGTCGATCGCGGCGATCCGCTCGACGCTGAGACCATCGCGGCAACGGTATGGCAGCGATTTGTCGACAGCACGGATATCGACCGGCCAAAGCAGGATGGGCGCCAGACCTACTCTCCGCGCGATGCCCTCAAGAAGGTTTGCGACAAGCTGCGGCTTCTGGGCCATGGCAAGCTGCCGGATCGCCGCAGGACCACCGTGGAGCCGGACTACCTATTGCCCTCGCTCCCCGCGGATGAGGCGCGGGATGAGCTTGACCGGGTTCTGGGCCGCATGATGAAGGCGGTCGTCATCTGGCATCAGGACGGGCGCATCGCGGAGGCCCCGCGCATCGGCATTCGCGCCACCGTGGGCCTTGGAAAGAGCACAGCGGCCCGGCAGCATGTCGTCGGTCTGCTGGCGGGTCTTGCCGAACTGGGTCTGCCGCATCGGGTGCTGAACGTCGTGCCCTCGCTTGCGCTGGCCGATGAGACTGCAGCCGCCTGGCGTAAACTCGGGATCCGGGTTGCCGTTCTGCGCGGCTATGAGGCGCTGCATTTGACCACGCGTGAATCGATGTGCCGGGACCTGCCGGCCGTTCGGTCTGCAATCGAGGCGGGCCATGATATCCAGTCCTCGGTCTGCTATAGAAACCAGAAGCATCGTTGCCCGCATTTTATCACTTGCGCCAAGCAGACCAACCGCCGCGACGTTCAGGAAGCCCAGATCGTCGTGGCGGCCTATGACACCATGTTCACCGGCTTTGCTGGCGACAAAGAGGACTTCGCCCTGATCGTGGTCGACGAAGCCTGCTGGTCCCGGAGCTTGGAGGAAACTTCTGGCCTGACGATCGAGGCTTTGCCGCTCCTCGGCATCGCAGGGGTTGCCGCATCGCGCAGGCAGGATGCCCAAGGGGGTGATCTGGCCGACGTGGTGGCCGCCCGGCAGAGATTGTCGGCAGCCCCCGCTGCGTTGCCTTCTGGCGAGGTCAGGGCAGAGGATCTGGCATCGTTGCAGATCGACTGCGCCTTCTGCGAGGACGCCGCCAAAACCGAATTCAGCGCGTTACCGAGTAACGACCTCGTGCCCGGGCAATGCTTGGCAGAGCGCAAGCTGGCCATTGAGCAGAACGTCCGGCGCGCGCTTGGCCTGCGGATCACGGGCCTTTGGGATGCGCTGGCGGCGCTCCTTCGCGGCGATGCTGCGGCCGTTGCCAAGGTCTGGCTGGATGGGCCGGGTGCGCAGGACGGGCAGAGACCGATCCGGATATGGCACCATAAGTCGATGGCGGCCGAACTCAACAACCTGCCGCTCCTCCATCTTGATGCGACGCTAAGACCCGATATCGCCATGGCGGTCCTGCCCGGGCTGGATGTCACCACCATCGAGGCCAAGGCACCCAACCAGCATGTGCGGCTGATCGCCGGCCGCTTCGGCATGGGATCGCTTTGTCCCGATCCTCGTGCGGAACAAGCCGAAGCGAACCGTCGCGCCAATCGCTTGCGGGAATGTGTGGACTATGTCCGCTGGCATGCCCTGCGGCACGCGCCCGGCCGCTGCCTTGTCATCGCCTACAAGGCAATCGAGCCCGCCTTCGCCGAGATCCCCGACGTCGAAGTTGCGCATTACAACGCCGTCGCGGGGCTTGACGTCTGGGGCGACATCAGCTGTCTCTTCCTGATCGGTCGACCGCTGCCATCTTCGGTCGAACTGCGTGAAATGACCGGCGCACTTCTCGACCGCTCGGTTGACGGCAAATATGCCGCAAGCGACACCGGTATCCTGACCGAGGCCGGACGCAAGGCGTCGGTCGCCGCCATCCGCCACACCGATCCGTCGGCGGAAATCCTGCGCGCCGCCATCTGCGATGACGAGGTGATGCAGGCACTCGGTCGCGGCCGTGGCATCAACCGGACAAAACACAATCCGCTCGAGGTACATCTCATGGCTGATGTGGTCCTGCCGCTTGGCTATGACAAGGTGGTCACCTGGGAGACGGTCTGCCCGGATGTCGTCCAGCGGATGCTGCTGAAAGGGCTGGCAGTCGACAGTCCGGCCGATGCGGCGCGGCTTCAACCTTGGTTGTTCGGCGATGAGAAACAGGCGCAGAAGGCGTTCGAGCGGGCGGGATTTAAGCGACATTTCCCTATAGGTATCTCTTATAGGGAAATGTCGCTTAAATCGGCTGCATACCGACGTCCCGGTCGAGGCCGGGGCTGGCAAACAGCGTTGTGGATCAGCGGCTCCGCCAACGAAGCGCGGGTCAACTTTGAAGCGGCCATTGGCCCGGTCGCTGAGTGGATCCCGGATGCTTCGATCTAGTTGCTCGTATGTCG
>JBCKXH010000121.1:0-6922 GCA_038921555.1 Paracoccaceae bacterium
CCTCGGGCGTCATCTGTTGTTTTTCAAGGTAGTCTCGCTGATAAGCCGCAGGTTTCAATCCATTTGCGGCGGCGATGTTCGTCCACATGTGGGCAGTGACAAGGTCGCGTGGAACGCCATTTCCGGACTCGTACATCAGACCGAGAGTGAGCTGCGCCAAGGCGTCGCCCTGGTCTGCGGCGAGCCGGAACCAGCGCGCCGCCTCAGCGCCATCTTTGATGACGCCATTTCCGTCCATGTACATCCAACCGAGTCTGCTCTGCGCAAATGCGTTGCCTTGGTCTGCGGCGAGCCGGTACCAGCGCACCGCCTCAGCGCCATCTTTGATGACACCATTTCCGTTCTCGTACATCCAACCGAGAAAGAACTGCGCATCGGCGTCGCCTTGGTCTGCCAACAGTCGCCGCTTTTCCAGCACGGTTGCGTCGTCGTCTAGGACTCCCAACAGTAGCAGCTTTTCCAGCACGGTTGCGTCGCCGTCCGCTTGGGCTAAGGTGAATGCGGTGAGGCCGTCTTGCAAATCATCCGCGACAGCTATTTCAGCTGAAAAGGCGCTGGTTACGGCAATAAGAGCACGGCGCAAGACCTTCATCATCGGTTCTGGCCTCCCAAGCCTGCCTGAGGTGGTATGCTTAGCCGGATTGTGGCGGATTGGAACCCCTTGCGGCGCTGGGTGAGCAACCTAGTTTTCCAACGCGGTGCAAGGTGCTGAGTATTTGTGCCAATGTGAAGGGGGGGAGAATTTTCAGGCAAATCCTGGGGAATGCGGGGGGTTCAGATCAGCGCCACCCAGGCGCGGGCGATGGCAAGGCCATGGAGATCGGCTTGAACGCCATGGCTTGCGGCTTGGGTCGGATGCAGGTCTGTCCAACCGGGAAACATCTTGTCGGCGGCGCTGGAAAATTCGCGGGTCCAATGTGCCACGACGCTGCGGCTCGCCTCGAAATGAAATTGCATGCCATAGGCGGCGCGGTGGGATTTGAAGCATTGAACCGTGGTGGTTGACGTGGTGGCCAGATGCTGGGCACCGGGCGGCAGGGTGAAGGTGTCGGAATGCCAGGTGAAGATCGGGAAGGTCGGGGGCAGGTGGCGCAAGGTCGGGTCATGGCCTGCGGCTGGGGTCAGATGCAAGGGAACCCAGCCGAATTCGGCTGCTGCGCCGATGCGGTTTTCGCTGCCCAGAGCGCGCGCCAATATCTGCGCGCCAAGGCATATCCCGAGGACCGCCTGGCCCATTTCGGCCTTTTGCACCATCAGGCGGGCAAGTTCTGGCAGATAGGGGTGAAGGTCGTCGTCCAGCGCGTTCTGCTCGCCGCCAAATGCGACCAGGGCGTCGTGGTCGCCCGCGGCGGGCAATCTGCCATCGCGCCACGGTTGAAAAATCTGAACCAGCGCGCCCGCTTCATGCAGGGCGACGCCAACCAGGCCATGGGGGGTCACGGAAGTGTTCTCGATGATGGCGACGCGCATGCAACTTCCTCAGTTCAATTGGCCGTCAGTTTGCCCGCAAAGGGCTTGCACCGCAAGATGTGGCGCTTTCACCCTTGCCAAGCCCGCTCTTTGGTGAAACAGGGAGCCGCCAAACGAACACTCCCGCCCTGAACCGATGGAGGCTTTCATGGAGATTCGCGAGGCACTTACCTTTGATGACGTTCTTCTGGTTCCGGCGGCAAGTTCCGTCCTGCCGTCCGAGGCGGACACTTCGACCTTTGTCACCAAGGCGATCAGGATGAACATCCCGCTGCTGTCCAGCGCCATGGACACGGTGACCGAAGCGCGGATGGCGATTGCCATGGCGCAGGCTGGCGGCATCGGGGTGATCCACCGCAATCTGGACATCGAGGCGCAGGCGCGCGAGGTCAGCCGGGTCAAACGCTTTGAAAGCGGCGTGGTTTATGCGCCGATCACCTTGTTCCCCGATCAGACGATGGCCGATGCCAAAGTGTTGATGGAGCGCTATAACATCACCGGTTTTCCGGTGGTTGATGAGCAGGGCCGCGTGCTGGGCATTGTCACCAACCGCGACATGCGCTTTGCCCAGGACAACAAGACGCCGGTGCGGGTGATGATGACCTCTGACAATCTGGCGCTGCTGCGCGAACCGATCGACCGCGAGGCGGCGATCAGCCTGATGAAGGCGCGGCGGATCGAAAAGCTGCTGGTGACCGATGGCGACGGCAGGCTGACCGGGCTGTTGACGCTGAAGGATACCGAACAATCGGTGCTGAACCCACATGCCTGCAAGGATGCGATGGGGCGGCTGCGCGTGGCGGCTGCGACCACGGTGGGCGATGCCGGGTTTGAGCGGTCGCAGGCGCTGATCGACGCCGGGGTCGATCTGGTGGTGATCGACACCGCGCATGGCCATTCCGAGGGTGTCGCGCGCGCCGTCGAGCGCATCAAGAAGCTGTCGAACCTTGTGCAGGTGGTGGCGGGCAATGTGGCCACCGCCGAGGCGACACGGGCGCTGATCGGGGCCGGCGCTGATGCGGTCAAGGTCGGCATCGGGCCGGGCTCGATCTGCACCACCCGAATCGTGGCGGGGGTCGGCGTGCCGCAACTGACCGCGATCTTGGATTCGGTGCTTGCGGCGGGTGACATTCCGGTGATTGCCGACGGTGGCATCAGATACTCCGGCGATTTTGCCAAGGCGATTGCGGCGGGGGCTTCCTGTGCCATGGTCGGCAGCGCCATGGCCGGGACCGATGAGGCCCCGGGCGAGGTGATCCTGTGGCAAGGCCGCAGCTTCAAGGCGTTTCGCGGCATGGGCTCACTCGGGGCAATGGCGCGCGGCTCGGCCGACCGCTATTTCCAGCAGGATGCCGCCAGCGACAAACTGGTGCCGGAGGGGATTGAGGGGCAGGTGCCCTACAAGGGCTCGGCTGCGGCGGTGGTGCATCAGATGGTCGGGGGCCTGCGCGCTGCCATGGGCTATACCGGCAACCGGACGGTTGAGGAGATGCGTTCGCGCTGCCAGTTCGTCCGCATCACCCGGGCGGGGCTGCAGGAAGGCCATGTCCATGACGTGCAGATCACCCGGGAAAGCCCAAACTATCGGTCGGGCTGAGCGGCCCCGCACGGGGCTGGGCCATCACGGGGCTGGGCCATCACGGGGCTGGGACAGACGCCAAGCCTTGCCAGGGGCTTGGCTGTTTTCATGGCAAGGGGATGGGGATGGCGATGCGGCGCAGGGCTTTGATCACCGGAGCGGGGGCGGCAGGGGGCATCGGCTTTGCCTGCGCGCGGGCTTTGGGGGCGGCGGGGTGCGATCTTTCCATCGCCTCGACCACGGCGCGGATCTTTGAGCGGCGGGACGCGTTGCGCGCCTTGGGGCTGGAGGTGTCGGCGCATGTGGCCGATCTGACCGACCCTGCGCAGGTCGCACGGCTGATCAACGAGATCGGGCCGGTGGACATTCTGGTCAACAATGCCGGGATGGGTGCGATTTCGGAACCGCTGGAGCGGGGCAGCTTTCTGGCCATGTCGCGCGATTTGTTTGCCCGCAAATTCGCGGTGACCTTTGAGCCCACACGCCTGATGACCCATGCGGTGCTGCCCGCGATGGTGGCGGCAGGCTGGGGCCGGGTGGTGCAGATCGGGTCGGTTACCGGGCCTATCGTCGCGATCGAAGGCTCATCTGCCTATGGTGCGGCCAAGGCGGCGATCATGGGGTTGACGCATACGCTGGCTCTGGAGCTTGGCGGCACCGGGGTGACGGTGAATATCGTGGCACCAGGCTGGGTCGCGACCGAGGCCACCGATGAGGGCGAGTTTCTGGCCGCACAGCGCACGCCACTGGGTCGTGCGGGACGGCCGGACGAGATTGCGGCGGTGGTGGTCTTTCTGGCCTCGGACGGCGCGTCTTATGTGAACGGGACCACCATCGTCGTGGATGGCGGCAATATTCTGCAAGAGAAAAAGTCGTAATATAAATGGGTTATATGGCGTTCTTGCTATGACACCTGCCGCATGTCTTTCCGCTGCGATTGTGGTGCTGGACCGGATTCTGGCCGGAGCACCTGTCGAGCACAGCCTGACGGGCTGGGGGCGGGGCAACCGCTTTGCCGGCTCGGGCGACCGCCACGCCATCCGCGATCTGGTGTTCGATGCCCTGCGCTGCCGCAGATCCCATGCCGCACTTGGCGGCGGGTTGACTGGGCGCGGCTTGGTGCTGGGTGGTCTGCGGGCGGCCGGGGTCGATCCGGCAGGCCTGTTCACCGGCTTGGCCCATGCCCCTGCGCCGCAGCACCCAGATGAGATTGGCCACGCGCCGACCGGGGCCGCAGCACTGGACGTGCCCGACTGGCTGGAGGCGGATTTGCAGTCGGCGCTGGGGCCGGACTATCATTCCGTGATGCAGGCGATGCGTCAGCGCGCGCCGGTGTTCCTGCGGGTCAATCTGGCGCGGGTCAGCCGGGATGAGGTGCTGCAACTGTTGGCGCAGGAAGGCATTGCAGCACAGGCCCATGACCTTGTGAACTCTGCCTTGCAAGTCACGGCGAACGCACGGAAGGTTCAAACCTCGGCTCCCTATCTGGCGGGCCTGGTCGAGTTGCAGGATGCCGCGTCGCAGGCCGTGGTCGCATTGCTTGACCTGCCCCCCGGCGCCCGCGTGCTGGACTATTGTGCAGGCGGTGGCGGCAAGACGCTGGCCATGGCGGCACGCGGTGTCGCACCTGACGCGCATGACAGCAATGCGGTGCGAATGAAGGACCTGCCCGCAAGGGCCGCACGGGCGGGGGCGCGGATCAGGATCGTGCAAGACCCTGCAAGATCAGCGCCTTATGACGTGATTCTCGTTGATGCACCCTGTTCTGGTTCGGGTTCATGGCGGCGCGATCCGCAGGGCAAATGGGCGCTGACGCCGGAAAGACTGGCAGAGCTTTTGCGCCTGCAATCGGACATAATGGACCGCTGCGTGCCGCTGCTGGCCGCCAGGGGCGTGCTGGCCTATGCGACCTGTTCGCTGCTGGCCGCAGAGAATGAGGCGCAGGTTCAGGGATTTCTGGCCCGCCACAGCGGATTTCATGCCAGCGCTGTGCAGCGGTTCACCCCCTTGCAGGGCGGCGACGGTTTCTTCGCAGCCATGTTGACGCGCGATACAACGCGCACTACACAACTATAACGGGCCTTTCGAAGTTTGCCGGCTTTTTAGCGGTTCGGGTTAAGTCCTGGTTAACGTTTTCCGGGCGCTATGGAGCTGAGACGAATCCGAAGGGGACAGAATTGACCATCTCCGTGGCGGGGCTGAATGCGGCGATGGTGGGCAGGCGGCTGAACATGGTGCCTGTCTTGATGCTTTTGGCGGTGGCACTGGGCGCTGCCGCAGTTGCGGTGATGACGCAAGACCTGGTGATGCGGCTGGCTGCGGCCAGTGCCGGGCTGACCATGGTGGCGCTGATCTTCGGGCTGAAAGTCCGCTCGCTCTGGACCGGCCGACAGGAACGCCTGCGCCAGACCCAGATGATCGCTCTGGTCGGCCATGACGCCGCACCGTGCTATATGACCGACAAGCATGGCCATATCCTGTTTCAGAACGCTGCCGCCGTGACACGTTTCAATGCGGGCGAGGGGGTGGCGCTGGTCGCGGCGCTGAACCAGCATTTCGCCTCGCCGTCCTCGGTGCTGTACCGGCTGCAGAACCGCGCGGTCCAGTCGGGCTTTGGCCGCGAAGATGTGGTGACACGGCGCGGTCATACCAGACTGGCGGTTCACCGGATCGCCGATGAGCGCTTTCTGTGGCGGCTGGAGGAGTTTCAGGAACGCGGCGCTGCCGGGCACGGGGCGGAAAGCCTCAGCCTGCCGATGCTGACCGCCAACAAGGCGGGCGTTGTCCTGTTCTCCAATGAGGCGATGCGCCGCCTGCTTGGCGGGAGGCCCAAGCGGCTGGACCGCATCTTCACCACCCAAGTCCTGCATTCCGGCGAAGAGGTCGAGGTCAGTTCCGCCGATGGTCCGGTCCGCGCCATTCTGGCCGAGGTCGCGGGCCCGGGCGAGCGGCGCGAGATCTATCTTTTGCCGATTGCAGCCAGCACGGCGAGTGCCGCGACCATCGCGGATTTTGAACATGTGCCGGTGCCGCTGGTCAAATTCGCCGCCGATGGCACGCTGGTGGTGGCCAATGCCGCCGCGCGCAGCCTGCTGAAGCTGGAGATCGGTCAAACCGAGATGTTCCACAGCCTTTTCGAAGGACTGGGCCGCCCGGTGTCGGACTGGCTCGCCGATATTGCCAGCGAACGCGCGCCCGGCCGCTCCGAGGTTCTGCGCGCCCGACTGGTCGAGGGCGAGGTCTATTTGCAGGTCACGCTGCGCCGGATCGTCGAACAGGGCCGCCCTGGGTTATTGGCGGTGCTGCAAGACGCCACGGCCTTGAAAACGCTGGAGGCGCAGTTCGTCCAAAGCCAGAAGATGCAGGCCATCGGTCAGTTGGCCGGCGGTATCGCCCATGATTTCAACAACCTGCTGACCGCCATTTCGGGCCATTGCGACCTTTTGCTGCTGCGCCATGAACGCGAGGATCCTGACTATGCCGATCTGGTGCAGATCCATCAGAACTCCAATCGCGCCGCCGCACTGGTCAACCAGCTTTTGGCCTTCTCGCGCAAGCAGACCCTGAAGCCCCAGCGGCTCGATCTGCAGGATGTGCTGTCCGAGCTTGCCCATCTGTTGAACCGGCTGGTTGGCGAAAGGGTGCGGCTGCAATTGACCCATGCAACCGGCCTTGGCGCCATAAGGGCGGATCGGCGGCAGTTGGAACAGGTGCTGATGAACCTGGTGGTCAACGCCCGCGACGCGATGCCCGAGGGCGGCACGATTCGCATTGATAGCGAGGCGATCACTCTGCCCGAAGCCATGCTGCGCGACCGTGCGACGGTGCCTGCCGGGGATTATGCGCTGATCCGGGTGACCGACACCGGAACGG
>JBCKXH010000122.1:0-6813 GCA_038921555.1 Paracoccaceae bacterium
AGGGCGCGGCAAGTCATGTCTTCAGTTCCAGATGCGGCCCCAACCATGGCCAGCATAGGGCCAGCGGGTGGATTGCGCCACCGTCATCCTGTCAAACACTCGCAACTGTGACCGATCTGCAATTCTGCTCTGCTATTCCTGCCCCAGCGGCGCATGGGGAATATATTGTGCCTCAAGCAGCACGACTTGCTCGGCGCTCAAGCTCAGGGTCAGGCCAAGGATGGCGTCGGCCAGTTGGTCGGACCTGGTCACCCCGATGATCGGCGCCGCCACACCAGGTTTCTGGCGCACCCAGGCCAGAGCGACCTGCGCCATCGGCCGGCCCAGTTCGGCGGCAAGGCCGCGCACTGCCGTGATGACCCGCGCGTCAGCCGCAGTCAAATAGGAATCGGAGCTGCGGTCAAACAGGAACTGGCCATAGGCATCCTTGGCACTCCGCTCGGTCACCGCCCCGACCGGGCGGGCAAGGCGGCCCCGCGCGATCGGGCTCCACGGGATCAGGCCGACGCCTTGGTCAAGGCACAGCGGGATCACCTCATGTTCCTCCTCGCGGTAAAGCAGGTTGATCTGGTTCTGCATGGCGATGAACGGCGTCCAGCCATTGGCCCGGGCCACCGCTTGCGCCTTGGCGAACTGCCAGCCCCACATGGTCGAGGCACCGATATAGCGGGCCTTGCCGGATTTCACCACATCATGCAGCGCCGCCATGGTTTCCTCGATCGGGGTGTCATTGTCCCAGCGGTGGGTCTGGTAAAGGTCAACATGATCGGTTTTCAGGCGGCGCAGGCTGGCGTCGATCTTGTGCATGATGGCGCGCCGCGACCGACCGCGCATCTGCGATTCGGCCAACACGGTGCCATGGACCTTGGTGGCCAGCACGACCTCATCCCGGCGGGCCATGGTCCACAGGCAATCACCCAGAATTTCTTCCGACGAGCCATCGGAATAGACATTGGCGGTGTCGAAAAAGCTGATGCCCGCCTCATAGGCCTGCCGGATCAGCGGCTCCGCCCGGTCACGCGGCAAGGTCCAGGGATGGCCGCCGCGCGCCGGGTCGCCAAAGGACATGCAGCCAAGGCAAAGCTCTGAGACTTTGAGGCCAGAGCCGCCCAATCGGTTCATTTTCATCGCGACACTCCCAAAGTTGCGCCAGCCTACCGCGTTGCATGACGGCCCGCCACCGGATTGGGCGCACAGCCGGGACGGGGCCAGCGACAGGTTTGGCGCCAGAATAATCCCGCTCTGCGCGCGCCCCTTCGCGCCGCGTTCTCGTTCTCGTTCTCGTTCTCAAAAGGATGGTTGCACAAGCGGCGGTCACCACCTATTTAAGGCGGGTCAGCCGTTTCAGGCTGGCGGATGTTCTCAGGGCGGGGTGCGATTCCCCACCGGCGGTGTTTGTGCAAGTTGCACATCAGCCCGCGAGCGCCTTTCTTCGGGAAGGGTCAGCAGACTCGGTTCAATTCCGAGGCCGACGGTATAGTCCGGATGGAAGAGAACGAATGGACAGCCACCCGCCCCTCCCTGTCTGGGGCGGTTGATCGTGCCGCCATTCAGCCCTGCGTCATCCTGCATAGAAGGATGGATCATGGGTGCGGCGTTACACTCCATAGCAGACCACCGGGTGCTTGCAGCCTTCGCAGAGGCTTTGGCCGCAGCCGAGGAGTTTGTCGGCGCCACCGCCCCCAACCCGCCGGTCGGTTGCGTCCTCTTGGACGCCGAAGGCCAGGTGCTGGCCCGCGCCGCCCACCAGCGCGCAGGCGCGCCCCATGCCGAGGCGCTGGCCATCGCCCTTTGCGATCAGGCCGGAACGTCTCAGCGCATCCACACAATCGTCGTCACCTTGGAGCCGTGCAACCACATCGGCCGCACGCCGCCCTGTGCGCAGGCCATTCTGCGCACCAAGGCGCGGCAGGTCTGGATCGGTGTGGCAGACCCCAACCCCAAAGTGCCGGGCGGAGGCGCTGTGCTGCTGGCGGCGGCGGGTCTGCGGGTCGGCTACATCGCTGAACTGGATCACCCGGAGGCGGCAAGCCTTGTGCAGCAAGCGCAGCGCCTGATCGCGCCCTTTGTCAAGCGGCTGCAGACCGGCCTGCCTTGGGTCACCGTCAAGCAGGCGCTGAGCCGTGACGGTTCGATGATCCCGCCACCGGGGGCGAAGACCTTCACCTCGCCCGCCTCGCTGGTGCTGGCGCATAGGTTGCGCAAACGGGCGGATGCCGTGCTGACCGGGTCGGGCACCGTGCTGGCCGATGCGCCGGAATTCACCGTGCGCCTTGTGGCGGATTTCGCCGGCAAGTGGCGCTTCCTTGCCATCCTCGACCGCCGGGGCCTTGTATCCTCGGCCTATCTCGACGCCGCCCGAGCGCGCGGCTTTGAGGTTTTCATCGAGACCGACCTCGCCGCCGCCCTGCGCCACCTTGGGCAGCTTGGCGCGCTGGAGGTTCTGGTCGAGGCCGGGCCTGCGCTGCTGCAAGCCGTGCAGGCGGGCGGGTTTTGGGATGAGTGGATCACCATCGAACAAGGCGAAGGCGAGGACCGGGTGACGGTTGCGCTTCGCCAAGACACTGACAAGAAAGGGACATAATGTTTTCCGGCATCATAGAACGATTGTCGAAGGTCCGACAGGCGGCAAAGCAGGACAGCACGCTGATCCTGACGCTTGAAACCGGCTACAACGACCTTGAACTGGGCGAAAGCATCGCGGTCAACGGCGTCTGCCTGACGGTGGCGGAATTCGACCCCGCCGGTCTGGCGAGGTTCTTCGTCAGCGCCGAGTCCATCGACCGCTCCAACCTCGGCCAACTGACGGCGGGCAGCTTTGTCAACCTTGAACGCTCGGTCCGGCTGGAGACCCGGTTGTCCGGCCATCTGGTGCAGGGTCATGTCGACGGCAAAGCCCGTCTCGCCAAGGTGACGGCGCAGGGCGGCGCTTATCTTGTGGAACTGAATCTGCCGCGCAGCCTGGCACGCTATTGCGTCGAAAAGGGCTCCATCGCGCTGAACGGCATCAGCCTGACCCTGAACGCGGTGGAAGACTCCGCCGACCAGACCCTGATCCGCCTTACCGTGATTCCGCACACCTGGGAACACACCAACCTGCAACACCTTACCCGAGGCTGCGACCTGAACGTCGAAGTCGATGTGATGGCCAAATATGTGGAGCGCCTATGTCAAGCCTATCTCTAGCCCTCGCCCAGTTGAAAAGGGGTGGCATGGTGGTTCTGGTCGATGACGAGGACCGCGAGAATGAAGGCGATCTGGTGGTGGCGGCTGAATTCGCCACACCCGACGCGATCAGGTTCATGGCGGTGCATGGCCGTGGTCTGATCTGTCTGGCCTTGACTGGCGCGCAGGTTGACCGGCTCGGCCTGCCGCCGATGACCGCCGCCAACAAGGCACGGCGCTCGACCGCCTTTACCGTCTCGATTGAGGCGAAAGAGGGCATCACCACCGGCATCTCCGCCTTCGACCGCGCCCATACGATTGCGACCGCGATCAACCCGCAGGTTCAGCCGGGCGATATCGTCTCGCCCGGCCACGTCTTTCCGCTGCGGGCCAAGGACGGCGGCGTTCTGACGCGCAACGGCCATACCGAAGGCGGTATCGACCTGATGAGATTGGCCGGCTTGCAGCCCGCAGCGGTGATCTGCGAGGTGATGGGCGAAGACGGCCACATGGCCCGCCGCCCCGAATTGCAAAGGTTTGCGCAAAGCCACGGCCTGCCGATCCTGACCATCGAAGAGCTTGCCGCCCACCGCCTGCGCACCGAGCAACTGGTGGAAGAGGTGGCGCGCGCCGAACTGCCCTCGGCGCTGACCGCGGCCCCGCTGCAAGTCCACGCCTTCCGCAGCCTGATCGACGGCTCCGAGCATCTGGCCATCGTCAAACCGTCCACCACCGGCAAGACCCCGCTGGTCCGCATCCATTCCGAATGTCTGACCGGCGACGCCTTCGGTTCCTTGCGCTGCGATTGCGGCCAGCAGTTGCAAGCGGCGCTCAGGATGATTTCGGACAGCGAGGGTGGTGCCTTGATCTATCTGCGCGGCCAGGAAGGGCGCGGCATCGGGCTGGCCAACAAGATCCGCGCCTATGCCTTGCAGGATCAGGGGATGGACACGGTAGAGGCCAACACCGCTTTGGGCTTTGCCCCTGACCTGCGCGATTACGCGATTGCGGCGCAAATCCTGCGCGCGCTCGACATGCCGAAGATCGACCTGCTCAGCAACAACCCGCACAAGACCACTGGGCTTACGGCTTACGGCATCGTGGTCGCCCACCAGCGCCCGTTGATCGTGGCACCCAATCCGTTCAACCTGCGCTACCTCGCCACCAAAAGCGAGAAGTTCGGCCACATTCTTTCCCACCAACACTAAAGGCCCTGACATGACCCCATCCCCCCGCCTCGCCATCGTCCTAAGCCGCTTCAACCCAGAGGTCACCTCTGGCCTGTTGAACGGTGCGCTGGCCTATCTGGCCGAGAACGGCATCGCAGCGCCGCAGGTCTACCACGCCCCCGGCGCTTTCGAGATTCCGCTGATCGCCAACGCGCTGGCCAAATCAACCCGCTATGACGGCGTGATCTGCCTTGGCTGCGTCATCAAGGGCGACACCGCGCATTTCGAATTCATCAGCCTCGGTGCCACGATGGGCCTGATGAGTGCAGCACTGGAAACCGGGGTGCCGCTGAGCTTTGGCATCCTGACCACCTATACCGATGAGCAGGCCGTGGTCCGCAGCCGCGACGACGCCCATAACAAGGGCCGCGAGGCAGCGGCGGCTTGCGTCGAGGCGCTGGCAACCCTGACCGCCATCCGGCACCCGGTCTGACCTTTATCTGCGCTGACCCCAGCGCTCAGCGAAGATCAGTTCTTCAATATCAATCCGCTGCTGCCAGCCGCGCGCCTGCAGTTCCGGCTCGGAATGCAGTTCGGCAACAAGGCCAAG
Source organism: Paracoccaceae bacterium (assembly GCA_038921555.1). Taxonomy (GTDB): domain Bacteria; phylum Pseudomonadota; class Alphaproteobacteria; order Rhodobacterales; family Rhodobacteraceae; genus Stagnihabitans. Next base: position 4,945 of record JBCKXH010000122.1, read on the forward strand.
CAGCACCGGCTGATCTGCCTGGCACGGCGCGGGGGGCTGGAGGCTTTCGGCGCCGTCGATCACCAAAGCATGGCCGGTCATGAAGGCTGAACGCTCCGAGGCGCGGTAGACCACGCTTTGCGCGATCTCCTCGGCCGAGCCCCAGCGTCCCATCGAGATCGACTGCGCCACCTAGGATTCCAGCGCCGCCCGCCCATCTGCGCCTGAAAACCGGTATTGAACATTGCATCGACAATGCCCGGACAGAGCGCATTGCAACGAATGTTGTAGCGCGCGCAGCCCACCGCTATCCGCCGCACCATGGCGATGACGGCGTGTTTGGTGGTGGCGCAGGCGATCATCTCGCGGTCGTATTGCGCGCCCGAGTTCGACGAGGTGACGATCATTGCGCCCTTGCCCTGCGCCCGCATCAAGGGCATCGCCGCTTGTGCCGCCACGAAATGCGCCCGCAGGTTCAGCCGCCACGAGGCATCCATCTGATCCGCCGTCACCTGTTTCAGGGTGTCGGCGGACCTGGATACCAGCTTGCGAGTGCAGCGCGCCCAACTTCAGGTTCCGCGCCAGAGCCGGGTGCAGCCCGAATACCGGGAAGATCAGGATCTGCGTGATGACCGCTGCGCCGTAGCCCACGACCACATTGGCGACGGCCTCGACCAGCGACATGGCGCGCGATTGCTTCATGCTGCGGCCTGATCCACCGGCAATCAATTCAGCCGCGAGAGTTCGCAGCTCATGCGCCGCAACCAGGCGGAGTGAGGGAGCCATAGCTGAAAGTTGGTGACGGGGGATTGGGTGGCATATCAAGGCGTTGTTGACGCGCCGCAGGACTCGCAGAGAAAAGGCTATGCCACATGACGATGGATAGGGTTGTCGGGTTTCGCGCGCCGACAGGATTTTCGCCCGACCCGCTGACGGATTTGCGGCGCGAGGGGGCGCGGCAGTTGATCGCCCAAGCGGTGGAGGCCGAGCTGGGCGGATTTCTCGCCGCCCATGCTGATGCGACCGATAGCGCTGGCCGCAGGCGGTTGGCCCTCGCATGGCCATCTGCCCGAGCGGGAGGTTCAGACCGGGATCGGTGCGGTGCCGGGATCGGTGCCCCGGGTGCGGGACCGGACACCGGGGGATGTGCCGCTGCGGTTCACCTCGACGATCCTGCCGCCCTATCTGCGGCGCGCCAAGTCGATCGAAGAGTTGCTGCCCTGGCTTTACCTCAAAGGCATTTCGACCGGCGATTTCTCCTCTGGACCGATGACGTCTATTTTACGCCTCGGATGGAATTCGAGTGCAAAGAAATCGATCCGGGGGATCAATTTTAGCGAGAATGATCGCCAATGCATGCTGGTGATTATTGGCGCCGATGAATGGGGCAATAAGGATGTTCTGGGCCTCATCGACAGCTATCGCGAAAGCACCAAAAGCTGGCGCGAACTGCTCTTGGACCTCAAGCGCCGGGGCTGGAGGTCGCGCCAAAACTCGCTGTGGGCGATGGCGCGATGGGGTGAGGGCATGACTGCCACCGGTTCGAAGGAATGCTCGAACGGGCAGCCCTTCACGAGGTCTACGGCAAGACGCGGGTGCAACGCTGCCGGGTGCACAAGACGGCGAATGTGCTCAACGCACTGCCGAAATCACTGCCGCCGAAAGCCAAGGCGCACCTGAAAGACATCTGGATGGCCGAAACCAAAGCCGGGGCAGATGTCGCCTTCGACTTCTTCGTCGAGGCTTACGGCGTGCAATATGACCGGGCGGTGAAATGCCTGACCAAGGACCGGACGGATTTGCTTGCGTTCCATGACTTCCCCGCCGAGCATTGGAAACACATCCGCACCACGAACCCGATCGAAAGCACCGATTCCACCGTCCGGCACC
>JBCKXH010000123.1:0-6773 GCA_038921555.1 Paracoccaceae bacterium
AAGTTCGGGCTTTTGATAGACGGGGTGGGTGCGCTGACGGCGGCGCTCGGCAACTTCGCCCTGAGCCGCCAATATCCGATACATCGTGCGTATCGAACAGAGATAGGTCCCTTCATCCAGTAAGGTGGCAAAGACCTCGGTAGGTGTCTGATCGGCAAATCTGGGTTCACGCAGATGATCCAGAACCTGAACCCGTTCACTTTTCGGCAAGGCACGCGCTGAAGGGGGGCGCGGCTTTACCGCGCGTGGCGGGGCGGTCAGGGCAGCGCGATGCCGAAGAACGCTTGCCCGCGACAATGACAACGCGGAGCAAACGGCCGAGGTCAGGCCGCTGCCGGCGGGCAAAACAATCGCAGTGCTTGTTCCGGGTGCGCTCTTGGGTGGAGGGGAACGAAAGGCCGCGGTGGCGCAGGATCTCTTCCGCTGCCTTGGACTAGGAAGGTGCCGAATACTCGAACACCTCCTCGCGGGCATCGGTGATGGTCTTTCCGATTTCTGCCGTCAGCATCTGCGACATCGCTTCGGCATGTTCGAGAAACAGCGCATGGATCCGGCGCATGATCTGCGCCCGCTCGATCACGGAAAGCGCGGCCCAAGCGGGTTGTGCCGCCCGCGCCGCCGCCACCGCATCGACCACGTCGGCGGCATTGCAACGCCCGACCTTGTGCAACAGGCGGCCATCATGCGGGCTATTAACATCGAAGGTTCCGGCGGACCCTTCGCGCCAAATGCCCGCGATCAGGGCTCCCTTGGTCAGATCGGTCGAAATCGGGGTTTGGTCATTCGTGGTGAAGCCTTTCAGTCAGAGGCCGGCCGTCAGCGGCTGAGCCCGGGTTTTCCCCGTTGCAGAAGCACCGAGACAAGGATGAGAATGATCGACGCAGCGACGATCAGTGCGCCCACAGCATTAATCTCGGGCGTCAGACCGCGCCGCATAGTGGACCAGATATACATCGGCAGGGTGTTGTCGCGCCCGGTGAGGAAGAAGGTCACCGGAATTTCGTCAAAGCTGAGCGTGAACGACAGGATGCCAGCGCCTATCACTGCCGTTCGGATGTTGGGCAGCGTGACCAAAAAGAAGGTTTGCCAGCCGCTCGCCCCCAGGTCCGCCGACGCCTCATCCAGGCTTCTCGGCAATCGCTGAAGCCGTGCGAAGACCTGCGTCACGACCACCGCCAGCAAGGCTGTCGCATGGCCGATGATCACGGTTTCAAGGGTGAGGCCGAATCCCATCAGCCGGAACAGGATCAGCATGGAAATGCCGGTGATGATGCCCGGCAGCGCGATCGGCAACAGAACCAACTTGCGGAAGATGCCCTTACCCGGGAAATCCAGCCGGTCCAGCGCCAGCGCCGCGGGAACTCCGATCAGCAGCGCCAGCGCCGTGGCCGACACCGCGACATAAAGCGAGTTCTGCACTGCGGTGATCAGTTGGTCGTTTTTCGCCAGCGTCCTGTACCAGTCTAGTGTGAAGCCGGACATTGGCCAGCTGAGAGAACGCGACGTGTTGAAACTGAAGGCAACCAGAACCGCGATGGGGATGTAAAGAAAGGCAAGGATCAGCCCAACCACGCCGATCCAGATCCAGCGGTCTGCCGCCTTTCGCAGCCGCTTCGAGGTGCGCGCGCCTGGTGCCGCGTGGACCTTCGTGTTTACCGCGGCGAGGCTCATGCGAACTTCCCCCGTCCCAGCCGCTCGAACCGGTCCGAGGCCGAGATGATCGCCAGAACGATCACCAGCATCACCAGCGCCAGCGCCGAACCCAGCGGCCAGTTGAGCGAAGCTCCGAACTGCGTGGCGATAACGTTGGAAATCATCATCCCGTCAGGGCCGCCGACAAGATAGGCCGCGATGAAATCGCCAAAGGCGAGGCAGAAAGTCATGGTGAACCCCGCCACCACGCCTGTCATCGACAGCGGTAGCGTCACCTTCACGAAGGTCGCCGTGCGACCCATGCCCAGATCGGCAGAGGCTTCCAGCAGGTTTCGCGGAATTTTCTCCAGCGCCGCATAGATCGGCATCACCATGAACGGGATGAACACATAGGTCAGCGTCACCACCATCGATGTCTGGTTGTAGAGGAATATCGGTGAAGGTTCTGTCAAGATTCCGGTCCAGATCAGGAACGAATTCAGGGCGCCTTCAGTGCCGAGAATGGTCTTCCAAGTGTAGGCCCGCAACAGGTAAGACACCCAGAGCGGCGCCACGACAGCCATGTACAGCGTCAGCCGCGCTCCCGGGCTGCGCACCTTGTGGACGAGGAAATAGGCGTAAGGATAGGCCAGCAGCAGCGAAAATAACGACACCAGCGCCGCGATCTTCATCGTGCGGGCCAACGTGCGGACATATTGCGGGTCGCTGATCAGCGTGAGGTAGTTGCCCATCTGGAAGGCAGGCGCGAAGGTCGGGTATTGTTGTTCCCAAAAGCTAAACACAAACAGAATAGTGTAGGGCACGAACATGAAAAGCACGACCCAGATCAGCGGCGGTGACAGCACCAGCACCTTGCGCAGACGTAGCGGCAACATCATGCGGAATCCTCCGCCACGAAACTCATGATCTTGTGGGGCGCGATCTCGACGGTGACCGGATCGCCCTTCTGCGGCAACCCGGTAGCGGCGTCGCTGATCTGCAGATCGACAAACACCTGCCCCGTGCCCAGATCGACAATGATCCGCGCAATGCTGCCGCGATACATAACATCTGCCACCTTGCCGCGCAGATGGTTTGCACCGCTCGCACCGCTCGCAACGCCGCGGTGCAGTCGAGCCTTTTCGGGGCGGAATCCGAAAGTGTCGGCGCCTGGTAGGATCAACGACGGGTCGATCGATAGCAGCTGGCCGTGGCAGGCAATGCGCCCGTTCTCGATGCGTGAGGCGAAAAGGTTGGTCGTACCAATGAAATCGGCGATGTAGGGGCTGCTCGGCATGTCATAAAGGCTTTGCGGTGCGCCATCCTGCACGATCCGGCCGCGCCTCATCACGATCACCCGATCCGACATGGTCAGCGCCTCGGTCTGATCGTGGGTCACCATGATGAAGGTCAGCCCGACCTTCTGATGCAAGTGGCGTAGTTCCACTTGCATCGCCTCGCGCAGGTTGGCATCCAGCGCCGAAAGCGGCTCGTCCAGCAGCAATACCTTGGGTCGGCGCACGATGGCGCGGGCCAGGGCCACCCGCTGGCGCTGGCCTCCCGAAAGCTGGTGCGGTGCAGCGCCGATCTTGTCGGCAAGGCCCACCAGATCGAGCACTTCGCGCACCCTTGTTTCCACCTCGCGCTTCGGCACGCCTGTGACGCGCAGCCCGTATCCCACATTCTTTCCTACTGTCATGTGCGGAAACAGAGCGTAGTCTTGAAACAGCATGTTTATGGCACGGTGGTTCGGCGGAAGGTCCGTCACATCATCGCCGTCAAGCCAGATCCTTCCTGCCGTCGGTTCGTCAAAGCCGCCGATCATCCTCAACAGCGTGGTCTTGCCGCAGCCCGAGGGGCCAAGCACCGTCAGGAATTCGCCCTTGCGCACACTCAGCGACACATGGTCGACGCCGGTTACGAAACCAAATTGCTTTGAGAGTCCGTCTAGACGGATGATGTCAGTCATATTGTTTCACTCCGGGGGCAAGGGGGGGGCTGGCGGTAGTGCGCCACCAGCCCCGGCCGGTTACTGCGACTTGACAGCGTTCCAGGCGTTGGCGTAGTCGCCCAGCCGCGGCCCGAGGTTTTCCCACAGCAGCAGGCTGTCAAGGTAATCGGGGTCTTCCTGATGCAGCGCGGTGAACTGTTCGGGCGTCATGCAGGTCTTGGCCGCAACCGGGTTCACGGCCGAATAGCCGGTGATCGCCGACATGCCGCACTGGCCCTGCTCGCTGATCGCCATTTCAAGGAATTTGTAGGCACATTCTTCGTTCGGGGTGCCGGTGACGATCATCCAGTTGTCTACCCAGCCCTCGGCGTTCTCGACCGGGATGAACTCCGCGACATTGATGCCTTCGGCCTTCAACAGGCCCGACTGGTATCCGGCCCAAGTGTTGGAAATCCAGACTTCGCCTGACTTGTAAAGGTCGACCAGCTCGCCTGCGGTGGACCAATACTTGCGGATCAGCGGCTTCTGCTCCAGAAGCTTCGCCTGCGCCGCCGCAATCTGCTCGTCGGTCAGGTTGTAGATGTCCATGTCACCGTTCAACCGGGCCGCGACGTAAATCGCGCTCTTGTCATCCCAGAGCGAGACATGGCCGGCCAGCGCCGGATCCCAAAGGGCTGCAATCGAGGTCGGAGGCGTGGGGAACTTGTCGACCAGATACATGAACGATATCGCTCCCCAGGAAAACGGCAGGCCGAACACCTGGCCATTGGCATTGATGCCCTCGGCAATACGGAACCTCTCGTAGATTTCGCCCCAATGTGACAAGCGTGCGGTGTCGATCTGCTGGACGAAGCCCGCCGCGATCAGCGGTGCGGTGCTGTCGATCGCAGGCGAGACCAGATCGAACACGCCGCCTCCCGCCGCGAGCTTGGGCGCGAAGTCGTCGTTCGAGCCGACATAGGTCGCGCTGACCTTGCAGCCAGTCGCCTCTTCGAACGGGGTGATGAAGCTGGGATCGGCATACCCTTCCCAGGTCAGGATGTTCAACTCGCCGTCAGCCAGCGCCGGGGACATGCTGCCCGCAAGCACCGCCACCGCGCCGATGGCGCGGGTCAGTCTGTTCATGATCGTCATGTTGGTGTTCCTCGCTTGTTGGTGGTGCGGACGGCCGTGCCGACGTCGGGGGTTTCCGCCGTCTTCCGCACGATCATACCGATATTCACGCCCAGGGCCTTTGCGGCCTTTCTCTTGCTTCCGTGAATTCTGATGGCCTTGTCGATCAGCGCTGTCTCGTAGCGCTTCAGTTCGCTCCGAAGGTCAAACATGGCCCCGGCCGGCAACGCTCCGTCAACTGCGATGCCCGGAATATCCATAGGCGCCAGCAGGTCGGCAAAGATCGCCTCGATGCTTTCTGCGTCATCGACAAAGATCGCCGCCTTCTGAACAATGTTCAGCAACTCTCTGATATTTCCTGGAAAGTTGCAATCTTCCAGCAGATCGCGATAGCGTGCGGGCAGGATCATCGGCGTTCGGCGGCGCTGGTTGAAGGTCTGCAGGAGCCGCTCGGTCAGGTGCCTGATCAGTGCTGGCATGTCGCGCAGTGGCGGCACCGCCAGCACTATCACGGCAAGCCGGAAGTATAGATCAGCCTTGAACCTTCCCTCGCGCACCATCTGCCGCAGATTGTGGTTTGTCGCGGCAATCACGCGCACCTTGGCCAGTCGCCCCTGAAGGCCGCCGATCCGCATCGCCAGACCATCCTCGAGAAACCCCAGCAGCCGCGCCTGTGCGCTGAGCGGAATCTCTCCCACCTCGTCCAGAAACAGCGTGCCGCCCTCGGCCTGCTTCAGCAGTCCGGGGCGCAGAGCGCCGTCCAGTCCCCTTTCCCGCCCGAACAGTGCTTCGTCGAACCTCGCGTCCGGGTAGGAGGCGCAGTTCACCACGATGAAGGGATCGTGCGCGTCCGCGACGGTGCCATGCAGGAACCGCGCCACCTCGGATTTCCCAACACCAGATTCACCGGTGATCAAGATGCGCATCCCTTCGCGCGAGGCTCGCTCGCCCCGCGACAGGATCCGGTGCAACTCCGGACTCAGGCGCCGTTGCGTCGCGAAATCCGGCCGGGTCCGGTTGGCGGACAGGAACCGGACGTTGTTGCCCGACGCGCCGTCGCCGGCCCGTTCCCGGCGATGGCGGATGGTCTCGACGTCCCGAAGGACGATGAGATCCGGCGCCGTCCGGTCCGCACCGCGGCGAGCGGTCGCCATGATTTGACGCCCGCCCCGCGCCCGAAACACAACGTCGATGCGCCGCTGGCCGGACCGGGCCGACAGAAGCTCGAACCATTCCGGAACATCCGTCAGCAGTTTGTCGGCGCGCAGACCGACGATGTCGGGGGTCAGGTCTAGAATGCGGCAGGCTTCGGAGTTGGCAGTGACGATGACCCCGTCGGGCGTTAGGCACAGGATGCCATCGTCCAGCAAGTCCAGCCGCGCCGCTGCTTCCTCAAGGGTCGCCGCGCCGAACAGCGGATGAGCCGGCCAAAGCGCCTGAGTCACGGTGCGCGCCCCGCATGGTTGCGGCCGGGACTGAGGATCGCGCCACCACCGGCGCGCGGCGAGATCAACCATTCCGCCCCCGAGTCGTCGGCAAGTGATCCGCCCGGCCCTCCGGCCACCACCGATGCAATAAGTCGCGCCCTTTGGCCTGACGGCGAACTGCCCTCCGTTGGCATCAGCAGGTCCGCAACAGATTGGCCAAGGCAGTCGTCGAGGGGACGCTTGAAGGCGTCGGTTGCCGCTTGGTTGACCGCCTGGATCCGCTGGTCGGCGCTCAGGGCAATGAGCGGCACATCGACGACCGACAGCAGCGCCAGAGCCGCGTCTAGCCGCTGCTGCAACTCCATCTCGCGGCACCGGTGCTTGCCAACATCACGAACGATGCCGAACATGCGAAGAAGGTGCCCTTCCTCGACATGCGCCCGGATGTCGTTCTCGACATAGATTTCGACGCCGTCGTAGCGCCGGTCTAGGGCCGGGGCCGCGTCCGCTTCGAACCCGTTGGCTAGCAGGTTCAGGACGAGTTCTTCGTTCTGCCTGTTGCGCGGAAATATCTCGCGTACCGGCCGGTCGGCAAAGGTCCGTCCGGAGCTGAGCAGATAGAGCTGCGCCATCGCCGGATTGGAGAAGCG
>JBCKXH010000124.1:0-6732 GCA_038921555.1 Paracoccaceae bacterium
TGGTGTCCTTCGACGGCATCGTCGATGAGCCTTGCGCCTAGCGGATTGCCGTCGATTTCAAGGCGATGGGCAAGAGCGAAATCGAATACCTTGCCAAAGCCATGCCTGCAGGCGGTAACCTGCTGGAGATCCGCGGCCTTGCCGGGGTGTTTGTCGATGACGCAATCTCCAGCGGCATTGCCGAAGGCGTTGCCGAAAACCCGCAGTTCAAGCTTGTCGGCTCAGTTCATGGCGACTGGGCGCAGGACGTGGCGCAAAAGGCCGTCGCTGGTATCTTGCCAAGCCTGCCCGAAATCGCCGCTGTGGTGACACAGGGCGGCGACGGCTATGGCGCGGCGCAAGCTTTTGCGGCTGCCGGACGCCCGACCCCCACGATCATCATGGGCAACCGTGAGGACGAGCTGAAATGGTGGAAAGAGCAGAAGGACGCCAGCGGTTACACCACGATGTCGGTCTCGATCGCGCCCGGCGTTTCGACCTTGGCGTTCTGGGTCGCCCAGCAGATCCTGGATGGCAAGGAAGTGCCCAAGGATATCTCAGTGCCGTTCCTGCGTATTGATCAGGATTCGCTGGAGGCCAATCTGGCCACGACGCAGGCCGGTGGGGTTGCCAACGTCGAATACAGCCAGGAAGACGCGATCAAAGTGATCGAAGGCGCGAAGTAACCGGGCCTGCGCCGGAAAGTCGGCTTTCCGGCGCTGCACCTCTCAGGGCCTGCCGCGCAGTCTTGCCCGGCAGGCCAGCTTTTCACTGGATTTTCCCAATGGATGCGACGGCGCAAAGCGCAGTGCTGGAAGTCACCGATGTTGCGTTGCGTTTTGGCGAAGTCCAAGCGCTGGACGGCGTGTCGCTGGCGATGTTTCCGGGCGAATGCATCGGTTTGGTCGGGCATAATGGTGCCGGGAAATCCACCATCGTCAGCGTCATCAATGGCGGGCTGACAGCGCAGCGCGGCGCTATCGCAGGCGATGGGCAGGCGCTGGCCGGATATGGCATCGGGGTTGCGCGCAAGCGCGGCGTGCGTTGCGTGTTTCAGGAACTGTCGCTGTGCCCCAACCTGAACATTGTCGAGAATACCCGCATCATGCACCGCGATCTGGGCGGTTTTGGCTGGCGGGCGCGGGCGCGCGAAATCATCGGCAAAAGCCTGGATATGGTGTTTCCGGGGCATGGCATTGACATCGGTGGCCTGGTGGGGGCGCTGTCGATCGCGCAGCGCCAGATGGTCGAAATCGCGATGGCGTTTTCCGATGCCGGCACGCCGCCGCGACTGGTCATCCTGGATGAGCCGACATCCTCGCTGGACGCCGGGCTTGCGGCGCAGCTTCTGGCGCATGTGCGCCGCTTTGTCGCCGCAGGCGGGGCGGTGATCCTGATCTCGCATATCCTGGATGAGATTCTGACGACGGCAAGCCGGATTGTCGTGATGAAAGACGGCCGTATCGTGGCCGAGCGACCTGCGGGCGACTTCACGCAGGCAAGCCTTGTCGCCGCGATGGGCAGCGTCGCGACAGACGCGGTTGCCGCCCGGCGTGATGTGTCCCAAGGCCCTGATGTTTTGACCCTGGATGGTTTGCGCGGTCTGCCCTTCCATGCCCGGCGCGGCGAAGTCGTCGGGCTGGCCGGTCTTGGCGGCCATGGCCAGACCGACATGCTGCTGGCGCTGTTTGATCATCACAGCCCGAACTGGCTGCCGCGCCGCGACCCGGCCGTAAGCTTTGTTGCCGGTGACCGCCGCGAAAACGGCATTTTTGAGCTGTGGAGCATTCTGAAGAACATGACAATCACGGCGCTGCCGGACCTGGCGCGTCGGGGCTTTGTGCAAGAGGCGCGCGAGGCCGGGCGCGGCGCGGAATGGCAAGACAAGATTGATATCCGCACGCCGGACATGGCCAACCGCATTTTGTCGCTTTCGGGTGGCAACCAGCAAAAGGTGCTGTTCGCGCGCGCCTTGTCCAGCCGCGCGCCGGTCGTGCTGATGGATGATCCGATGCGCGGCGTCGATGTCGGCACCAAGCAGGAAGTCTACCGCATCATCCGCGCCGAAGCGGAAGCCGGGCGCACCTTCGTGTGGTATTCCACCGAGACCGAGGAAATGGGCCTGTGCGACCGGGTCTATGTGTTCCGCGAAGGGGCCATCGTGGCCGAACTGGTCGGGCCGCAGATTTCGGAAAAGGCCATCCTGCAAGCCTCGTTCCAGGGAGCCGCCGCATGAAGATATCGTCCGACACCGTGCGGGTTCTGGTGCCGGCCCTGTCGCTGTTGCTGTTGCTGGCGGGCGTGTTCTGGCTGCAACCGCGCGCGATGAGCTATATGGGGCTGAACTTGCTGTTCAATCTGGCCGTGCCGATCACCTTGGCAACCATCGCGCAGATGCTGATCATGGCGGTCAACGATCTTGACTTGTCGATGGGCACTTTTGTCAGCTTTGTCGCTTGTGTTGCGGCGACTTACCTGCACGACACGCCCCTTGTCGGCGTGTTGATCCTGTTGGCCGCGATTGCGGTTTATGCCGCAATGGGCGTGCTGATCTATCTGCGCAACCTGCCCTCGATTGTGGTGACGCTGGGGATGAGCTTCGTCTGGGCGGGGCTTGCGGTGCTGCTGTTGCCCTCGCCGGGCGGCACGGCACCTGAGTGGATCCGGGCGCTGATGACATCAAAACCGCCGCTGGTGCCGATGGCGATTGTCGCCTCGGTGCTGATCGCGGTTATAGCACATCTGGTGATCATGCGGTCGTCCTTCGGCGTGCTTATCCGTGGCGTGGGCGGCAATCAACGCTCGGTCCAGCGGGCGGGCTGGTCGGTGCTTGCGGCGCGCGGCGGTGCCTATGCGCTGGCGGCGTGTTTTGCGGTTGCGGCTGGCATCACATTGGTCGGGCTTGCGACGGCGGCGGATGCCAACATCGCGCTGCGCTATACGCTGCTGTCGATCGCCGGCGTCATCCTTGGCGGTGGCGAGTTCACCGGCGGCCGAATATCGGCGATTGGCGCGGTGATCGGGGCGCTGACACTGACGCTGGCGGCGGCGTTTCTGTCTTTCCTGCGTATTTCGCCAGATTGGCAGATCGGGGCGCAAGGCGCGATCCTGATCCTTGTGCTGGCGTTGCGGCTGCTGTTCAACCGAAGCAAGGCGCGGAGGCTGCGGCTATGAGCGCACTCTTCGCACGGCCCTAGATATGGTCGTTTCTGGCCACGCTGCTGGTCTGGCTGGCAACAATCGCGGTAACGGCGGGCGCAAGCACGCAAGGCCTGACACAGGCAGCCCTGACCTTTGGCGCGTTTTCGGTGCTGGTCGGCGTCGGGCAGATGTTCGTCATCACGCTGGGGCCGGGCAACATCGACCTGTCGGTGCCCGCCACGATGACCTTGGCCGGCACTGTCGCGCTAAAGCTGATGGACACCCAGAACGGTCTGGTGTTGCTGGGGCTGGTCGCGACGCTGGCCATCGGCGTGGCCATCGGTGTGGCGAATTATGCGCTGATCAAGCTGCTGCGAATCCCGCCGATCATTGCAACCTTGTCGATGAGTTTCATCGTGCTATCCACCGCAATCTGGACCAACCGCGGCCTGCGGATCAAACCGCCGGAAGTGCTGGCAGAGTTCACAACCTCTTACACGCTGGGCATCCCGAACGTCGCGCTGATCGCCTTGTTGATCTCGGTCGCGGCCTGGGTGCTGTTGCATCGCACGGTTTATGGCCGCTGGATCGCCGCTATCGGGCAAAGTCTGCCCGCAGCACGTATGGCGGGCATCCCGGTCGATGGCGCGCGGCTTGTCACCTACATCCTGTGCGCCGTGCTTGCGGCGCTGTGCGGCACGCTTTTGTCGTGCTTTTCGGGGGGTGCTGCGCTGAACATGGGCACCGAATACCTGTTGATCTCGATTGCCGTCGTGGTGATAGGTGGCACGGCGGTGGCGGGGGGCGACAGCAACGTTCCCGGCATCTGGGGGGCATCGCTGTTCATGTTCCTGGTGGTGTCCATGCTCAACACCTACGGGTTCGGGGCTGGGTTCAGGCTGATCATGACGGGTCTTATCATCATCGGCGTCATTCTGCTGGCCAGCGGCCGACAGAGCAACGCGCGCTAACACAAGGGGTCTGGTCATGGCCAGCGACGAGCTTTACCAAATCGACGATCCGCGCTTTTTGCATCTGGTGGTCGGATCGGCGCGGCTGGACATTCTTTACACCGGTTGCCGCTGGGCCGAGGGGCCGGTGTGGTTTGATGACTTGGGCTGCCTCTTGTGGAGCGACATTCCCAACCAGCGGATCTTGCGCTGGAGCGCGCAGCCGCTGTCGGGTGAGGGCGTTTCGGTGTTCCGCAGCCCTTCGAACTTTGCCAACGGCCATACCCGTGACCTTCAGGGCCGTCTGGTTACCTGCGAACACGGCACCCGCCGGGTGACGCGGACCGAATGTGATGGTGCGATCAGCGTGCTGGCCGACAGCTATCAGGGCAAGCGGCTGAATTCGCCCAATGATGTGATCGTGCATTCGGACGGCAGCATCTGGTTCACCGATCCGACCTATGGCATCCTGTCCGACTATGAAGGCTACCGTGCTGTGCCAGAGCAACCGGTGCGGGGGGTCTACCGGATTGACCCGACCGGTGCTATCGCCCTTGTCGCCGACGATTTCGGTCAGCCGAATGGTCTGGCATTTTCGCCTGACGAGACCCGGCTTTACATCGCCGACAGTGCCGCCAGCCACGAGCCCGCCGCACCCCGCCATATAAGGGTGTTCGATGTGCAGGGTGGCAGGCTTGCCAATGGCCGGGTGTTCGCGCTGATTGATTGCGGACTTCCAGACGGCATCCGCGTCGATAGCGCAGGCAATCTGTGGTCAAGCGCCGCTGACGGCCTGCATTGCTTTGCCCCCGACGGCACCCGGCTTGGCAAGATCAAGGTGCTGCAACCCGTGGCCAACCTGACCTTCGGCGGCCCAAGGCGCAACCGGCTGTTCATCACCGCGACCACCGGACTTTATGCGATTTACGTGGCGGCAACCGGGGCGCAACACCCGTAAATGTTTCAGCGCGGGGGGCTGCGATTACTGATCTATGCCGTTGGCGCGGGCGATGAAATCGGCCAAGTGCGGCACATAATCCTGGGCACCCGCACCGCCGTTCGCCAGTGCCACCGCGAAAGAGTTCTTCACCGCACTTGCCATCGTGGTCGTGACCGTCGCCGCATTGGCCATCGCTTCGACATAGCGCATGTCTTTGTAAGCGTTGGTCAGGGTGAACTTATGCGCTTCACGGTTGCCCTCCAAGGCATAGCCCATGAAGGTCTGATAGAAACCGCAATCCATCCGGCCACCCCGGATCACCTTGTCGAATTCGGCCACCGGGATGCCGACCTTGCGCGACAGCGCCAGCGCTTCGGAATACAGCGCCGCATAGCCCAGCGACAGGAAATTGTTCAACAATTTCATTTTGTGACCATCGCCGATCCCGCCGATATGAACGATTTTACCGGCCCAGGTGGCGATCACCGGCGCAATCCGGGCGAAAACCTCGGGCGTAGCACCCAGCATGCAATCCAGCGTTCCGGCCCAGGCCTCTTTCGGGGTGCGGCCCAGCGGGGCATCGGCGAAATGCACGCCGATCTCGGCCAGTTCCGCCGCCAGTCGCAAGGTCACAGTCGGGTCGCTGGTCGAGCAATCGACGATCACGCTGCCTGCCGCAAGGCCGGGCTTGAGTGCACCAACCACCGCAGCAACCTCGGGTGAGCCGCTCAGGCACAGAAAGATGATCGTGCAGCCGCGGGCCAAATCCTCCATCGACGCGGCCTCAACCGCGCCGCGCGACACAAGGTCATCGACCGGCGCGCGGTTGCGATGCGCGATAACGCTCACCGGATAGCCCTTTTCGACAAGGTTTTTCGCCATGCCCTGACCCATCAGGCCAACGCCGATGAAGCCGATAGTCTCTTTGGTCTGTGTCATGGTCGGTCCGATCTTGGCGGTTTCAGGATAAGTTGAAGCGTTGGCGCAGGTCGGCCACCTGTTCGGGCGTCAATGCGCGCAGGGCGTGGTTTTGCAGCATCAAGAACAGCTTGGCAGTCTCCTCCAGTTCCTCGGTGGCATATTGGGCGTTGGCAAGCGTGGTGCCGGCCACAACCGGCCCGTGATTGGCCAGCAGCACCGCATGGTGACGGCTGGCCAGGGCCTTGACCGCCTGCGCCAGTTGCGGATCGCCGGGCGCGAAATACGGCACCAGCGGCAAGCGGCCGACCCGCATGATGTAATAGGCGGTCAGCGCCGGCAACACATCCTGCGGATCGACATCGCGCAGAATACTGACGGCCGTGGCGTGACTGGAGTGCAGATGCACCACCGCACCGGCATCGGCCCGCTCGCCATACATCGAGAAATGCAGGAACGCCTCTTTGGTCGGGGCATCGCCTGACAGCAAGCGGCCTTGGGCATCGAACCGCGACAGGCGCGCCGGATCAAGCGCGCCCAACGATACATTGGTCGGCGTCATCAGCCAGCCGCCATCGTCCAGCCGCACCGATATGTTGCCACTGGAGCCTGCGGTCAGCCCGCGGTCAAACAGCGAGGCCCCGACCCGGCAAATCTCATCCCGGACGCGGGTTTCAGCAGACATCTGCCGGTTCCGTATCGAGCAGCGCCCAGGCCTTCAGAAAGAAATCCGGCGCGCCGAAGTTGCCGGATTTCAGCGCCAATGCAAGCTCGGGCGCACCGATGCTGCGAGTCCACGGCACG
>JBCKXH010000125.1:0-6718 GCA_038921555.1 Paracoccaceae bacterium
CTGCGTTTGCCGCCCCGGTCGCCTGGCCTGCCGCCCGTTGATCGCCCAGCGGCTTTGACAGCAATTTCGACGGCGGCATCGACTTCAGACTGGCGCGCCAGCGGGTCATCCGCGATGGCAAGCTCGACCGCTTCCAGCCGCCTGACCTCATCTCGCATCCGCGCGGCTTCCTCGAAGTCAAGGTTCTCGGCGGCCTTGCGCATGGCCAGACGCAGCGCATCCAGATGGGCGGCGAGGTTGGGGCCGATCATGGCGGTGTCAAGCTTGGTGGTGATGCGCGCCTGATCGGTATCGCCCTGCCACAACCCATGCAGCACATCATCGACATTCTTGCGGATTGTCGTCGGCGTGATGCCGTGGGCCAGGTTATAGGCGACCTGTCGTTCGCGGCGGCGGTCGGTCTCGGCAATCGCGCGCTCCATAGAGCCGGTGATGCGGCCGGCATACATGATGACCCGCCCTTCGACGTTGCGCGCCGCCCGCCCGATGGTCTGGATCAGCGAGGTTTCCGAACGCAGGAAGCCCTCTTTGTCGGCATCCAGAATGGCGACCAGCGCGCATTCCGGGATGTCCAATCCTTCGCGCAACAGGTTGATACCGACCAGGACATCGAAGGCGCCCAGCCGCAAATCACGCAGGATTTCAATGCGTTCGATGGTGTCGATGTCCGAATGCATATAGCGGATGCGGATGCCCTGTTCGTGCATATATTCGGTCAGATCCTCGGCCATACGCTTGGTCAGGGTGGTGACAAGGGTGCGGAACCCCGCCTTGGCGACGCGCCGAACCTCATCCAGGAGGTCATCGACCTGCATCTCGACCGGGCGAATCTCGATCTGCGGATCGACAAGGCCGGTCGGGCGGATGACCTGTTCGGTGAAAGCGCCGCCGGTCTGCTCCATCTCCCATGCGGCAGGGGTGGCGGAGACAAAGACCGACTGCGGGCGCATGGCGTCCCATTCCTCGAATTTCAGCGGGCGGTTGTCCATGCAGGAGGGCAGGCGGAAGCCGTGTTCGGCCAGCACGAATTTGCGCCGGTAGTCGCCTTTGAACATGCCGCGGATCTGGGGCACCGAGACGTGGGATTCGTCTGCAAAAACAATGGCATTGTCGGGGATGAATTCGAACAGGGTGGGGGGCGGTTCGCCGGGCGCGCGCCCGGTGAGATAGCGCGAATAATTCTCGATCCCGGCGCAGGAACCGGTCGCCCCCAGCATTTCAAGGTCGAAATTGGTGCGCTGTTCCAGCCGCTGCGCCTCAAGCAATTTGCCCTCTTTGATCAGTTGGTCGAGGCGCTGTTGCAGCTCGAACTTGATGCCCTTGATGGCCTGCTGCATGGTCGGGCGCGGAGTCACATAGTGCGAATTGGCATAGATGCGTATCTGGGTGAAGGCATCGGTTTTGGCCCCGGTCAGCGGGTCGAATTCGACAATGGATTCAAGCTCATCGCCGAAAAAGGAAAAGCGCCAGGCGCGGTCTTCAAGATGGGCGGGCCAGACTTCGAGGCTGTCGCCGCGCACCCGGAAAGAGCCGCGGGTAAAGGCCTGATCGTTGCGCCGGAAAGCCTGCGCCACCAGTTCCGCCATGATGCGGCGCTGATCATAGCTTTGCCCGACAGTCAGGTCTTGCGTCATCGCCGAATAGGTTTCGACCGAGCCGATGCCATAGATGCAGGACACCGAGGCGACGATGATCACGTCGTCACGTTCCAACAGCGAGCGGGTGGCCGAGTGGCGCATCCGGTCGATCTGCTCGTTGATCTGGCTTTCCTTCTCGATATAGGTGTCAGAGCGGGCGACATAGGCTTCGGGCTGATAATAATCATAGTAGCTGACGAAGTATTCGACCGCATTCTCGGGGAAAAATCCTTTGAATTCAGCATAAAGCTGGGCGGCAAGGGTCTTGTTCGGGGCAAGGATGATGGCGGGGCGCTGGGTTTGCTCGATGACCTTGGCCATGGTAAAGGTCTTGCCGGTGCCGGTGGCACCGAGCAGCACCTGATCGCGCTCCCCTACCATGATACCCTTGGACAATTCCGCAATCGCCGTCGGCTGGTCGCCGGCCGGGCTGAACGGGGTCTGCATGACAAACCGCCGACCGCCCTCCAGTTTGGGGCGGGTCAGAACCTCGGGGCGCGGGGCAAGTGCATTGGCGTTGTTGTGAGGCATGGTGATTCCCTGTCGCGCAGCGCCAGTCTATTCTGTTTTTGTTCACGGGGAAGGGGGCAGTTCCCTTTCGTTAACTTTGTCTAACAGGCTGTAAACGAATCCGCTTCAATCTTAGGGAAATTCTTCGCCAATGGCTCGGCTAATGCTTGAAACACTTGTTCAATCTGTGCAGAGTGGCGGGGCAAGCAGCATACTCGCTGTCGGCTGGTTGCACCACACACCCCACCCACTCCCAGTGACCAGCCGACAGATCTTCCTGCCACCATGAACGGACTTGCGCTTTGCGCGCGGTTTTGGAATATAGCCATCAGTCCCATGGATCGTCTCAGGCGATGACAGAATCGCTTGAAACGATCTAACTCTTTGATTATTCGCAAATCGGACGGGAAAACCGGTTCCCACTTCCTCCTGATTTGCTTTAGCCGAGGTTTCTGATGCGCGCACGGATCTATCAACCCGCCAGGACCGCCATGCAGTCGGGCACTGCAAAGGCCAAGGGCTGGGTTCTGGAGTTCACCCCTGCCACCGCCCGTGAAGTTGACCCTTTGATGGGCTGGACCTCGTCCGCCGATACCCAGACCCAGGTTCGCCTGCGCTTTGACAGCCGCGAGGCCGCCGAGGCCTATGCCGCCGAAAAGCAGATTGCCTGTGAGGTGAGCGAACCCAAACCACGCAAGCCTATCATCCGCCTGCGCGGTTACGGTGAAAATTTTGCTACCGACCGCAAGGGCGTCTGGACACACTGACCGTTAACCAGCCTCGCATGGGGCCATCTTTTCAGGAGCTTCTCGTGAACAGAGCGGCACTACCGGACATGACCGAAATTTGCGACTTCCTCATTATCGGCGGCGGCTCCGCCGGGTGCATCATCGCCAAACGGCTCGCGGAGAAATCGACGGGCCGGATTATTTTTCTGGAGGCGGGAAAGAAAGATGAAGGCGATGCGGCTGCAACCGATCTCTCGCGGCTTGATGAGCAGACAGAAGACTATGACTGGGGCTTCAAGGCCGCAACACTTGCAGGCGCAAAACCGGAACTGAATTATGCCCGCGCACGAATTCTTGGCGGTTGCGCCAATCACAATGATTGCGCCTTCCTGCGCCCGCCCGATTCGGATTTTGCGGAATGGGAAAGCCTCGGTGCAGAGGGTTGGGGTGCGGCTGACATGGCCCCATATTTCAATCGCGTGATGGAAAAAACGAAAGTCGAGGAAGCGCCGCACCACCCCGCCAGCCAGGCCTTTGTGAATGCTGGCAAAGAACTCGGGCTCCCGCAAATTGATTTTCACAAGCAGAATACCGCAGGCGTGGGCTACTTTCCCTTGAATGCGAAGGGGCGCTCGCGGCAATCCTCATCCGTCACCTATCTCCATCCACTTTCCAAATTGCCGAAGCATCTGGAAATATGGACGGAGACGCATGCCACAAGAATTCTCATCGAGGATGGCAAGGCCATCGGCGCTGAAACGACACGTGGAACCATTCGCGCCAATCGCGCTGTGGTGCTCACTTGCGGCTCGATCCAGACACCGCAGCTCATGATGCTGTCAGGCCTTGGCCCTGCGCAACATCTGCGCGAACTGGGAATTCCGATTGTGGCCGATCTGCCTGATGTGGGTGAACATCTCCGGGATCATGTGGGAGCTCCCGTTGTGTGGCAAACCCATGAAGCCATTGCACCGTGGGAGATATGCCCCTTTGAAGCCACCATGATGCTGAAGTTCGATGATGACGCGCCGGCCCCCGATGTGCTGTTTCATTTCGGGCTGCGCGTGCGCGAAAAATATGGCGAGGATCCAAGGTTGACGGTAAACGGCCCAGCGGTGAAGGCTTCCCCCAATGTTGCGCGTGCCAGAAGCAAGGGCCGGGTGAGACTGGCCAGTTCCGATTATCGCGCGGCACCCATCATCGAATTGAACTATTTCTCTGACCCCTATGACATGCGCATCCTCTTGAAGGCCATGCGCTTCACGCGAAGGCTTATGGAAACGCAGGCGTTCCAGAAACTTTGCAAAGCCGAAGTCCATCCCGGCCCCGATGTGCAGAGCGATGACGAATGGATTGGCTATATCAAGAGTGTGTGTGAAACCGTCTACCACCCGTGCGGAACGGCAGGCATCGGCCGCGTCGTAACGCCTGACCTGCGTGTCAAAGGCATCGGCAATCTCATCATCGCCGATGCCTCTGTCTTCCCAAGCCTGATCACCACCAACATCAACTGCGCTGTGATGATGGTAGCGGAGAAGGCAGCACGCCTCGCATGAGGCCATTTTTTCAGGAGCTTCTCATGAACAGAACTGCACTCCTTGCTGTGTTGCCCTTGGTGTTCTTCGGCACCGCCGCGTTCAGCGAGGCGACCGAGGACGGCGCTGCCCGTCTGGTCGAGGTCTTTCAAACCTATCTTGGCGCCACTGAGGGTGTCGTTTCCGTCGAAGTGGATGGCGACGACTATATCCTGACGCTTGCCACCGCCCCTCTGGTTGCCTTAGCCACAGAGGCTGGCGGCTCGGCCAGTCTGACGCCGCTGGTGATGGTGGTGACCGACAATGGCGACGGCACCTGGGGCGTTGTGCAGGATCAGTCGTTTTCGCTGACCGTGGCCATACCGGGCGAGATGGAGATGACGCAGGACATCGGTTCGTTGACCTTTGAAGGCGTCTTTGACGAGACGCTGATGGCCTTCAGCAGCGCCAAGGGCGAGATGTCGGACATCAAGACCGCCCAGAAGATCAGCCAACCCGGAATGGGGGATGTCACGGTCGAGAGTTCGACTGCCTCGAGCACATTCGAGATAACCGGCGTGGCGGGTGCTACGGGCGGGGTGGACAGCACATTCGATGTCACCTTGACCGGCTACAACCAAACCTTCCTGACCCCGGCGCAAGAGGGCATGCCTGCCATGCCGATCAGCGTGACGGTGGATAGTATCGGCCAGACCGGCCAGATCGAGGGAATGCGCCCGGACGCATTCTACCAGACCTTGGCGTGGTTTGTGGCCCACCCGACGAGTGGTGCCCAAGAGGCGGACAAGGCGGCGTTCAAGACCATCCTGCAAGAGGGGATGCCGTTCTTCGGCAAGATGGCGGCTGACATGACGCTGACCAATCTTGTCGCCACCACCCCGATGGGCGAAGTCGGGATCGCAGAGCTGAAGATCACCGTCGAACTGAACGGACTGGTGGCCGACGGCAAGTTCCGCGAGGCTTTTACCATCTCGGGCCTTACCTTGCCCGCAGGCGTGATCCCGGAATGGGCGGTGCCGATCTTGCCGCAGAAGATCTCGCTTGACTTCCAGGTCACCGATTTTGACGCGGCTGCGGCAGCCATAGTGGCGTTGGGTCTGTTCGACCTGCCCGCCGGTGCCGAGCCTGACGCGGCGTTTCAAGCCAATCTGCTTGCGGCGCTGATGCCCAACAAGACCGTCACCATCGGCCTGAACCCCGGCGGCCTGTCGGGTGACGGCTATGAATTGACCTTTGAGGGCACGATGGTAGCCGGCCCTGAAATGCCGATCCCGGCCGGCAAGGCGCTGATCACCCTGACCGGCATCGAAAAGCTGCAAGCCGCCCTGGATGCCGCCCCGGATGACATCAAGGGTGGGGCGATGATGGGCGTCGGCATGGCGCAGGGCATGGCCAAGACCGATGAGAACGGTGCCCTGGTCTGGGAGATTGACGCCAGCACGCCCGGCAGCCTGTCGGTCAACGGCACCCAGATGATGGGCGGGAACTGATGGGTCTGGCGCGCTATCGCATTGCCAAGGAAAGCCCGCTGGGGCCGGATGTGGCGATGCTGATGGCGCGTCACACCGCTGACATGCATTTCGGTACCCCGCCGGAAAGCATTCACATGATGGACGCGGGCCAGTTGGCGGTGCCGGAAGTGTCGTTTTACGTCTTGCGCGACGACGGCAAGCCGATCGGGATGGCGGCGTTCAAACGGCTGGACGCCGCCCATGCCGAGATCAAGTCGATGCATGTCCTGTCCGAGTATCGCGGGCAGGGCTTGTCGCGGCTGATGCTGGATCATCTGTTGGCCGAGGCTGGCCGGGACGGCTTCAACCGCCTTAGCCTTGAGAGCGGGTCGCAGGATTTCTTTGCCCCGGCACGGCGGCTTTATGCCAGCGCGGGGTTCGACGACTGCGCGCCGTTCGGGGAATATGACTTGGATCCGATGTCGGTTTTCATGACGCGCACTCTTGCATGAAAGCCCGCCCTGCCGCATAAGGCAGGGAGCGGCCCCGTAGCTCAACTGGATCGATCAAGGATCTTCTAAGTCCCATCTCTGGGGTGGAATAAAGACATAAAGACAACTTGTTAGGAAAGTGTCAGCATGTTGCGAACCGTTTTCCGAACCGCTATCAAAGGAATCACGGTCCCGTAGCTCAACTGGATAGAGCACCTGACTTCTAATCAGGATGTTGGGCGTTCGAGTCGTCCCGGGATCGCGAGCCATGACCGAAAGTTGATTACGCCTTGATCAGGCGGCTTTGATTTTGTGCTTGATCCCGTCGCCGAATTCAACCCCTTGGATGATCTCGGGCAGGCGGTT
>JBCKXH010000126.1:0-6610 GCA_038921555.1 Paracoccaceae bacterium
AAGGGGCGGCTGCATCTGAAAACCGCGCGCTCGGGCGGGGCGTTCATTGGCTGCGGCAACTATCCTGAGTGCCGCTTTACCCGGGCGATTTCGGGTGGGGATGCGGGCGGGTCGTCGGAGGGCAGTGTGCTGGGTGAGGTGGACGGCGCCGAGATCAGCCTGCGGACCGGGCGTTTTGGCCCCTATGTGCAGAAGGGCGATTCCAGCGAGGAGGTGCCCAAGCCGCCGCGCGCCAGCCTGCCCAAGGGCTGGGCGGCGGAGACTTTGACGCTGGAGCGGGCGGTGGCATTGTTGAGCCTGCCGCGCATTGTGGGCACGCATCCGGGTGATGGCGCGGTGGTCGAGGCGGCAATCGGGCGCTTTGGGCCCTATGTCAAGCATGGTGCGGTCTATGCCAATCTGCCGGATGTCGAGGAGGTTTTCACCATCGGGATGAACCGGGCGGTGGCAGTTCTGGCGCTAAAGGCGGCCGGGCGGCGCGGTGGTGCGGTGGCCGGGCCGTTGCGGACTTTGGGTGAGCATCCGGGTGGCGGGCCGGTTGTGGTGATGCCGGGGAAATACGGGCCCTATGTCAAATGGGCATCGGTCAATGCGACCCTGCCCAAGGGATTGGCCCCCGAGGCGGTGACCTTGGACGAGGCGGTGGCGCTGATTGCCGAAAAGGCGGGCAAGTCGGGAGCCAAGCCCGCCAAAGCGGCGAAGAAGGCGGCGGTCACGAAGGCGGCGGTCACGAAGGCGCCAGTGACGAAGGCGCCAGTGACGAAGGAGCCAGTGACGAAGGCGCCGCATTCTTCTGGGCACAGTGCCTTATGGGCGATACCGTGGACAACAGTGACGAAGGCTGCACCGAAGAAGCCGGCACCCAAGAAAGCGCCGGCCAAAATTGCCAGAATGGCCGCCGATGACGTGATCGAATAGAGTCTAAAGCAGGCCGCGGTCGGCCAGATTGCGCATCAGGGCAGCGGTGCCGAAGGTCCAGGGCGGTGCCTCGGTCGCCAGTCGGACGGTGTTGGTCAGGGTGCCAAGCTGGGGCGCTGCGATGGTTACCCGGTCGCCAAGGTGGTGGGTAAAGCCCTGACCCCTACCGTCGCGGTCCTGCACCGGGGCGAACATCGTGCCGCAATACAGCATGAAGCCGTCGGGATACTGGTGGGCCTCCATGGTCTGTTCCACCAGATCCAGGGGATCGCGGCTGATTTCGGCCATCGAAGAGCGGCCGGTCAGGGCAAAGCCGTCTTCGCCGGTCACGGTCAGGGTCAGTTCCAGATTGCGCACATCCTCGATGCCGAAGCCCGCGTCGAAGATGCGGATGAAGGGGCCGATGGCGGCTGCGGCATTGTTGTCCTTGGCCTTGCCAAGGAGCAGCGCCGAGCGCCCCTCGACATCGCGCAGGTTCACGTCATTGCCTAAGGTAGCGCCCTTGATGCGGCCCGTGCTGTCGATGGCCAGCACGACCTCGGGTTCCGGGTTGTTCCATTTCGAGATCGGGTGCAGCCCGACCGCGGCACCATAGCCGACCGAGGCCATTGGCGGGGCCTTGGTAAAGACCTCGGCGTCCGGGCCGATGCCGACCTCCAGATATTGCGACCACAGATCTTCGTTTTGCAACAGTCGCTTGACCTCGGCCGCCTCGGGTGAGCCCGGTTTGAGGTTGCGCAGGCTGTCGCCGATGGCTGCGGTGACGCGGGCGCGGATGGCGGCGGCGCGGGACGGGTCACCGGCGGCGCGCTCCTCGATCACCCGCTCGATCATCGAGCGGGCGAAGGTGACGCCGCAGGCCTTGATCGCCTGAAGATCGGCGGGCGAGAGCAGGTGGAGGGTGTCCGGGGCGGGCTCGTGGTGGTCAAGTGCTGCCAGGGCGGCGATCATTGGGCCTGCAACACTGGCGAGATAGGCGGGCAGGTCGTCGCGTTCCAGAAGGTCGCGCATGGTGGGGGTGGCACGGCTGGTGATGTCGATGAGACAGCCATCGCGGTGCAGCGCCAGGCAGGGGCCGACGCCGGGGTGCCAGAGGCGGGTGACGAAGGTTCCGGCGGTGGGAAGAATTGGCATGGGCGGCTCCTGTGGCAAAGGCCGGGGGATTTCACATCCCCCGGACCCCCGGTGGAGTATTTTTGCCGAGATGAAGGGGGGGAGTGCAAGGGGATTGTTTGGGTTGCAAACCAAGTGACTGGGCGGTTGGTTGTTGGGGATGTTCAGGTTTGGGCGTCGGGCAGCGCAAATTCAGGGGTTTCAGGCAAATAATATTGCCGGGCGGCGACAATTGTAACAGGGCAGTTGACTCATGTGCCATGAAACGGCGTAGTGTCAGCATACGGATCGCGGGTCTGGCGCAATTCTGTGCTGCGGCGCGGCTGGACCGATCAACAAGAATGGGGAAGGTGAAACCTGCCCGGCAACCAAGGGAGACTTCGAAGTGACCAAACACGAAAAGACTGTAAGCCGCATGACTGTAAGTCGGCGGGGCTTTTTGAAAACCACCGCTGCGGGCGTGGGCGCGCTGGCGGCACCGGCGCTGATTTCGTCCAAGGCGCTGGCCTCGTCGGGCGAGCTGAACTTCACCGGCTGGGCCGGCTACCCGACTTTTGTCACCGACGTGTTCCCGGCCTTTACCGCCGCGACCGGCATCACGGTGAACTTCACCGAGCAGCCCGATCAGGATTCGATGCTGGCCCAGGCCAAGATCGCGATCGAGGCTGGCGGGCTCGACATGATCGAGCCGACCATCGACAACATCGACGCCTGGCACTCGAATGGCCTGCTGGGCGCTTGGGACGAGGCCAAGCTGGCGATGGGCAACTATCTGCCCGGTCTGGCCGATGGCTCGGCAGGTGAGCGCAGCCGCAAGGGAGGTGAGCTGGTCTATGTGCCGTCGAACTGGGGCACCGAGGCGCTGGTTTACAACAAGGAAATGGCAGTTCTGGGCGATCCGCCGTCGCTGGCCGCATTGTTCGACCCGGCCAACCAGGTCGTGGTGCGCCCGCGTTCGGCGCTGTCCGCAATGGGTCGGGTTCTGGACGCTGCCGGCAAGCTGCCGCGTCCGTGGATGGACTGCTACACCGACATGGAGGCGATGGTTCAGCTTTGGGACATCGCGCTGGCCGAATGCGTCAAGGCCAAGGGCAACGTGGTGCAGTTCTGGTCGGGCGAAAACGAAGCCAACGCCGGCTTTGTCGCCAATGGTGCTACGCTGGGCCTGTGCTGGGATTCGACCGGCTATAACCTGCGCAACGACGGCTATGGCTATATGGCCCCGAATGAGGGTGCCTTTGCCTGGCATCAGGGCTTCGTTGTGATGAAGAACGCGGTCAACGTCGATGAGGCGCATGAACTGGCCAAATGGACATCGACCCCCGAGGGTTCGGCGCTTTGGGCCACGGCCTTCTCGTCCAACCCGATTGGCAAGGGCGGAGCGGCGCTGCTCAATCCCGATGTCGCAGCCTATTACAACGCGGCCTTCGATGATGCCAAGCTGGCCGCCCTGTGGTGGTGGCCGGACCAGTCGGCCGAGTTCCTCGCCAGGCGCGGCGAATATTCCGACAAGTACAAGGCGTCCTGACCCGATCGCTCAGGTTGATTGCGCCGGGTCTGCAAAGGCCCGGCGCGTTCATTGTGGGCGTTTGATGGCGCTTTGGCACGAAAGCTGCGCGCGATCCGGCTATATCCATTGCGCCGTGCCAGCGGCCTGTTAGGCTGACAAAAAACAACAAGACCAACGGGGATAGGGACGCGTCGATGAGCGCTGGGGTCGATCTTGACAATGTTTGCTGCGATTTCGGGAACTTCCGGGCGGTTGACCATTTGACTGTCAGCATCCAGCCCGGCGAGTTCTTTTCGTTTCTGGGGCCGTCGGGCTGTGGCAAAACCACCATCCTGCGGATGATTTCGGGCTTTATTGAGCCGACTGAAGGTGCCATTCGCATCGGCGGCAAGGACATGAAGGGCCAACGCCCGAACCAGCGGCCAACGGCGCTGATCTTTCAGAACCTGGCGCTGTTTCCCTTGATGCCGGTCTGGGAAAACATCGCCTTCGGGCTGGAAGTGCGCGGCGTCGGTAAGGCCAAGCGCCGGGCGCGGGCCGAAGAATTGCTGGCGCTGGTCGATCTGCATGACAGTGCCGACAAGATGATCAGCCAGTTGTCGGGTGGCCAGAAGCAGCGCGTCGCCATCGCGCGGGCTTTGGCGGTGGAACCTTCGGTGATGCTGCTGGACGAGCCTCTGGCGGCGCTGGACCTGAAGCTGCGCCAGCGCATGCGCGCCGAATTGCGCGCCATTCAAAAGCGCACCGGCGTCACCTTCATCTACATCACCCATGATCAGGGCGAGGCTTTGGCGATGTCGGACCGTGTCGGCGTGATGAGCCAGGGCAGGTTGCAGCAGGTCGCAGGTCCGCGCGACATCTACAACAACCCGGTCAACGGCTTTGTCGCTGCTTTCGTCGGTGGAAACAACATCCTGACCGGCAGGGTTGCAACGCGGTCAGGTGGACTGGCGGTGTTTGACACAGCACTTGGCCCGTTCCGGGCGCGCATTGCTGCGGATGTGACGGCGGGCAAGCTTTACGTCCGGCCCGAGCATATGACCTTACAAGCCACGCCGGGGGCCGAGAATTCGCTGCCGGTCACGCTGAGCGAAGTGGCCTTTGAAGGCAACGCCATCTCGGTTCACGCGGTCACCGATAACGGCATTGCCATGGTGGCTGAATTGCGAAACGATGGTTCAACGGCCATTCCGGCGACCGGGGCCCGGATGCATATGGCTTTTGACGCAAGCAACGCCGCGATCCTGCCCGACAGCACCACTGCGGGGGCCTGAGCGATGAATGATCTCTTGCGCCGCTATGGCAAGGGCCTGACCTTCGGCTTCATCGGGCTGACCTTTTTCTGGCTGGTCATTCTGGTGATCCTGCCGGACTTCAAGCTGCTGGAAAGCTCGTTCCGGCCCTATCTGCCGGTGGTCGATGTCGGCGGGCCGAAGGACAGCTATTCGCTGGCCAATTATGGCCGCATCTTCGGCGGCGAGGTCGAGATGTCGATCTTTGGCGTTCATGTGGTGGTCGCACCGCGGGTCAAGGTGCTGCTCTATACGATCTGGTATTCCGGCGTGGTCACGCTGGTAACCTTTCTGCTGGCCTATCCCTTGGCCTATTATCTGGCCAAGATCGTCAGCCCCAAGTCGCTGCCGACGCTGTTTCTGCTGCTGTTCGTGCCGCTTTGGGTGTCCGAGGTGCTGCGGTCCTTTGCGTGGTGGATCATCCTGGCGTTCAAGGGGCCGCTGAATGCCGCCCTGATGGCGCTGGGCGTGATCGACACCGAGATCCGCTGGATCGACGGCTATTCGCCGGTGATCATCGGCCTTGTCTATACCTATGTGCTGTTCATGGTGTTTCCGCTATATAACGCCATGCAGTCGCTGGACAGCAACCAGATCGAGGCGGCCGAGGACCTTGGAGCACCTTGGTGGCGCATCCATTGGCGGGTGATCCTGCCGCATTCCAAGCCCGGCATCGCATCGGGCGCGGTCATGGTGTTCATGTTGTCGGCGGGGTCCTTGCTGGTGCCGGCCATCATGGGCTCGACCACCTCAGGGTGGTTCACCCAGACCATTCAGGGCATCATGCTGGAAGAGCATGACTGGAACACCGGGGCGGCCTTTGCCTTCATGCTGCTGATCGTCTGCACGCTGGTGGTGTCGCTGGCGATGAGGGTGTTCAAAGTCAAACTTTCCGATATCGCGAAATAGGGGGGCGGGATCATGCAGAGCAAAAGTCGTATCCTGTTCCACATCTATATGGCGGTGTTTCTGGTATACCTTCTGTTGCCATTGCTGGTGATGGGCGGGGCGGCGTTCAACGACAGCAAGCTGCCGACGGTGATCCCGTGGAAGGGCTTTACCGACCGCTGGTTCGTTGACATGTGGAACGACAAGCGCATCTGGATAGCCACGGGCAACACCGTGATGGTGGCGATTGCCGTGGTGGTGATCGCGGTGCCGGTCGGGGCGGCGGGCGCCATATTGGCCAACTCGATCAGCGGGCGGGTGCGGGGGGTGCTGTATGGCATGATGGTGGCACCAATTCTGGTGCCCGGCGTGGTGATCGGCATCTCTACCCTGTTGTTCTGGAACCAGTTCTCGGTCGGATCGGGCCTGCATCTGTCGGTGCTGGGGCAGGTCAGCTATATCGCCTCGTTCGTGATGCTGCTGGTGCTGGCGCGGCTGCAAAGTTTCGATCAGGGGCTGGAGGAGGCGGCTTTGGACCTTGGCGCCAGCCATGGGCAGGTGATGCGGCGCATCCTGTTGCCGCATCTTTACCCCGCCCTCGGTGCCGGGGCGGCGATTGCCTTTTTCCAGTCGATCGAGAACTTCAACGTCACGCTGTTCACCCGTGGCGGCAAGGATACATTGACGGTCTATGTGTTCTCAAAAGTGCGTTCCGGCATCACGCCGACCATCAACGCGCTGGCGCTGCTGTTGATCGTGTTCACCCTTGGGGTGGCGATCTGGTATGAGATGAGCCGCCGCCGCAGGGCAAGGATCGAGGCTGTGCGTGAGGCTGAGGGCCGTCGTGCGGCGGATGCCGAACTGATCTGATCCGGCGTTGGTCATGCAA
>JBCKXH010000127.1:0-6481 GCA_038921555.1 Paracoccaceae bacterium
AGACGGTTGAAGCCCCATCGGCGTTGATCACGATCTCGGCGCTCACCGCGCCAAGGCTGCCAGAGCCTGCGATGTTCTCGCGCGGATGCAGGGTGCCGGTGGAGGCGGGTGTTACGCCCAATGCGGCGGCCACCGTCGACGCCTCCAGCGCGTTGGCCGCGACGGTCAGCACGCCGCTGCCCGCGCCCGGCCCGAGGTTGAAATCCACCCCGTCGGCCCGCGCCCGGAGGCGGTGTTGCACCAGAGCCAGCCATCGGCGCGGAGGGATGGATCAGCGGCCAGCGCACCGAGGATCATGCCCTGCGGCAGGGTCGGACGTCCGGTGGCGCGGTCGATGGTCAGCGCGGTAAAGAAGGCCGATCCGTCCGGACTGACCTTGATGCTGAAATCGTCACTGCCCAGCAGCCCGATCAGCGCGCGCGCCGAAAACCCGGTCTTGAAAGCAAATGCGGCATCATTGGCGGCGGCGGCGGCCTTGTTGACCGTCACCTCGATCCCGGCGCCAGCGTTATTCAGGAGCACAGCGGGCGTGTTGACCGACATGCGGTTGGTGCTGTCGGCGGTGGCTCCGCCGAGGCCCAGATAGAGCGCGGATACGTTGGCCGCCGCCATGGCGATGGCACTGACCGTGCTGGCGAATGTGACGGTCGGCGAATTGATTGTGATTGTGCCAAGCGCGCCCGCCACCGCCGAACCGATGGCCACATTGGTGATCGAGCCCGACAGTCCGGCGATGCCGATGTTCACCGCTTTGATCAAGCCGGTTGTGTGCGCACCGTTTGCAAGCCCGACTGTTTGAGCCAACACGCTGGTCCCGAAACCGAGTGCAGCGCTGCTGAAAGTCCAAGAGCCGCCGATAGATGTGGTCATCCCCGTCAAAGGGATGGTGCCGCTTTGATTGGGTAAGGTGTAGGTCCACAGCGATCCGGGCGTAAATCCGGACAGTTGAAACTGCGCCTGCTTGGTCGGGTCAATGCCGTCTTGCAGGGTGAACAAGCTGTCAGAGAAGATCGCAAATGACAGCCAAGCCGATCCGCTCCACGAATAAAAAGCCGTGTCGGCCACAGAATAGGCGAGCCAGCCAACCCGAGGGATCAGGCGCACCCAAGCGCCGTCCACATAAAACGCCACGTTCAAATCCCATCCCATCCATAGTCCGGTCGCACCCGAGGCCACGATGTAGCGGGCGCCATCGACAGGGCTGCCGGGTGGCGCGGTCAGGATCCGGCTGATCACGGCCAGTTGCACCATGCCGTCCAGCAAGCGGACCGCTTCGTTATGGGTCACATGCTTTTGCGCCTGCGCCGCAGAGAGGTAGGGCAGGACAAGGTTCGGTGAATCCGGCATTTCATGACCTCAAAAGAACAGGGTTTCGGTGACCCCGGCGCCGCGCCCGAGCCGAGCGGAATTCTGGAAGACCCGCACGGTCAAGCCTGAACCGACGGTCAGCAAGGCCCCAAGGTCCGCCGTTTGCATCTGGCCCATGTAAAGCACCGACGGCATCGCCGAAGTCAGGATCCGAAGAACCGTGATCCCGGACAGGATTTCGACGTCATAGGACTCGGCGGTTTCAGACATCGGAACTTCGCCAACGTCCCAATTGTCGGCGATCAGCGCGCGATCGCGGCGCACCCATTCGATCAGGAAATCCCCGGTGGTCCGGGCGCGGCGGTATGGATTGAGGTAGATGTCCGGCGCATAGGGCCGCAGCCCTTCACCGGTCGGGGTGAACGCGGCGGCGATATAGGATGCATCGGTGATCGGCTTCGGCGACGGCCCGACGCGCCAGTTATAGGGCAAGCCGACGTCCGGGTCGGCAACGGTAAGCGGATAGACGGCCAAGTCCAGCGCCACAATCCGCGCGCCAGCCGCCGTCGGATTGCCCATCTTGCCTTCGGTTCCCTTCTGCCCGCGCAGCAGGCGTTTCAGACTGTAGCGTTTCGGCGAAACAAGGGTGATCACCCCAGCCTGAAGGATTTCCCAAACCCCCGGCGATACTTCGACGGCAAAAGCATTTGCGCCGCTGAACAGCAGGTCGTCCGACACAGAGAACAGCGACCCGTTCGGCACATCGATCAGAACTTCGTTGCCCATGTCGAACAGGCCCACAGGCCCGCGCCAAAGGGCGTTGACAAGGGTGCCAATCACGGCGCGGCGGTTGATTTGGGTCAGCAGCGTGAAGCCGGACAGACTCGGGCTGCGGAAGACGGCAAGGCTTCCCGGCCAAGGTGAAGAATCCCCGGCGATATAGGGCTGATGCGCCGGAACACTGTCCAGCAATTGCGGAATATTCAGGAAGACCGCGACCGGCGGACCGAAGGTCACGGGTGCCAAAAGCGACGCGGGGCGCAAGCTACCGGGCGCAAGATCATAGGCAAAGCGATCTTGCCGAACCCCGTCCATTCGTCGGGCTTGCTCGTCGGCGACACTTTGGATCCTGAACTCATTCAGGCGGCCGTCATGATTGAACAGGATCACGTCGATAGGGTCCAATGCCATCCGCGACGGCGGCAAGCTGAAGGTGATCCCCTCGATTCCTACCCACGACTCGTAAAGTGCGCGGCGGCACCGCCGTTCGGATTCTTCGGGCGGCACGGCAATCGGAAAGGATTCCGAAACCGTCCGCGCTGAATCCGTGGTGATCCGCCGCGCCTCGACCATGACCGAATCGTAGTCTTCGTCGGAGCGGACGGTTGACCACTTCAGCGCCAAGGGCAGATCGGTCGTCTGGCCTCGGGTCAGTTCGAACATTTCGCCCTTGGCGTCGCTGCCGGCAATCATCTGATCCGGGGTGATCGTCGCCACCGCCCCCCGGCCGCGCATCACGAACCGGACATTGCCGTCACTTTCCAGCCCATCAAAGCCGAAGTGACGGGCAAGGACGGAAATCGAATTTCGCGGGGTTTCCAGTGCCGCAATCGCATAGCCCTCGACCGCGCCGTAAAGGCCCGCCACGTCGATGCGGTTTGCGGGCAACCCGGCCCGGACACAAAGTGCGCGAACCAGCGCGCCCAAGGCGACCGAGCCAAGGCGGCCGGTCAACCAATGCCCCAGCGTCCAGTTTGCGGAATCCGACCAAACCTCGGTCAATTCCGGGAAGAATGGATAGGGCCGGGCGTCCCAGGCCCAGACGGCGCATTCCTGGACCGTGAGCATTGGGGCGGAATAGACCGCCGACGTCGGGTTGTTCGCGGCGGCGTTCCAATACTCGAAGGTCGCCTCCAGATAGGCCCGCTGAATCGCGCCGTCCCGGTATCCGCGCGAAAAGTATGGGAAGAACGACTCGGAGCTTTTCGGGTCAACAAAGACGTTCGGTTGATTGGTGCCCCGGTCAACGGCGGGGCACCCCAACTCGGTGAACCAGATCGGCTTTGACTGCGGCACCCATGCCGTCGGTGTCCCGGACTCGACCCCGCCGGGGCGGTTGAAATGCTGATTAAGCCACCAGGACTTCAGGTCTTTGAACTTGAATACCCACGGCTTGCCAAGCCCATCGGTGATCGGCGTTCGGATTTGGGCGCTCCGGTTTGCAGCGCTGGAATAGAACCAGTCGAACCCCTCGCCCCCGGCGATGTTCGATTGCAGATAGGTCCGGTCGTAAATCGAAGGCCAGATTTGGGCGTCAAGGTGGCTGAAGCCGTCGCGCCAATCGCTCAGCGGCATATAGTTGTCAATGCCGACGAAATCGACATTCGCATCTGCCCAAAGCGGATCGAGGTGGAAAAGGACGTCGTTTGTCCCGTCGGCTGGCTGGTGGCCGAAATACTCCGACCAATCGGCGGCATAGCCGACCTTTGTTCCCGCGCCCAATATCGCGCTCACATCCGCCGCCAGCGTTTGCAGCGCCGTCACCGTAGGATAAGCGCTTGCACTCGACCTGATTTGAGTCAGGCCGATAAGTTCAGACCCGATCAGGAATGTGTTAACCCCGCCCGCCGCAACGCAGAGTTTGGCGTAATGCAGGACCATCCGCCGGTAACCCCATTCGGTGCCCGGCCCGGTGTAGGTCACAATGGTTCCCGACACAGAGAATTGCGCGGGCGTCGCAGCACCAAAGAACGCGGTCACTTGCGAAGCCGCCGTCGCGGTCTTGTCGGCCGTGCCGGTGAACCCCGCCGCAGGCGAGCAGGTGATCCGCCCGCGCCACGGATAGACCGCCTGACCCACCCCCGCCGCATTGTTGGAATATGGGTTCGCAAGCGTGTTTCCGGCGGGAATATCCAGCATGACGAAAGGATAAAAGGTCACCCGCTGGCCACGGGCGCGAAGTTCGGTGATGGCTTGGACGACCGAAGCATCCGAGGGGGTTCCGCCAAATGCAGGCTTGCCAGATACCAGCGACACAATCCCATACGACGACCGCGCGAGGTTCCCGACGCGCCAATTCGGGGTCGTCGTCTTGACAGCGACTTCGACCTTTGGCTTCGTCGTCGCCACGCCGCAACGAAGGTCGTCACCGAACCATGAAACCACCAGCGACACACTTTCGACCACAGGCACCAGTGCCTCCATCCGGTCCAGCGATTCCAGAAAATCGGCCGATCCGGCTGCCGCGTTCGCGTTTTCCGCCGTCGTCGCGCCGTTGACGGTTTGCGTCACCACAACCGTTGCATAGGCGAATTCGCCAGACGCCGGGATCATGGTCACGGCCTTTACAAGCCCTTCCGCCGTGTCGAAATCCGCCAGCGGACAGAAGATTTCAAATGTCAGTAGCGGCAGGCGGTTGCCGTATGGTTCAAGCGGCATTGTGTCAAAGACGACGTAAGCCGTCCCGCGATAGGGAGGAGCAAGGTCCGCGCCCATCCTGGCCAGGATCAGCGGATCGACGGCTTGGACCTCACTGCCGAAATAGACCCGCATGGTGACGCCGGTCATATCCATCGCCTTGCCGTCCGCCCAGATTCGCCCGAGACCGGTGATCGGCCCTTCGCACAAGGCCAGTGCGAACGACGCCGAATAAAGATAGGTTGTCGTCGTCGTTCCGCCGCCACCGCCCTTGCCGCCGCCTTGGGTTTCGGTCCTGACGGTCTCATTGAAATCGGTGGCCCAAATGATATTGCCGCCGATCCGCATCCGTCCGAAAATGCGGGGAATGTTTGCGCCTTCGGTCGAAGATGTGATCCGCAGCGATTCCAGTCGCGCCCCTTCGATCCTTTGGTTAGGGGTCAGCGATCCGACAATCCAACTATCAACGACGGAACCCAAGGTGGAGCCGATAAAGCCGCCGATCACTGCACCGGACAGGCCGAGGATCGTGCCGCCGAACCCTGCGCCGATAGATGCACCTATGCCCCCCAAGAACCAGCGTCGCCATTATGCGGCACCTCCTGCGCTTGGCGCCGGAAAGCGGAAGGCGAATACGATCCGCCGGGTCCAGACCGGTGACAGGTGTTCTTCGATCACCCCGATGGAATGAAAGGCATGAACGAAGCTGGCATCCGCGGTCAGAATTCCGACGTGCTTCGCAATCGCTCCGCGCAGCATGCGAAACAGAACAACCGACCCCGTGCCTGCTTCGGCGACCGGAATCTGGATCAGCCAGGCCGCAGCACCCAAGGCGAGAACTTCTGATCCATGGACCTCCCCCCAATCGCGGCTATAGGGCGGCACGGTCAGGGGTTCCGGCCCGACGACTTCGCGCCATACACCCCGGGCCAATCCCAGACAATCGACCCCAGCGCCCTTGACCGAAGCCTGGTCGTGATAGGGCGTCCCAAGCCCCGAACGGGCGCAGGCGACGATTTTGCCGGGGTCTGCGCTGATCATAGAACCGCTCCGTCATTGGTGCCCGATACTGACGCGTAGCGCAGGACGGTGTCTTGCCCCGGAATGCTTGGAAAGCCCCGGAAGTTCGGGACATTGGCGAACTTGGCGGCGCAAGTTGCGATGGCCTTGTCGCATCCGGCGCGGATCAGGAGAGCGTCGCCCGCGACAATAGGGCGAACCGGCAAGTCCAGAAGAACAACGCCCACGACTCCTGCGTTGTTCGTATGAACCGCAACCTCATGTTTCCGCCCGATATTCGCACCCGACGTCCAAGTGACAAAGCCAAAGCTGAACCAGCCGTTTGCAAATGCCCCAAGCCCGGTCGTGAGGAATGTTCTGGCGTCGCCCAAGCTGGCCACCACCCCAGAACCCCGGTTCGCGCCCGACTCGATGTTCACACCGCAACGCGCATCCCCCAGCGCCGCGTCGCAACTGCCCTGATAGGTCCGCCCGACGTTCTGGCCAAGGATATGGGTCAGGCTTCGAACCTCGGCGATGAAAGACACCCGGCCCCGGCGGATTTGCCCAAGCGATCCCCGGCGGCGCAAGGCGCGCAGCGTGGTGTCGGCCCAGTTGACCCGCCAGAGATCGACTCCGGCATTATCCCAACGCCCGTCGATGATGTCAGTCTCAGAAATGCGGTCGGAGGTCAGCACGCCCTCGGCGTCCTGCGCATCGACGGAGAGGTCGGAGCCCGAGCGCACCTCTGACGCGG
>JBCKXH010000128.1:0-6475 GCA_038921555.1 Paracoccaceae bacterium
ACAAGGCCCTGCTCCACGATCTCGGCGCCAGCTTGGCGGATCTGCTGGCGGTCGTGCGAGAGTACTCAATCAGCACCCCAGACCTGCGCCGGATCGCGGACCTGCGACCGATGTTCAATGTCGCTGCAAATGATGATGCTCTGGGGTATGGTAAGACGGCCGGTGGACAGCGTGGCCATATTTAATGCCAAACGCGCTCGCTGCAAGCGACCATGCCCGATTTGGGTGGACGCTTTTCTGCGCGACACTCAACATCTGGATGCGGATGAGATCGGCGCCTACTTTCTCATCTTGATCGCAATGTGGATACGAGAAGGCTGCAACTTCCCAGCCGAACCGGCACGGCTCGCGCGCATTTCACGGGTGTCTCTGCGCCTCTGGAGGGCGCGTATTGGACCGGCTATTCTACCATTGCTGGCAGTGCTGGACGGCATGGTGTTTTCCAAGAGGTTGCGGGAAGAAGCGTCATTCGTGGAGGCTTATTGCAAAGCCCAAAGTGCCAGAAAAATCAGCCCTGACAATAAAAGAGGCACTTACGCATTCCCTGACGTTACGTCCGATCCTTCCGGCGTCGATGCCGAAAAATCACATAAGTTATTGATAAATAACAATGAGCCATCAACCACGGATGATCCCCGGATGATCCCCGGTAGTATCCTGTCTACAACCTACAACCTACAAGAAGAAGAAGATGGTGGTGGTGGTAGCGCGTGTGCGCGCGAGGCTGTTGCCAAAAATGACGAAGAGCCGGAAAAAAGTCCAACATTTCGAGAGCAAATTCTGCTGGCCATCAGAGTCGATCCAAGCGGCATGACCGGTCACGGTGGAACCATGATCGGAACGCAAGCAGACATGATTGAGGCGGGGCGCTGGATCGCCGATCTGGGGCTGACCGAGGCTGAGGTGCTGGCCGAGATCACCAGCGTCATGGCCCACAAGTCGGACGGCCAGCCATCCGGCTTCAAATTCTTCACCAAGGCCATGCAGCGACTTGCCGCCGCCAAAGCTGCCCCGCCAATCCAGATGATCCACGCAGCTCCAGGAGGACGCAATGACCGACACAAGTTTGACACCGACATCAACCGCCTCGCCGATTCCCTCAGTGAGGGACGCGCCAGCATCGACACTTCGGACCGCGATCCATTCGCCGCACAACCCCGGCAAGTGCCTGAAACGGGTTAACGCGGTTCTCGGCCTCTACTTCGATCCCGACGGCGGCGCCGAGACCAGGGCGCTGGTTCGGAAAGAGTTCGTGGTGGCGCTCAGCAAGTTCCCGGACTGGGCGATTCAGCGGGCGTTCGACACTTGGGTTCGTGACGAGATCCGCCGCCCGTCACCCGGCCATATCGTGGCCCTAGCCCGCGCCGAACTGCGGCAACTGACCGATGAATTGGAGCGCCGCAAGAGGTTTGATCTTCGAGAGGCGCAAATCACCGCCCCAGTCCGCCTGCGCATCAGCCCGGAAGCCGCCGCCCGCATCATCGCCGAGGTTGGCGCCCGCCCGATGGTACAGGCAGCAATCAGGGTTGAATGATGCCGCACAGCCCGCCACAGCGCCGCCCAGCAGGATTGAGGGGTGCCAACGCCCCCCCCCCAAACGAGGGCCAGAGCCAGAGGGCACGTGGCGGCGAGCCTATGAGGCGTGGTGGTGTGGTATCCAGCGGTGGCGCGGGCAAATTACTGTGATTGCAACACCTCAGACATGTCAGCACGACCCGGCGATCCGCGCCCTGGAGCAGAGGCAATGATGCACTGGCACAAGATGGACATCGCTGAGGCTCAACGGCTGGCCGATCAGGGCTTGAACGTGGCGGCGATTGCCAAGCGCCTCGGCTACACGAGGGCGGCGATCTACGGGGCAGCGAGAGACGGGCGATTGCGGATAGAGCTTGAGGCGCGGGTGCCCAGTGGAAAGCCGCCAGGCAAAAAGGCCAAGGCCAAGGCCAAGGCCACGGTCACGGTCAGGCGACGTGGCCGCAAGATCGACCCGGAGCGGTTGGCGCTGCTGGTGCGGCAGGGCCTATCCACCGCCCAGATCGCCGCGCAATTCGGCGTCAACCGCCCGGCGGTGATCCGCGCTTGCCACAACGCGGGCCTGCCCTTGCCAGGCACCATTGAGGCCACAGCGCCATTGCCTGAGCCATTGCCCAGCGCCCGCCAAGGTCAGAGCCACCGCGCCAGAAACCCCCGCCACAGGGGGGTGACGATAATTCCGCCCCAAGTACGCTCAACACGCAAAGCCCATGTGGCGGGCTTCCCACAGCGCGGCAGACGTATCGGGGAAAAATGATGGGCAGGGCGAAATGTGGCTGAATGGGGCGGATCGGGCACCGGGCTAGGCGGCGCGGACAAGCCCACACCCAAGGTTGATCGCGTGTGCTTCGAACGGTTGGGCAGTTGGTAGATTAAGGATGTCATGATTTCTAGGACAGTCGGGGCGTCGAAAATGGCCAAACCGTCATGGTTTCTAGGACAGCCTGTCATGGTTTCTAGGACAGTCATTTGCAAACCGTCCTAGTTTCTAGGACAGGGCCGTCATGGTTTCTAGGACAGGGTTCTGTTTTTCCGTTGCGCCCGGAAGGGTTGTTGGCGCGGGATCGCTGGACCGGGCAGTCATGGCCCGGTTGCCACGTCAGAAACAGCCGCCTGCCGTCGCGGGCCGGGCGAAGGGCAATCTCGGTAATCTCGAACGCGGGCGACTTGGCTTGACCCTCCAGCCCCAAGGCGGCGGCCTCGATCATCACGAGGAAGCCCTTCGCCTGCAAGTCGTGAAAGCCCTTGGCGGCGGTGTCATTGGACACGCCAAGCGCCCGCGCGGCCTGCCTTACGGAAAAGCGAATGGCCCCGTTGTTGTTGGCATCCGGCCCGCGCCATTCCAGTTTGATCCACGGATAAAGGGCTTGTGCCACGGGTGATAGCGCCCGCCATGCCGGGGTTTCCATCATCGACCGCACCAGCTTTGTCCAATGCTCGCCCCTGGTCGCGGCATCCCGGCCTGTCTTGTTGGCGCGGGCGCGTCTTGACCTGTCCGTCATTCGTCACCCTCGCCATAGGCCAAGGCGGCAAGCGCGATTGCCACAGAGCCAGACAGGCCCCAGCGGCGGCACAGACGGGCGAGGCGAAGGGCGCTCATGCACCCGCCTCAAGCCGTGTGCCCCAGCTGTGCCGCACCATCTTCGCCCCTACCGCGCTAAGCCAGCCCTCGGCTTCCTGGGCTGTCATGTCGCGGATCGTGTCAACCGGAATGCCGTGCATTTCGACACTGTGTATCTGCGCCAGAAAGAGCCTTGGGAGCGGCTTGAAGAGTGTCACCGTTTCGGCCCCACAATCGCCGCCAATCTTGAACCGGACAGCCGCGTAGAATGCGGACTCGTCATGT
Source organism: Paracoccaceae bacterium (assembly GCA_038921555.1). Lineage (GTDB taxonomy): Bacteria > Pseudomonadota > Alphaproteobacteria > Rhodobacterales > Rhodobacteraceae > Stagnihabitans. The sequence continues at coordinate 3,380 of JBCKXH010000128.1, forward strand.
CGGATGATCACGGCCCAGAACGTGCCCCCAAGGCCAGTTCCGGAAACGACTTTGCCTGCGCCGTCGCCGGGCCACAGCTTGTCAGCGAAACCGGCAATCTGTTCGGCGTGGTTCAAAGTCAAATCCGCCACGGTGGCGGAATTGAAGCCTGCGCGGTGAAGCATCATGTAACGTTGCGCCGTGCGTTCCGGGATGCCAATCTCAGCCAAGATCGCAGCCCATTGGCCGTGCTGGCAAAGCGCCTTGGCTTCAACCAAAGCAGCCCCGGCAGCAAGCGCACGCTCTGCGGCACCCTCAATATGGTGGATCACATCGCTGTGCGCCGCCCGGATTTCATCGCGAAGGGTCGGAAGTCGGTTGCTCATGCTCGTGCCTTTTTTGTTGAAGGCAAGGGCCGGTCGTGCTATATCGGGCCATCCCTGCCGCAAACGAATACAGCGCCGCCGCCCTTGCCGGGGTGGCGGTTTCGTTTAAGCGGCTGCGGGTTTGGCCTTCGCCGTTTCCCAAGCCTCGATTTCAGACAGTTTCCAGCGGGTGCAGCCGGGGGTCAGTTTCACGGGCCGCGGAAAGGTAGGATCAGATTTGCACCAACGCCACGGCGTCGAGCGGTGAACACCATAGCGGGCGGCAAGCTGAACATCGGAAAGGTAAATCTCGGCCATGTCATGCACTCCAACGGGTTGACTTGGATTGCAACATGACGCGCAAACTCGGATGCGTCATTGGTCAAAACTGTGAGCTGGTCTTACACAGATTCAGGAAATTTATAGCTCAATAAGTTCTTTCGCCTTGACCATATTCGGCGGATTGACTGATAGCTGTTCGGTTTAAGTTTCAGCAGCTGGAAGGCCTGAGCTACGGCATGGCACGCACTTAGTCCCTTATCGGCGTCGGCACTTGTTGGTCTCAATTTTTGCTCTTTGACGAGATCCTCCAATAATTCAACGATCAAGCGATCGCGCCAAAAAGTGGCTCCTATGTATTTGCCCTGTCCGGCGGGCCTCTTGATCGTTCCTCGAATGGCTTTATACCCCCACTCACGTAGAGGCTCTGGCACCACTTGCCCTAAGCGCACTTGCTCGGCGACAAACCAAAGAGCTGCGTCGAAGCTGACAGGGTCATCATCAACATCAGCGATGAGGTCGGCAGCTGCGAGTTCCTTATCCTGACTGAACCACGTCACACCGGAGGCACGATCTTGACCTACCATGCCCTTGGATTGGGCGCGTGCTTTTGCCAAGCGGTCGTAGGGGGCGGCAGCTCTCGCAAAGGCTTCCTCAAAGTCGGAATGCAAGCGGCCGCCGCATTTTTCACAGAAGGGATTTCCTTGTGCGATGCACTCACAATGGTCGACCCCGCCCATTGTATTGATGACGTAGCCAACCGCACAGCGGTAGCAACCTTCATACGGAGCATCGCAATCGCAGGGCGAGTAAAGTATCATCTTGAAATCTCCACGAGATTTGCTGAAAAATGTTGCGATCCGACCAGGAAATCTTGCCAAGCCGCCATCATTCCCCGGCGCTTTTCGATCATGTCGCCGCGTCTGTAAGACGCCTCAACTGCGCTGCCAATCTTGTGGGCCAGTGCTACCTCGGCCATATCGCCGGGGTAGGTTGTGCGTTCAGCCACCCAATCGCGGAAGGTGCTGCGCAGGCCATGCGGCACGGCGGGGCGCTTGGACACGCGGTCAAGATAGCCGGGGCGCTGGGCGTCAACCTCGGCCTGATGCATCCGCTTCATGGTTGCGGAAAGGGTCATATCGGACATTTTACCGCCACGGGGAGCGGGAAACACAAGGTCATTGCCTTCAAAACGGGGAAGCGCTTTTAGCAACGCCACAGCGGCATGGGTCAGCGGAACCCGATGCTCTCGCGTCATTTTCATGCGGGCGGCAGGGACAATCCAAAGAGCCTTGTCCAGATCAATCTCATCCCATGTTGCGCCTCTCACTTCGCCCGACCGGGCGGCGACCTGGGCCAGAAATTCCAAGGCGCGTGACCCCATGCCTTCACGGTGCCGCAGTGCTGCAAACCAGCGTGGCGCATCATCAATGGCCATTGCGGGTTGATGTTCGGTTTGAGAAACCTTGGAAGCGGACGGCAACAATTCCTTGAGATTGCCCGCCCAGCGCGCCGGGTTATCGCCTGCCCGGTGGCCTGCAACCGTCGCCCAAGACAGCACCGCCTCAATCCGGCCCCGAACGCGGGAAGCGGTTTCGGTTTTCTCTGTCCAGATCGGCTCCAAGACTCGCAAAACGTCCCGCACCTGAATTTCGGAAACCAGCATGTCACCCAAGACGGGCTGGGCATAGCTTTCCAAGGTTGAACGCCATTGCGCCTTGTGCTTCGCGTTGTTGAAGCCGTCCAGTTTGGCGGCAAGGTATCTATCCATGGCATCGGTGAATGTTAGGCCACGGCGCTGCACGTCGGAGAGAGCAGCCTTCGCGGCCTTGCGTTGCTTCACCGGGTCGATGCCGTTTCTAATGTCGTCTCGCGCCTTCCGCGCCCGTTCTCGTGCTTGGGCTAGGGTCACATCGGGATAGCCTCCCAATCCGATTTCGGGACGCTTGTCCCCCACCGTCGTGCGCAAAAGCCAAGAAGCGGCTCCGGTCGGCAAGACTCGAAGGTAAAGACCCGTCACCCCGCCCACCGCGTGCATCACAGCCTTTTTGGCCCCTGGCCTCGCGAGTCTCTTTATATCCAGCGGGCCGAGCTCTTTTGCTTTTCTTGGCACTGCGGCACTTCTTCTCTGACCCGGGATGACCCACCATAAAGCCCCCCGAAAAAGATGCGCCTTATCGCCACGAAGAGCAACAAAATGCGACAAGGAGAAAGTTGATTTCCCGTAAGTGCCTTGTTTTTGATGATTATATTCGATGCAGCGCGTTTGATTGCAACGGCGACTTGGCGGAGGCCAGTTCCGCCACCGTGTCGCCCAACTGCGCCAGCAGGTCGCGTTGCGGCCTGATCGCCACAAGGACCAACCCGCGTCATTCCGCCACGCTGACCGGCTCCAGCGGCCAATCCGCCCGATCGAACCCCGCCGCCTCGCCATAGCACGGCACCTGCAACACCCCCCGCATCCGAGAATTGC
>JBCKXH010000129.1:0-6404 GCA_038921555.1 Paracoccaceae bacterium
TGCAAAACCGCCCGCACGCCGCGCGAGACTGGGGTCGGAAAGACCTGCGCTGATCTGTCTACCACGGTGGTGCTGTTTCATTGCGCCACCGCTGCAGGTTCGGCGGCGTTCGCGTGCTTGGTGATGATGTCCTGCACATCGCTTGGATTGAACGCGACGTCCCATGACCACTGACCAAATCCGCCTGTCCCATTGATCGCCTTCACCCACTCGTTCAGGGCGTCGCGCTTGGCCTTGTTCTGCGGGCTGTCCGTTCCCTTGATCTCTAGCGCAAGCATCTTGCCGCTGGAGAGCCGGACCAGGAAGTCGGGGATGTATCGGCGGCGCGAACCGGCCCACATGTATTGAATCTGGAAGCCCAGATGATCGTTCTTGGCATAGGCGACAACGTCATCCCGGCCCTCGAAGACATTCGCCGCGTAACCCTCCCACGAGGAATCGCCAACGAGATGGCTGATGTGCGACTTGATCGCCGGAAAGCAGGGCTTGGACGTGTACCAGGTCCGCATCTGACCGGTGGCACCTATCGGGCTTTCTTCGTCGAAGACGGGGGTGAGGCGTTCCGTGTTCTGCTCGGTAATGTGGCGCATGACATGCTGGACGACGAGGTCGATGTTCAACGCGATCAGGATCCGCCGACGCAGCGGATCGGAGTGGAAAAGCGACGGAATGTCCAGAAGTTTGGATTTCAGGAAGCTCTCAACGATGCGCACCAGTTGCGCGGCCAAGTAATCCTTGGTTCCGGAAAAGCTGTGACGCAGTTCGGCAAAGCCCTTGCGGGCCGCCTGAAAGACCAGCCTTTGCAGGCGGAAGCCGTCGGGAAGACGCTCCAGATCAATTGCGGAGACCTGACCCATGTCGGTGGCACCGCCCAAGGCAGGTGCCAGTTCGGCGCTGATGGGGGTGGATGCCGGGTCCAGCATCAGAGCGGGCACCTTGTCCCATGCGATGGTCAACTGCGGTTTCACCACGGTTTCGACGCGCAGCACGTTGGGCCACTTGATTTCCAGGTGCGCTCGATCCGGGATGACCTCGATCTGGGTGGAGGGCCTCGGCGGCGGTGGCGGATCGCCACCTTCGCCGGTTTCCGAAATGGATAGCGGAACGCCGAAGACGTTCACATATTCCGGCAGGAACAACCCGTTCTCATCGGTGTCGCAGGAAACCCGGCGCAGCCCTCGGCCAACCACCTGCTCGCACAGAAGCTGCGAGGTGAAGGCGCGCAAGCCCATGATGTGGGTCACATTCTTGGCGTCCCAGCCTTCGGACAACATCGCGACCGAGATCACGTTCTGCAGGTCCTGGCCGGCAGCGCCGCGCTTGCCGACATTGCCCACGATCTCGCGCAGCAGTTCTTCCTTTTTCATGCCCAGCAGGTGCTTCTTGCGGGTCTCGGGCAGGTTCGTCGCCTCGATGATACCCTTGAGCCGGGCCTCGTAGCCCTTGTCGGAGGTGGCGGTCTCGCCGATCTCGGCCTTCTCCAGCACCTTGGAATCGACGCGCAGCGTCCGGTTCGGGGCGTGCAGCTCCGGCCAGTGCGAGTCGCCTTTGGTGAAGTAGTGCTCGACCCGCGCGGCCGTTTCGGTGCGGTTGCAGACCGTCAGCATGACCGGGGGCGAATGATGGCCCGCCTTGCGCCATTGCCGCTGCGTCTCGCGCCAATCGGCCCCCAGCAGCGTATAGGCGTTCTGCACCAGTTTCGGCAGCGCCTCGTGCGGTTCGGCCTTGGCCCGGTTCAGATCCTCGGACACCGATGGATCGCGGTAGATGTGATAGAGCTTGGACCGCAGCGTTCTGGCGTCCGGCAGGGCATCGTCGCGCACCACCACGCGCGGCGTCTTGACCAGCCCGGCCTCGATCGCGTCGTTCAGACCAAAATCCGAGATGATCCAGTCGAACAGCGCCGTGTCGGTGCTTTTCTTGCCGGTCGGCGCGAAGGGCGTGGCGGAAAGGTCAAAGCAGCGCTGGATGCGGCGGGTCTTGTGGATGCGGTCCAGCCCTTCGATCCAGCGGGTCGCCTGGTCGAGGTCGATCCCCTGTTCCTCGGCCTGCTTCCTGGAAATCTTCACCTCGGGCGGTTTGCGATAGGCGTGGTGCGCCTCGTCGTTGATGACGATGATGTCCTTGTGGGCGGCCAGCTTGCCCAGCACGCGCCTTGTATAGGCCTCGTCGGACTCCCGGCCCTTTTTCACGACCGAGCGGTCCAGCTCTTTCAGCGGCATCAGCCTGTGCCAGTTCTCGATCCGCACCTCGGCCTGGTTCAGCTTTTGGCGCAACGCCTCGGAGGGGCAGAGGTTGAACTCGTCCTAGTAACTGCCCTCGCTGGGCAGCAGCACCTGCAGGCGTTCGCGCACCGTCAGGCCGGGGGCCACGATGAACACCGCGCGGCTGAAATCCTTGTTGCGCTTCGGATAGGTCAGCGCGTTCAGCACCTGCCAGGTGATGATCATCGCCATCACCGCGGTCTTGCCGGCGCCGGTCGCCATCTTGTTGCAGAGCCGCTCCCACGCGCCCCCGTCGCCGGGGATCGCGATGCCCTGCTTGAAGGCCTCCGCCCCCTCCACCCACCAGATCAGGGTTTCGATCGCCTCCAGCTGGCAGAAATAGAACGGGTGCTGGCGCGCCTCGCGGTCGTGCCAATGCTCCAGCAGTTTGCGCGTCACAATGGTCACGCCGGGCCAGCCCGCCGCGCGCCATTCGTCCACCCGGGCGCGGATGGTGTTGACCAGCGCCAAGACCTCGGTCCGCTGTGTGTTATTGCGAGGGTCAAAGACTTCGTAGCTCGCAGGTCTGCGGCCCTCAACCTTGATCAGTTTTCCGTTCTTGTGTTCGTGGTGAAACTGCGGACATTCATGCGCCTTGTTGATGATCAGGGACATGGGTCAGTCCTCAAGCGGCATGATTTTGAGGGATTCGATGCCGCGGTCATCGACGATCTTCACCGCGATCCGGCGGTTGTCGCCTGCCGCAAAGGGCAAGGACAGGGTGCCGTGGAATTGCTCCAGCAGGTCCTCGTCCAGTTCGGCCCGGACCGTTGCCTTCAGGCGGTTCCAGCCACCCTTGGCATCGGCCATCGGAAAGAACACCTGATGCGGCATCAGCGACCGTTGGTCATAGTCGGTGTCCAGCGACCACATCGCGATCTGATTTTTGCCGCCCGACACCAGATCGCCCGCGCGTGGGTCGAAATAGTCGAAACCGTTGACCTCGACCTCCCACAACCCGTCCTCGCGCTTGCGCAACTCCACATCCGGTTGGCCCATCAGCCAGAACGACTGGTTCGAGGCGCGGGCCTTTTTCAGATCCTCGGTCAGCAGGTCGGTGTTCATCTGCGCTTTCAGCAGGGTCACGCCGGGCCAGTTCACCTCGTCGATGTCCTTGGCGGCCTCGGGATCAAAGGTGAAGGCGCAGAACAGGATGAATTTTGGCGCGGGGCGCAGGGTTTCGGCCTCGGTCAGGGCCAGTTCCACCTGGCGCTGTTCCAGTGCGGCATGTTCGGGGCCAAAGCTGACGACGACACGCGCGCCGGTGTCGGCCAGCGATCCGCTGGCATGCAGGTGGCGCAGGCCGGGCAGGGTTTCGAACTCGGCAAAGCGCAGCATCGCGCCGCCCTTGGCGCGGACGCCGGTTTTCAGCAACTCGGCACGCCATGAGCTTTGGCGCGAGGTCTCGCCGGTGCGCCCGATGCTGGCATCGGCATCGGCGGGGGGCAGGCTGTCGTCCAGGGACAAGACCGTGGGCGCGGGCACCGCCTCGACCGAGAACGGGCCGGTGATGCGCAGCCGCTTCTTGTCGATGCGGGGCCTGTCATACAGGGTTTCCTGTTCGGCATGGGCGGCAATGCTGGCATCCATCCGGCGCTGCATCGTATGCCGCGCGGTGTGGAAGGCGTCGAAGGGCGCGCGGGCGGGTGCGGGCCAATCGGCAGGCCACTCAAAGGGCACCTCCCATTCGTGCAGGGTCTCGCCACCCTGAAAACTGACCGGCTTGCCCTTGCGCACCCCTTGCGCGGGGCGAAAGAGGATCGGCGGGGCAGCGTTGAGGGCGGCGTTGAGCGTGGCCAGCGCCGCCGCGATCTTCGGGTGATCTTCCTCATGGATCGTGTCGATGTCGGGGTTGTTGGCGATGCTCTTCAGCGTGACATGCGGCACGGTTTCATAATCGAAGCCGCCCTTCAGCCCCTCCTGCGGGTAGCGCAGGGCGTAATAGTCGAAACTGGCGGTCATCAGCCGCTGCTTGGCCAGGGTGATCGCCACGCGCGAGGTATCGCAGGTGATCCAGCGCCGCCCCCATTTTTCCGCGACAAAGGCGGTGGTGCCCGAGCCGCAGGTCGGATCGAGCACCAGATCGCCGGGATCGGTGGTCATCAGGAGGCAGCGTTCAACGACTTTCGTGTTTGTCTCAACAACATACGCTTTGTCCGAAGCGAAGCCTGCAATGCCTGTATCGGCCCAAAGAGTGCCGAGCGGGCTGCCGGGGTTGTCATCGAAGAACCGCACGAAGCGAAGGTTTTTCCCGACGCCCTCTGCTCTTTCGGATTGCACAACGCGAGTGAGACCCACTTCGGTTGAAGACCATCCCCGCCCGCCTGACGGAGTGAAATTCTCCCCTCGAAACTCAATCGGGAACCACATTGCCGAACCCGGACCAGCTTCGCGGCCTTGGCGTTGGGAAGTCATGTCCCCTGGAGAAAAGACTCTCCCGCCCTCTGGCAATTCGGACAACCCGGCTCTTTCTTGCGGCGCTAGTGTCCGCCGATCACCACTTGCGAGTTGCACCCGGCCATACGCGGTTCCTTCATCTGTAAAGCCGCGTTTTCCGGCATACAGTTTGTTCCATTTTACAAGCTCTACGGATTTGGCGTACCAGATGATGTAGTCGCATGGATTAGCAATCAGCCGGCTCGTTTGAGAACTGGTCGTCGTATAGGTTAGAATGGCTACGAAATTCTCAGCCCCGAAAAGTTCATCCATCACTTCCCGCACATGGTGCAAATTCTCATCAGAAATCTGCACGAACACCGAGCCGCTCTCGCTCAGCAACTCCCGCGCCAGCACCAGCCGGTCGCGCAGATAGGTCAGGTAGGAATGGATGCCCAACTCCCAGGTGTCGCGGAACGCCTTGATCATCTCGGGTTCCTGGGTCAGATCCGCGTCCGAGCGGTCCTTGACGTCGCGCTTGTGGGTGAAGGGCTGAAAGTTCGACCCGTATTTGATGCCGTAAGGCGGGTCGATGTAGATCATCTGCACCCGGCCGCCCATCGCCTCCTTGGTCAGCAGCGAGTTCATCACCAGCAGGCTGTCGCCCGCCACCAGCCGGTTTGACCAGCCCTTTTCGTGGTGGTAGAAATCCAGCGCCTGGCGCAGTGGCGCTTTTGGAAAGGCCGGCTCGAACATTTCCAACTGTGCCGCTTCGGCAAAGCCGTCCGCCGCCTCCATCCGCTTTTTCACGAAACGCAGGATCGTCGCCGGGTCCACCCGTTCATGGACATGCAAGGATACGGTATCGACGGCAAACGACGTGCGTTCCGCCTTGCCCGTCCACATCAGATAGGGCGCCTGCAGCCGTTTCAGTTCCGCCAGCGCCTCCCGCATCGCTGTCTTGTCATCGCTGGCAAGTGCCGCGTCGATCAGCCGTTCCACCCCGGCGCGGGCAGAATCGAAGTTCAGCACCGGGTCCAGATGCGGATCATAGGCCCATTTGGTTTTCGCCCCGTCCGGATCGGTGCCCGCATGAACCATCCCCACCTCGGGGTTGTTCACCCGGGTCTGCCCGTGCCGATAGGACAGCACCTGCACCGGCTCGCCGGATTTGCGCGGCGCTGCCTTGGCGGTTCTGGCCCTGCGTGGCCGTGGCGCGCCTTCCTCGGACGCGGTCAGTGCGAAATCTTCGCCGTCGTCCTCGCCGTCGTCGGCTTCGTCCTCGCCCGCCGTCACGCGAAAGACCGACCCGCCGCGCCCCTTTCCGCGCGCCAGAACCCCTTCATCGACCAGCGCGTCACGGGCGGCGGCGTAATCCTCGTCCGTCAGGCCGGGCACCTGTTCACGCAACAGCGCCAGCATGGCCCCATTGCCGATGGACGAGCCGTCTTCGGGCGTCAGCGTCTGGATCAGGTCGGTCAGGGTGTCGGACATGCGGGGGCACCAATACGGAAATGGCTGGTTTTCCATGACCCTACCCTGCGCAACTTGGCATTGCACGTCCGAATCTTCGGTTTGCCCACGGCCGTGATGATGCGCCGCGCGCAGGTGTCAGGACCGGTCCGGCCTGATGGGGGCGGTCAACCAGAGCGCGCGCTGCGTTTTCGCCGACCCACACCCGCAAGGGCAGCAGGCTGTACCGCTACTACGTCAGCCAGACCGTGCTGAAGCACGGTGCCGGGTCGTGTCCCATCGGTCGCGTGC
>JBCKXH010000130.1:0-6401 GCA_038921555.1 Paracoccaceae bacterium
CTGCACCGGCTGCTGCTGGATGTGATCAAGGATGAGTTCGAACGGGTTGGCATTCTGGAAATCAACTCGGTCCAGGCGCTGTTGCTGTTCAACGTCGGTGAGAATGAGGTGACGGCGGGCGAGTTGAAGTCGCGCGGTTACTATCAAGGCTCAAACGTGTCCTACAATCTGAAGAAACTGGTCGAACTGGGCTATATGCACCATCAGCGGTCCGAGATTGACCGCCGTTCGGTGCGGGTCCGGTTGACGGAAAAGGGGCGGCAGGTGCGCGGGCTGATCTCGGACCTGTTCGCGCGGCATGCCGAGGTTTTGGGCAAGCGCGGCGTGATCGATGCCGAGGTGATGGAGACGGTCAATGCGGCGCTGAAGCGGATGGAGCGGTTCTGGACCGAGCAGATCAGGTATATTTACTGAGTGCTGCACGGGTGGCGAGTGCCGGGGGTTTCACACCCCCGCCTCGTCAGTGGTTTCTCGAACCAATGGCGAAACACTGGCTCGACCCGTGGGATATTTATGAAAAGATGAAATCAGCGCCACCAGTGGGCTTGGCTGGCGAAGGTGCCTTGCAGTTTGGCGAGCAGGCGCAGGGACAGGCCGGGGTGCGGGATGCTGCCGGCTTTGAGGCGGTCAATGGCAACCTCGGGCGGGCAGGGGCGGCGGCTGAGCGGGTCGTAATAACGCGGATAAGCGATCAGGGCGGCGTGGACCAGATGGGCCAGTGTCGGGCGCGGCAGCGGGTGGCTGCGCCGGGTGGGGACCGGGCCGAGGTCGGTCGTCAGGCCCCAGCCGGCATAGAATGGTGCTCCGAGGCAGGTGACCTGTTTGCCGCGCAGCAGCGCCTCGAACCCGAGGAGCGAGGTCATGGTCCAGACCTCATCGCAGGCCTTGATCAGGGCGATGGGATCTGAGTGGCGGGCGATGATCAGGGGGGCAAGTGCTGGGTCGGCGAGGTCGGCCTGGCTGATATGGCCGGGGCGCAGGCCCGCTTCGACATCGGGATGCGGTTTGTAGATCAGAATGGCTTGGCGGTTGGCTTGCCGGGTGGCATGCAGGAGGGCGAGGTTGGTGTTGACCGGGCCCGCGCCAAGGCGGATCGAGGCGTCGTCCTGAACCTGACCGGGGACGAGGATAAGGTGGCCGGTTGGCAGGTCGGGCAAGGTGCCGGGCAGGTTGTATTTGCTGACGCCAGTGGCGATCAGGCGGGCGGTCAGGTCTTGCGCGCGGTGCAGGGCACCCTCGGGCAGGGCGGTTAGGATCAGGCGTTCTAGGCGGCTCTCGCGGCGGGGGTCGTAATAGATGCCAAGGTCGTCGGTCACGAGACTGAGCGGCGGGATCAGTTCGGCACCAAGGCCGCGCGAGCGCAGAAAGCCGTCCTCGACCCTTGTTGCGGTCATCTCGGCGGGGGCATAGCCCGCCCAGATCAGCAGGTTGCGGCCTTTCTGCGCGGCAAGGGCAGCGGCGCGGACGGTATCATCTTCAAAGATCAGCGGCATATGAGCGCCAAAGAACGCCTGCAAGCGGGTGCGTTTCCACAGGCGCATTCCGCAGGCGACATGGCCGTGGCGGTCCGCGCGGAAGGTGCGAACCTCGGCCTCCAACTGATCAACCGCCGCTTCAAAGGTGCACAACCGGTCACGGCAGGGGTCATACCAGGTCGGTGCAAGGATCAATGCTGCGGCGAAAAGCTGGTTGCGGGTCAGGGTGCGGTTGCGGCGGGGGTGTGGAATCTGGTCATCGCTCAGGCCCCAGCCCATATAGAAGGGCTGAGCGAATACCACGGGGCGGTGACCGGCCAGAATCGCCTCGAACCCCAGCTGCGACGAGACGGTGTAGACGGCGATGGCGCCGTCCAGCAGTCGCCAGGGCGAGACAGGATCGCTCAGCAGGGTGACGCGGCCCTTGGCGTCGGCGGCGCTGAAATGGCCGGGGCGATGGCCCGCACTTGTTTCGGGATGGCTCTTGATCACGATGCGGGCGGTCGGGTGATCGGTCAGCGCCTGACCTAGCATGCGGCGAAAGGCGGTGGAATCGGGGATCGAGGCGTCGCCCAAGGTCTGGTCGATGAGCAGCACATAGCCGGGGGCGGGTGGGGCAAGTGTGGGATCGTGAATGTTGTATTTTGACAAGTCGAGGTGTTTGAGGCGGGCAATTCCGGCGCTTGAGCGGGTCAGGAGGTTCGAATCGTTCAAGGGGTTGGTGGTGAGGATACGCTCCAGCAGCGAGGGTTCGGTGCCGTCGAAATGCACGCCCAAGGGGTCGATCAGCAGGCCAAGCGGCGGATCGCCGGTGCGACCGGTGCGACCGGTGCGACCGGGGTGGCCGGTGCGACCGGGGTGGCCGGTGCGACCGGGGTGGCCGGCGCGACCGGGGTGGCCGGCGCGACCGAGGTGGATCGAGCGCAGGAAGGCGTCCTCGATGCGGATCAGCGGGACATGGCGGCGGGCGGCCACGGCCTGACCGCGATGGGAATAGGGCGAGCGGCCCCAAACGACGACTCCGTCATCCGGGCCGGGCAGGCCGATGCGCAGCTCGTGGCCGCTCAAAGCGAGGATGCGGCGCAGGCGGGGTTGGGTCAAAAAACCGGCGTTGTAGAAATAAAGCCGCCGGGGAATCTCCCCGGCGGTTGGAATGTCCCTGGCGGCGAAATGGCTACTGTGCGGCGCGGACAAAGTGCTGCCTAAAGCCCGGCGGCCGATGCCACCGAGCTTGCCCCTGCCGCGGTGCCGGTAATCGCGCCAAGCGTCTTGTTCCACTGCACGAAGGGCGCTTCGGTGACATAGATGGTGTCGCCGTCGCGGATCAGGAAATCGCGCGCCTCGAACAGCCCGGCGGGCTGGGTCAGGTCCAGAACATAGACCATGCGCTGGGCGCCTTGCAGATCGCTGCGGCCAAGCACGGCGTTGGCGATGTCCTGCGGTTCATTGCGCAGCACAAAGACCCCGGTCGGGTCGGCAAGGTTGGAATTCAATCCGCCGACCGTGGCAATCGCCTCCAGCGCCGACAGGGTCTGCGTGGTGAAGGGCACGCGGTTCTGCACGCCGGTCGCCCCAAGCGCCACAAAAGCGCGGGTGTCCTGTTCGACGACGATCTGGTCGCCGGGACGCAGGGCGATATCGAAGCCGGGGTTGGAATACAGGTCCAGCAGCCAGATTTTTTCCGAATGATTGCCACGGGTTACCCGAACCACGGCGACCGAGGGCGGGATGGTCACCCCGCCAGCCTTGGAGATCATGGCGGTCAGCGTGCGGGCGGCGCGGTCGATGGGATAGTTGCCTTGCCCTGCCACAGAGCCCGCCACGGTGACGGCGGACCCATCGCCGGCCACCCGCGACACGGTGATCTGCGGATCAGGCGTTTGCGGGTCCAATTTGCGGGTGACGGCATCGCGCACACCCTCGGGTGTCGTGCCGGCGACCTTGATCCGGCCGGCATAGGGCACGAAGATATAGCCCTGACCGTCAACTTGCAGGGTGTTCAGCACCGAAACGCGCTGGCCGGTATTGCCCAGAAGCGGGTCATCCTTGACGTTCTCAAAGATCGTCAGCGCCAGGGTATCGCCGGGCGAGATGACATCCGACCCCATTAACCCGGCATTCAGGAAGCTGGAGGAGAAGCCCAGCGCCGGAACCACCGAAGTGGCGCGGGTCACGCGGGGGTTGACGGTCACGATGAAAGCATCGCCGCCTGCCAGAACCGAGCCCTTGTAGATCTCAGACTTGGTGGGGCCAGAGCGCGGCAGGCCGCAGGAAGCGGTCCCCAGCAACAGGGCAACAAGGCTGAGGGCACTTGCCCCCCTTGAGAAAACTTTGGTCACTGCTCGCACTCCTTCTGTGAGAGTTTACCTCAACTTTTGCGGGCAAGCCTAAGCAATGACGCGGGAATATGCCAGAAGTGATTGCACTGTCTACGTCACAAGCCGCAACTGTTGCCGTGGTGCCGCGTTGCCCGAGGTCAGCGCGTCATAGGGGTCTTGCGGTTGCAGCATCATGTCCACGACCTGGCGGAGCAGCTCTCGGCGGCCACGGGTGGCGTAAAAACCGCCGGGAACCTGCGAGGTTTCCAAGAGGTAATGGCGGTAGTCGCGGTAGGCGCGGCTGTCGGGCCTTGTGGGATGGGCGAAGAAATCGGGCAGGCTCTGGGTCGAGACAAACTCGGGCTTGGCATAGACGGCGGCGCCGAAAACCTTGAGCGGCAGGCCGCGCCACAGGACCTGCTGGGCGGCGGTGGAGTTGACGGTGACCGCGCTGCGGGCGTGGTTCAAGAGTTGCGCCAGCTTGCCGCCCTGCACGAAATGCACGCGGGCGGTGATGCCATGCCGGGCGGCGAGGTGGCGGATTTCGCGTGCTACGGGCACGCGGCCATCCTCCAGCGGGTGGGCTTTGAAAACCAGGTGGTGGTGCGGGGCGGCGCCTTTGGCAAAGCCGTCGATGACGAGGGCAAGAAACTCGGTCATCGTGGCGAAGGGCGAGTGCATCTGGAAACTGGCGTCATGCTCCAGTTGCAAAAGCACAAGGTGATAGGGTGCGCTGCCATGCTGGATGCGCCAGGTGGCGACGATGCGTTCATAGCGGTGCAAGGGCAGCAGGATCAGGCGTTTGACATACAACAGGAATTCCTGACCGACGCTCAGCGCGCGGTGCGGGCGGAAGTTGCGATAGTCCCAAAAGCCGGTCAGCACGAACCAGTGATACAGCGCACCCCAGAACATGTGCTGGCGCATGTCGCCCCAATGGGCGGGTGCGTCGGGCAGCTCCATGTCGGACCGGGCGAGGGCCTGCTGCATCTGGCTGATCGTCAGACCCATCAGCCGCGAATTTCCGTTCGAGCCGCCGCGTTCATAGGTGACCCAATGCGGGCGCAGGTAGCCTTCCTCAAAGACATGGACGGTCAGGCCAAGGGTCTTGGCGGCAGTGATGGCCTGGGCGTGAATCGGGCGGGTGTCGCCATAAAGCACCAGATCGGTGATGCCCTTTTGCGCCACGATCAGGGCAAACGCCGCGGGCCAGAGGTCTGGGATGCCTTTGAAGCCGATGTAGGATTCGGTCGTCGGCCAGAAGGCGCGGTCGCCTCGGTTGAAGCCGACGCGCCAAACCTGCGCCCCGGCCTTGCTCAGCATCCTGCCCAAACGGTGGAAAAACGGCCCGTGGGGTCCTTGCAGGAACAAAAAGCGCTGGAGTTGTCCGGTGGCTTGCATTCCATTCCCGATTTGCCCGGTCTTGGTCGGGCTTCAGGCGACCAAGGTAAAGGGCGAAACTTGCGATTCTCTAACCGGTAGCGGGTCAGAGCGGCGAATTTGCGGCAAATTTTGCCAAGGTGGGCGGTGGAGGCCGGGATGACCCGGCACCATGGCGGACCTGGGGTCGAGGACGGGTCAGGCGGGCGGCGGACCTTTATTTCGAGCCGTGATCTGCCCGCACTCCATGGCCATTCGCCGCAGCATTGGCTATGGACGGGCCGGAATGGCGGCGGGGACCACAAATTGAAGGCGGGGGCATGAAGGCTTCGGACAGAAAACAGATGAAATCGGCGTCGCGGCTTTATGCCGTGCAGGCGCTGTTTCAGATGGAAAGCTCGGGTCAGACGGTCGAGGCGGTGACGGCTGAGTTCGAGACCCACCGCTTTGGCGCCGTCTATGACGGGGATAAGATGGCCGCGGGCGATGTCGAGCTGTTTCGCGCCATCGTGAGCCATGCCGTGAACCTGCAGGCGCGAATCGATCAGATGACCGACCGGGCGCTGGTGGCAAAATGGCCGATTGCGCGGCTTGATCCGGTGCTGCGGGCGCTTTTTCGGGCAGCCGGTGCCGAGTTGATCGAGATTCCGACACCGCCGCGCGTGGCGATCACCGAATATGTCGATGTCGCCAAGGCGTTCTTTCCAGAGGGAAAAGAGGCGAGATTCGTCAATGCCGTGCTGGATCATATGGCGCATGAGGTGCTGCCCGAAGGATTTTGACGGCCATTTCCGGCTTGCCATAAAATTGACACTTCCCCTTGCCGATCCAGATGATAGAATTATGTATGATCAGGCGGCCTAGGAGGGATCATGTCGAAGTTCATTCAACGCGGCCTTGATGCCTTGCTGGCTTTGGTTGAGCGGGTCGGTGCGGCGACGCGGCCGTTGCCCGAGCTGATACCGATCAAGGTGGCGGCGGGTAAATCGCGCCGCTGAACTTGGCCGGGCTTTCGATCGGGGGCGCGCTTTTGGCGCGCCTGTTCATTTTGGGCAAGGGTGGCGGGCCCGCAGCAACCGTGGCAACTTTGGTTTTCCCGAGAGCCAGAGGTCTCAGGTGGGCGCCAGATAACAAGACCACGGTCTTGTCAGAGCCAGCCCCCGTTCACGTGCTTATCGGCCACTGGAAAAGTCGTCGCACACGAGAAGAGCAGCACCCGCCGTCCTTT
>JBCKXH010000131.1:0-6353 GCA_038921555.1 Paracoccaceae bacterium
AACTTGACGGCCAAAACCGCCTGCCCGAAATCATCCAGGGGGTTGAGTTCCGTGACGGGATCAAGCACGAAACGAATGCCGCCTGAACACCGCGCCACCAACTTTCGGTCATAGCTCCAATCGCCTGCGGCATCCCTGAACTTTTCGTGATCAATCGGGTAGGGGATTCACACTGCCTCTATGCTTCCCTTTGTAGCTCACACCGCCGCTTGCTCATGCAGAATAACGCGTGTTCCGATGGTTACCCGAACATAGAGGTCGGTCACATCCTCATTCGTCAACCTCGCACAGCCGTTCGATACCGCTGTTCCGATGGTCCGGGGCTTGTTGGTTCCGTGGATGCGCAAGTAGCTGTCCCTACCCTGATCATCATACAGGTAGAGGGCGCGGGCCCCCAACGGGTTGTTTATCCCACCGGGCAGCCCATCGGCAAATCGCGCAAACGAGTCAGGGTCGCGCGCGATCATCGCGGGCGTCGGTGTCCAACTGGGCCATTCACGCTTTGCACCCACAGCGAACAACCCTGCGTGATACAGGCCAGGTTGTCCAACACCCACCGTGTAGCGGATTGCCCGACTGCCCGGTAACGTTAGGTAAAGCCGGAACTGGTTGGGAAACACATGAATGTCGCCGGTTGGCAGCAAAGCGACAGTTTCAACCAGCGTCGGCAAGTAGTCCTGGGGCATCTCGAAAGGCGGCTCTTCATGGGCGAAGGCCGGCATCCCCGGTGTCAGCGCCACTGCCGCCATTCCAGCGAGGACATGTCTGCGCTTCAATTCTTTTCCCATCCAGCGGTGTTCCAACTTGTCTTATGCTCCCCAAAAGGTTTGATGGAAATTTGGCAAGGAGTCCAAGGTCTCCTCTACCCGTTGTATAGCGGCAAGGACAGGCCAAGCGTTCAAAAGTTTACCACCTACAGCACTTTACTTTCCGGCCCCCCAGGACAAGGTTAAGGCGTGGTGTTACAAAAAAGAAGGACGACAGGCATGTCAGCTGAACGACTGATCGCGCCTGAGGCCGATCTCTTGATCCTTTCGTTCCCGATGCACTTCACTTGGGAGATTTTGCAGGCACCGCTGTTCAGCAGCTTGGAACAGGCCACGCACCTCGACGGCATCCGAATCTGCCTGCAAGTCACGCTGGGGGATATGGTGATCGCTCTGGTGGCCTATTGGGCGGCGGCGTTGCTGGCCGGGACGCGGCATTGGGTGGGCCGCCCTGAATACCGGGCTTCGATCCTTTTCATTGGCATTGGTCTCGGCATTACAGTAGGAATCGAGTTTCTCAGCACCGAGGTTCTGGAGCGCTGGACCTATGGCACCGCGATGCCACGCCTGCCCTTCAGCGGAACCGGTCTTGCTCCGATTTTGCAGTGGGCGCTCATTCCGGCACTGGTTCTTTGGTACATGCGCCGCTTGTCCAGCCCCACAGGTCGCTGACGACTGTTCGGGCATTCCATGCTGCGATCTGCGGTGCGGACAGCGGCATATCGCTGTTCTCACGCAAGGCTGACCCGAACAGCCCTCGCAAACATCCGATCCGATTTATTGACAAACTGATCCAGATCAAGGACACTTGCCGCCGATGTGGGCCTGATGCGACGACACAACAGGAGTTCCACTATGAAACACACACCTCTTTTCGTTATTGGAACCGTGGCGGCCATCGCTCTTGCCGTTCCGGTCGCAGCCCAACAGTCGATGGGCCAGTTTGGCGGCATGGGCATGATGGATGGCGGCATGATGGGTGGCATGATGGGTGCGCAGAGCTATGCGATGCAGACCTTCGACGCCAACAAGGATGGCACGCTCAGCCCGGGGGAAATGGCGGCCGGCATTCAGGCAGAGCTGAAGAACTACGATACAGGCGCCAATGGCACGCTGTCGCTAGCCGAATTCGCGGTGATGCACGCGGATCACATGCGGCCAATGACGGTGCGGGCTTTCCAGATGCATGATGCGGATGGCGATGCGCAGGTGACCGAGGCCGAGATGGCCGCCATGGCCGCGATGATGCAACGCCAGATGGCGGGTCGGCATGGCGACATGCAGGGCATGGGCCAAGGCATGGGCGAGGCGGGCGGCAATACGGCGGCAGTGGCGGCCTATACTGCGGCGATGAACGAGATGATGCAGGGGATGATGGTCGCCTATTCGGGCGACCCGGATGTGGATTTTGTCCGCGGCATGATTCCGCACCATCAGGGGGCCGTGGCGATGGCCCGCGTTGTTCTGGAACATGGCACGGACCCCGAGATCCGGGCATTGGCCGAAGGGGTGATTGCTGCGCAAGAGACCGAGATTGCGCAGTTGCAGGCCTGGCTGGCCGAGCGGGGGCTGTAGATCAGGGCGCGCGGGCAGACTGCCTATGCGCGCTCAACGGGTAAAGGTCACTGGCGGCAAAGCCCGACAGCACATGGCCGCGATGATGCAAGCGCAGATGGCGGGTCAGAATGACGACATGCAGGGCATGGGCCAAGGCATGATGGACGACAACTGAAGCCAGACTGTCTGCCCCAGTGTAGATTGCCGGGGCAGCACGTCGAAAAGGAAAAGATCATGATGAACGGATATGGATACGGGATGGGGTTCGGTTGGGGTGGTGGGGTCATAGCGCTGGTTGTGGCGGGCCTGCTCATCGCGGCGCTGATCAAGTATCTCCAGAAATGAAACACCGGAAGGAACCGACCATGGGTTACACGATGAACCGCCTTATTTCCGGCGAAAGTTTCGACGCGGTTGATGCCCGCACCCGCAAAGCCCTGGCCGATCACGGCTTTGGCGTGTTGACCGAGATCGATGTCGCCGCGACGATGAAGAAGAAGCTGGATGTGGATATGCCAGCCTACCGCATTCTTGGCGCCTGCAACCCGAAGATGGCCTATCAGGCCATCGGCATGGAACCTCGGGTCGGCGCGATGCTGCCTTGCAACGTCATAATCCGGGCGGTGGATGGCGGGGTCGAGGTCAGCGCGATTGATCCGGTGGCCTCGATGCAGGCCATCGACAATCCTGCGCTGCACGCGGTGGCCGGGCAAGTGCGCGACCTTCTGGCACAAGCAGTCAAGGCGATCTGACTGTTTGGCGGTTGACCTTTGGGGGTTGACCTTCCAGGAGTGGAAAGCCGCAGACACGTTCTATGGGCATGCTGTTTGCACTGCCCATAGAATGATGGTCAGCCTCGCATCAGTGAACCCATTGAAAGTGAAAGCAAATGCCAGTTTCTGCGGAGGCCCGTGCCGGGCAGGACCCTGCCATGGCAGAGATGATGCCCCACCCGGACACTGAATCGCCAGGCGCTAAAACCGCCGTCGATCCGGTTTGCGGCATGAAGGTGGCGTTGGTGGCCGAAAGGGAATCGGTGCCGGCGCGGGCGAACTGTGATTGCGAAGCTGGGACCAAACTAGGAAATATACCGAATATTGGCGGTATTTTCTACCGGAAAAAATTTTAGATTTTGCCGAAATTGGAGTAGCCTAGCCGAGCACCCCGCGGCAAGCTTAGCTCACACCTACCAACTCGGGAGAATCGCCATGCCGATCTTGAACAGTTTGACCTTCAGTCGGCACGCGGCACGGCGCTGCGCAAATCGTGGTTTAAGGCCGGAGTTTCTGGCAGTCCTTCTGTATCATGCCGATCTTGAGGTCGATGTCGGTGGGTCTGCCACCGCCTTTTCGGTCAGCAGGGATCGCGCGAAGGCGCTCAATCTCGGTGACCGGCTCGGCCATTATGCAGCGGTTGTCAGCGCAGATGCCGTGGTGATCACCGTCATCCCGATCCGGTCTGGTCGGCGTGGCCGGGCCTATCGCAAGGGCCGCAGGTGAGGACATGACAATGAACTCGACGCCCAGAAACGCTGACCATGAACGCGGCCGCAGAATTTCCGCGAGAGTGCGGGAGGAGATGCAGTCCCGGATTGATGCATTGATCGCCGGGGGTGACCCAAAAATCTTGAACAGTGATCAGCGACTGCGCGCCGCCCTGTTCATCTCTAAGTTGTATGCGCAAGCAAAGGCACTTAAGCATCGTCCCAAAGAGATCGAGACGCATTGTGGCGCAGTCACAAAGGCAGGCGAAGATTTCCGCATCCACCGCTGGATGCTGCGGCAGTCGGAAACGGCGATCACGCCCGAACTGAAGCAGCGTTATGCCGGCAAGGCGGAGCCTGCGCGGAACGTGCGAATCTATCTGAAGCTCGTAGCAGGGCTGGCCGAAATACTGGCGAAAGACCCGTTCAACCTGCAACAGGAATTCCTGACCTTCACTGGCCTGAACGCCAAGCCGCTGCCGCCCGATCCGATGCTTGACCCCTCCGAGGTGCAGCCGGAACTGCGTCTGGCGCGCCTTCTGCGCGACCATGCAGCGCAAATGGCAGATCGGCTGGACCTCGTGAAGCTATTTCAACGTGCCAAACGGCTTCAGGCCGGTTGGAATCTGCATGACGGGCCGGTGGCGAAATTCTTGGATCCGACATTTTCCGGTCCCTTTGACCCGAAGTTGCCGCCCACCTTTGTGCTGTGGCTGGAGATAGAGGTGCCCCCGTATCCATCGGTGAAGATCGGGCGGATTCCCTATGGGTTTCTGGCGGGCAGTTTTTCGGTTGTCCCGCTCACCGATGATGGCGCTGAAGCATCGCAGGACCGTGCAACGTTGATCCTTGAGGGGTCGGCGACTGCCTACTGGGAGTTGTACCTCGCCATCGCCCCGACTGGCGACATGGGGGTCGGCTCCTACATGATCCGAGGCTCAAGTGTCGATATTCATCTGCCGATGGGCGATGCGGGGGCAATGGTCAGCCATACCCTGCGCGATGCAGAAGATGACTTGTGGAGCCTTTGGCCCGAGGAATTTCAGGGAGCGCGACGGAGAAATCAGTTCTTTCAGGATGGCCGGTGGCAGGTCCATCTGACGGATGCGATGGCCGAGAGGTTTTCTTCTGACCCCGCGTTCTGGCCATCCTGCTACCGCCCAGAGCGTCGCGGCGGAACGCTCGAGGAACATCCACCCAGCCATGACATACCGTATGCCCGCATTGCGCCGACCACGGCGCAGAATATCCTTGATTGGCTGCTGGAAGACCTCTCCTTGCCTGCCCGACTTGGTGGGGCTGCGCCGATGCTTGATCCCAGCCTGTATGGTGAGACGGCAGTTGTGACCTGGAACCGAGGCGAAAGTTTTGCCTTTCGGGTTGAGGCGGCTTTGCACAACGGCAGACTTGATGCGGGTTTTCAGGACTGGGTGGCGCGATACAACGCATCGCTCAGCGAATTGAAACAGAAGTGGTTTGATGACGCACAACGTGATGAAGGCGCATTGCGCGACAGGTGGGCCGACGCGCGCCTGGGCCACGACAATATTGCCGAAGGAACGGAAGAATGACGGAACCGCCAGCCCTTGGCGGCGGGCCGCCATTGCCGCTCAAGTCGTGCCCCACTGCTGCCAGGCCAGAACCACAAGCCCATAGCGCAGCACCTTGCCGATGGTCACCAACACCAAAAACCGCCCGAACGGCACCCGCAACACCCCTGCCACAAGGGTCAGCGGATCACCGATCACCGGCACCCATGACAAGAGCAGCGACCACAGGCCCCAGCGCCCAAACCAGCCCTGCGCACGGGCCATCGCCGCCCCATCAATGGGAAACCACGACCGGTCCATGAAATGCTCAAGGAACCGTCCAAGGCCCCAGTTCACCACTGCTCCCCCGACATTGCCAAGTGTTGCAAACAGGATCAGCGCGGCAGGGCTGCCCTGCCCGGTGGCCAGAAAGCCAAGCAGCACCGCCTCTGACGATCCCGGCAACAAGGTGGCAGAAAGGAAAGCCGACAGGAAAAGCAGCCCGTAAACCGCAAGGGTTGTCATTGCGATTTCGATTTTGCTATGGGGCTCATGGGCCAGCGATCACGCGGGCAATCTGTTCAATCGCCGCGTCGTCATCCCATCTCGCCGGACCGCTGACCCGGCCAAGTTCCTGACCTTTGCGGTCGATCAGAAGGCTGGTCGGCAGGCCGATCACGGCAAAGCCAAGTTGGACGCGCAGGGATTCGCCCCAATAGAGCTTCAGATTGCGAATGCCGATTTCGGCGTAAAATTTTCGGGCCACCGCAACCCCGCCTGAGTCAATCGACAAGGGAACGACCGCGAACTCCGTGCCGCCCAGCCGTGCTTGCAAGGCGTCCAGTGCGGGCATTTCTGCGCGGCAGGGCGGGCACCAGGTGGCCCAGACGTTCAGCACCAAAATCCGACCCGCAAAGTCGTCCAGATGCAGCCTGCGCCCCTTTGCGTCGTGAAACGGCGGCGACAAAAGTGGCACCGGGGTAGCGTGAAGCGCGAAAGGCGGGCGGGCGGCGGCAG
>JBCKXH010000132.1:0-6141 GCA_038921555.1 Paracoccaceae bacterium
CGCAGCACCGATGATCAAAAGGCGCCGTATGTCAGATTGCCCGGCCTTGGAGATGCGCCCCAGCCGCTCCTTGCCCCCGGATGACAACTGCCTCGGCACCAGCCCGAGCCATGCGGCGAAATCACGCCCGCATTTGGAGGTCTCCATCGCGGGGGCAAAGGCCTCGATCGCCAGCGCCGTGATCCGTTGCCCGGCAGGACATGCAAAGCATGTCCGAGAGGGGGCCCAACGCCGGGCATCGTCTGCAGCCGTCGGGCTGTGGGAGCCAGGGCCGCCAGTGCCGCAATCTTGCGCGTCTTGGCTTCAATGCGGGCGGTCTTCTCGGCAATCTGCTTGATCAGATAGCACACCTCTTCGCGCCCCAACTCCGGCAGATCGCTGTTCTCGGCCTCGATGATCCGGGCGATAGGTTTGAGATGCACCGGCCCCTGCGGCACCGCGTGCCCGTATTCGTAGATCATGGCGCGCAGGGCATTCGTGAGTTCGCGGCACTGATGGACAAGACGCTCGCGTGCCCGGAAGATGACAGCGCTGCCTGCTGTTCTTCGGTTTTTGGTGGGACAAAGCGCATCTCAGGGCGCGGCACCGCATCCACGATCACCTCGGCATCGGCAGCATCGTTCTTCTGCCGCTTCACAAAGGGTTTCACATATTGCGGAGCGATCAGCTTGGCCTCATGGCCCATCTTGATCATCTCCCGTGCCCAGTAGCTGGCACTGCCACAGGCCTCCATCACCACCACGGCAGCGGGTTGCTCTGCCATGGGCTTCATGAACTGCGGGCGCGACAGCTTCTTGCGAAACTGAACCTGCCCCGACACTGAACCTGAACCGACATCGATGCCCCGTGAACCTGAAAAACAGACTTCGCCAAGTCCACACCAATCATTATAGCCTTCATTTCGCCGTCCTCTCCGTTTCGTGGCTCTCAGACCACCATCTTGGCACATTGCAATGCCGTCTGGGGAGGGCGGCAACCACCCCATCTGACCTCTCGCCATCCCGAAATGGCCGACTTTTGCGCCGCCCCGTGGCCGGTTTTTGCTCCGCCGTTGACACCCACGTCGCCCAGCGCGGATTGCATGGCGAGGGCAAGACACCCGCCCGCCTGATGCACCCAATAGCGATCAAGCGTTTTGAGGTTGGCGGTGCTTTGTTGCACAAATGGTGTGAGGGGATTCATCTAGTGAATCCAGTGTGGTAGTTGGAGGGCATGAGAAAACCGAACACGCCGACCTACAAGACCCTGAACTGGCCCGCCTATCGAGCCATTGAGGCGCCATTGGTTCGAGCCCAATGGCGAGGGAGTCGCTCAAGCGCCGGGGCTCTCTGACGATCTGGTTTGACCCAGAGATGAGCTGGGCTGCGGCGCCCACCGGGAAGCGGGGCCGACAGCCCGTCTACAGCGGTGAGGAGGATCAGAAAACTATCCGGGGGAGAGTTTTCCCGACGAACGCCATCCAGACCTGCCTGACGATGAAGGTGCTGTTCGGCATGGCGCTGCGGCAAACGACTGGGTTCGTCGAAAGCCTCTTGCGGCTCATCGGCCTGGACTGGGAGGTGCCGGATTTCAGCACTTTGAGCCGCCGCCAGAAGACCCTGAAGGTCAACATCCCCTATCGCGGTTCCCAAGGCCCCCTGCACCTGCTGATCGACATCGAGCAGGTTCGCGCCACCGGTTCGAGCGAACCGGCGAGGGGGATCAAGGTCGAAGGCGAAGGCGAGTGGAATGCGCGCAAGCATGGCGGCTCCAAACGTCGCGTCTGGCGCAAGATCCACATCCATTGCCCGGCAGGCGAATGCTACATTCGCCGAGAGGGGGGATCGACGAGCAAACGCTGGAAATCCGGGCCGCCGAGTTCACAAGCAGCGACGTAGGTGATGTCGAGCCGGTAAGCGCCACCGGTTCGAGCGAACCGGCGAGGGATGCTGCCCCAACTGCTCGACCAGATCCCGCCCGACCAAGAGATCGCCAGCGTCACCGCCGACGGGGCCTATGACACCAGAAAGTGCCACGATGCCATCGCCGAACGGGGTGCTGTCGCCGTCATTCCGCAGCACAGGAACGCCAAGCCGTGGAAAGCTGTCACCCGCCAGGTGCCGTCGCGCGCAACGAGGCCCTGCGGGCGTCGAAATACCTCGGCCGTGCGCTCTGGCGACGATGGAGCGGCTACCACCGCCGAAGCCGCGTCGAAATATGAGGAGGATCAGAAAAAGGTGAAGGGGAACAGAAAACTATCCGGGGGAGAGTTTTCCCCCGAACGGGGATCGTTTTCCCGACGATTGGATGCATTGTGTGAACCGAAGGTCCGCGAAGCGAAACTGCTGGGCCAGCGCCTGATGGCGAGGGACCGGGGTCGTCAGGTGGCTGAATTCCAAGTCCGTGTCGCCGTCCTGAACGGCTTCACAGCGCTGGGTATTCTCGCCAACACCAATTGCCGCACGCCCGAGCAATACAAGGCTTGGTCGCTGAACCTTGGCCACGAAAACATCGCCACCACCCTAAGCGCCTATTGCCCGGTATCCACCACCCGCCAAGGCGAGTTGATCCGCGATATGGCCCTTTCGCCCGTGGCCCGGCTTGCCTAAGGTTGTGCCGGATCAAAGGGCACAACATGACCATTATTGGCGATTTCATTTCCCGCGTTCAGGCAGTCCAAAAGACCGGGGCCGCAACCGAACATTCCTACCGTTCTGCGCTGGAAACCCTGTTCAATGCCTTGGCCGACGGCGTCACCGCTCTGAACGAACCCAAGCGCGTGGCCTGTGGTGCCCCAGATTTCATCATTCAACGCGGTGACATCATCGTCGGCCACGCAGAGGCGAAAGACCTGGGTGTCGGCCTTCGCGGCATGAAGGATGCCAACAAGGGCCAGCAAGACCGCTACCGCGCCGCCCTGCCGAACCTGATCTACACCAACTGCCTTGACTGGGATTTCTACCGCAATGGCGCGTTGATCGCCTCTGTCACCATTGCCGACTACCTCATGGGCATTCAACCCAAACCCTTGCACCACGACACGCTGGAAAACCTGCTGCGTGACTTCATCGCCCAGCGGCCGCAAACCATCACCTCGCCGCGCGTGCTGGCCGAGATGATGGCAGGCAAGGCGGTGCTGATCAAAGACATCCTTGGCAACACCCTGCGCGCCGACAATGACCTGCAAACCGAACTGACCGGGCAATTCAAGGCATTCAAGGAACACCTGATCCACGACATCACGCCCGAGGATTTTTCCGACATCTACGCCGAAACCATCGCTTACGGCATGTTCGCCGCCCGCCTGCATGATACCTCACTGAACACGTTCAGCCGCCAAGAGGCGCTGGAACTGCTGCCCAAATCCAACCCGTTCCTGCGCAGCCTGTTCGGCTACATCGCTGGCCCCGAACTGGACGACCGCGTCAAATGGGTGATCGACGATCTGGCCGCCGTGTTCCAAGCCGCCAATGTCAAGAAACTGATGGAAGGCTTTGGCAAGCTGACCGGGCAGAATGACCCCTTCCTGCACTTCTATGAAACCTTCCTCGCCGCTTACAACCCTGCCAAGAAAAAGGCGCGCGGGGTGTGGTATACACCCGAACCCGTGGTCAACTTCATCGTGCGCGCGGTGGGCGAGGTGCTGCAAACCGAATTTGGCCTGCCCGATGGCTTGGCCGATACCTCAAAGGTCACGGTTGATTGGGATACGGGCGAAACCAAGAACGGCAAGGCGGTCACGATCAAGAAACAGGTTCACCGCGTCCAAATCCTTGATCCCGCCACCGGAACCGGCACCTTTCTGGCCGAGGTGATCAAGCAGATCGCCCCCAAGGTCAAAGACATGGCCGAGGGCATGTGGTCGCCCTATATCGAGCGCGACCTGATCCCCCGCCTGCACGGGTTTGAGCTGCTGATGGCCTCCTATGCGATGTGCCACATGAAGCTGGACATGATCCTGACCGAACTCGGCTACAAACCCACCGGAACCCCGCCGCGCCTTGGGGTTTACCTGACCAACAGCCTGGAGGAAGGCGAGCGTGATGTGCGCGACCTGTTCATGGCGCAATGGCTGACAAGGGAAGCGCGCGAGGCCAATACGGTCAAACGCCAGACGCCGATCATGTGCGTGATCGGCAACCCGCCGTATTCGGGAATTTCCCAGAACAACGGTAAGTGGATCACGCAACTGATCGAGGATTACAAATACGTCGATGACGTTCACTTCGGTGAACGCAAGCACTGGCTGCAAGATGACTATGTGAAGTTCATTCGCTTGTCAGAACACCTGATCGAGAAAAACGGTGAAGGTGTCCTCGGCTTCATCACAAACCACGGCTATCTCGACAACCCCACCTTCCGAGGGATGCGATGGCACTTGTTGCAGACCTTTGACAAGATTTATGTCTTGGACCTGCACGGCAACGCCAATAAGAAAGAGGCTTCCCCGGACGGCAGACCCGATAAGAATGTCTTCGACATTCGACAAGGTGTTGCGATCATCGTTGCCGTTAAGAAGAGAGGCAACACCAAGAAATTGGCAGAGGTGCAACATGGTGACCTCTGGGGCGCACGTGAAGTTAAATACGCTGCGCTCAATGTCGGTCGGATTGGCCCGCCCACAACAACGCTTATCAACTGCACAGCACCCCAATTTGCCTTTGTTCCAAGAAACTATACCTTGTTAGCCCAATACCAGACGGGATTTGGGCTAACGGATTTGATCGCGGAAAATGGCGTTGGGATGGTTACTGCTCGGGACCGACTAACAATAGATGAGAGCAAGGAAACTTTATGGCGCAGAGTTATTGACTTTTCTACTCTAGCGGTTGAGACGGCGCGGAAGAAATATCTTCTCGGCAAAGATGTGCAAAGTTGGCAAGTCGAATGGGCGCAAAATGATGTTCGAGAAAATTTGGACGCCAAGTTTCTAACACCCGTGCATTATCGACCCTTTGACGACAGATGGTCGTTCTATACGGGTAATTCAGGTGGTTTTATTTGCCGTCCTTGCAAGAGGATTTTGCGACATGTTCTTGAAGACGGAAACCACGCACTTTGCATAAGCAAACAGTATAAATCTGGTGACAGCTTCCATCACGTCTTGGCGCACAAGCACATTATCGAGTCAAGTTTTGTTTCCAATCGGACTGGCGAAATAGGGTATTCATTTCCCCTCTATCTCTACCCCGCCGAACAAGACCTAGACCAAACCCGCCGCGTCAACTTCGACCCCAAACTCTGGAAACGCCTGCAAACCGCAGCCATGCACCCCACCCACGGCACCCCGGATGAGGTGCAGTGCTTTGACTACATCTACGGCGTCCTCCATTGCCCCGCCTACCGCGCCACCTATGCCGAGTTCCTGAAAATCGACTTCCCCCGCATCCCGTGGCCTGCCACCCCGGATGAGTTCTGGGATATTTCCGCCAAGGGCCAGACCCTGCGCAAACTGCACCTGATGGACCCCGCCACCATCGGCCCCACCCCTTACCCCTTCAAGGGCGAAGGCAACGCCGTGGTGGACAAGCCGCGCTTTGAGGGGGGCAAGGTCTGGATCAACGCCACCCAATACTTCGACGCCGCCCCCGAGGTATCATGGGGCTTCTACATCGGCGGCTATCAACCCGCCCAGAAATGGCTGAAAGACCGCAAGGGCCGCGCCCTGACCTTCGATGACGTGCGCCACTATCAGCGCATCCTGAAAATCCTGTCCGAAACCGACCGCATCATGGCCACCATAGAAATGACCTTGGCCACCACCCCCGCGACAGCAAACTAAGGCCAAGCGGCGCGCGAACCCGTTGAAAACCTCGCCCAGCGGACGGTTAAAGGGGGATAAAAAGGGGGATACTGAAAACAGAAAATCACAAAACCTATTGAGATTGCGGGCAATTCTTCTGAATATTTGGGCCCTGATACGGAATTGAACAGGCGCACCCTGACGGTGCTCGTGAAGCGAGCACGGGATTGCGTGACAGCCGTGCCGAGTTGACCGGGGGGCGGTTGAACCTTGCCAGCTATCCGCACAGGGACCGATGCGGATAGCCTCTTTTTGATAAACCGCAACAAAAGGGCTTTGCGACGAACACAGCCTTGAAGCCGGGTCCAAGTCAATGAACCTGCCCCAAGCGTTTTTTCTATGTGGGGTATTATGTGGGG
>JBCKXH010000133.1:0-6093 GCA_038921555.1 Paracoccaceae bacterium
GTCATTTTGGGATCTCGCGCGACAGCGTCAAGAAGATGCTGGGCTTTTCCGTGCCGCTTGGGCTACCGGCGCAAGGCGGCGATCAAGCGCCCGAAGCTGGATGGGTTCACCGAGATCATCGACGCCTGGCTGTGCTGCGATCAGGGTCGGCCCCGCAAGCAGCGGCACATGGCCAAACGGGTTTACGCACGGCTTCGGGCCGAACATGGGTTCACCGCAGGCACCACCATCGTCAAGGATTACCTGCGCCAGCATGAGCGGCGCGGGCGCGAGATGTTCGTGCCTCTGTCTCATGCACCCGGCCACGCCCAAGCTGATTTTGGGAGCGCTGGTGGTGATTGGCGGCGTCGAGCAGAAGGCGCATTTCTTTGCGCTTGATTTACCGCACAGCGACGCCTGCTACATCCGCGCCTATCCCGCAGATGTAGCCGAGGCTGGTGGATGGGCACGTTCATGCCTTTGGGTTCTTCGGCCGGGTTCCACAGTCGGTGCTCTATGATAATGACCGCTGCCTGGTGGCGCGCATCATGCCGGACGGGTCCCGCACCCGCGCAAAGCTGTTCAGTGGGTTCCTGTCGCACTACTTCATCCATGACCGCTATGGCCGCCCCGGCAAGGGCAACGATAAAGGCGCTGTCGAAGGGTTGGTTGGTTTTGCCCGCCGCAACTTCATGGTGCCGGTCCCCCGGTTTGCAACGTGGGACGCGTTCAATCTCTGGCGCAAAGATCAATGCCGCAAACGGCAGGCGGCTGTCTTGCGCGGGCACAGCGAGAGTATCGGACAACGGCAGGTCACGCGATCTCGCGGCGATGTCGGCGCTGCCAGCCGCCCGGTTTGACGCCTGTGATCAGGCCACCGGACAGGTGAGTTCGCAATCCTTGGTGCGTTACAAGAGTTCGAGCGTGAAGAAATCGATCCAGTGGATCGATTTTAGCGAAGAACGACTATTCGGTGTCGGTCGCCTATGGCCATCGCGAGGTCTGGGTTCGCGGCTATGTGGCCCTCCGTGCCAACAAGATCGTGTGGTGATTGGTTGCGGCGCCGAGATCATAGCAAGACACCCCCGCAGCTATGATCGCGCGGACATGATCTTCAACCCGATCCATTACCTCCCCCTGATCGAGAAGAAGATCAATGCGTTAGATCAAGCAGCCCCCTTGGCCGAATGGGATCTGCCACCCGAGTTCCAGACCCTGCGCCGTCTGATGGCGGCGCGCATGCTCAAAGCGGGGCGGCGGGATCGAGCCATGGTGCCGCCACTGGTCCGAGGCCCATGGCGAGGGTGCAAGTTCTGCGGCTGTTGGAGACATTCGAGCTGAGCGACCTGCATGTCGCCATTAAAAATGCGCGGCACTTGGGCGCCATCGGCTTCGATGCGGTCAAGCATCTTGTCCTGTGCCCAGGTTGAGAAGCGGCCACCAAAGCTTGACCTCGATGTCTATCCTTATCTGCCCAAGGCGAAGGTTGGCACCACCCGGGCCGCCAGTTACATGTCCTTGATGCCGGGGAATGCGGCATGACCGAAGTCGCCAAAATCCTTCTGGATCATCACCTTAAATCGCTGCACTTGCCGAGTGTTCTGCGGGAATACGGCAAACTGGCACGCCCGGCGGCGGAGGCCGCCAGATCAATCATCTGCGCGCCTTCGCGCCCGGCGGCGGAGGGGCAGGACCCATGTCCAATTCCTTGCGCGGTTGGTCGAGCTGGAAATGATCGATCGTGAGCGGCGAATGATTGAGCGCCGCATCAAGGCGGCCAAGTTCCCGGCGGTCAAAAGCCTTGATAGCTTCGACTTCAAGGCAATCCCTGCATTGAACAAAATGCAGGTGCTGGAACTGGCCCGCTGCGAATGGACCCTACGGCGCGAGAATGTCATCATGCCGGAGGCATGTCTCCGACATGACGCTCTCGGCCCGAGCGGCACTGGCAAAACCCACATCGCCCTCGGCCTCGGGCTGGCCGCCTGCCAGAAGGGCCTGACAGTCGGCTTCACCACCGCCGCGGCGCTCGTCCATGAACTGATGGAAGCCCGAGACGAACGCCGCCTTCTGCGCCTGCAGAAACAGATGGTCAGCCACACGCTTCCGTCGGCGGGCTTACGCGGCCCCACTGGGGCCACGGTCCCTCCTCCACATAGACGAGTTGGGCTTCGTTCCGCTGAGCAAGACCGGTGCGGAACTGCTGTTCGAGCTGATCTCGCAACGCTACGAGTGCGGTGCCACGCGCATCACCAGCAATCTGCCCTTCGACGAATGGACCGAGACCTTCGGTTCCGAACGGCTGACCGGTGCACGGCTGACCGGCTGACCCACCACGTCAGTATTCTCGAGATGAACGGCGACAGCTATCGCCTCGGCCAGAGCCGTGCCCGAAAGGCCGAAGCCGACGCCTGACCACACCGCCAAAGATTGGCCCTGACGGGCCAGAGCGCCCCGGCACCCGCCAGCTATCTTGAAAGCGCAGATGCCTGGGCGCCCACACACCCAACAACCTCACTTCTCGCCACCCCGAAATGGCCGACTTTTGCGCCGCCGCGTGGCTGGTTTTTGCTCCGCCGTTGACATGTGGTAGGCGATAGAGCGCACTTCACGCTCGGCCAGTTCGGCCTTGAGCAGTTGGGACAGGATCGGCACCGCGGTATCAAAAGCGGGCGCGCCCTGTTCGGTCAGGTCGGTCACGGCCTGG
Source organism: Paracoccaceae bacterium (assembly GCA_038921555.1). Taxonomy (GTDB): domain Bacteria; phylum Pseudomonadota; class Alphaproteobacteria; order Rhodobacterales; family Rhodobacteraceae; genus Stagnihabitans. The sequence continues at coordinate 2,687 of JBCKXH010000133.1, forward strand.
GCCATGCCATACATCTTGATGCTGCGGAGCATGATGATAACGGCGGCGCTGGCGGGATCATGACGCATGGCGGCCTCCGGCAACTTGGGTGCGCAGGTCGTCATGAGCTGACGACATTGGCCTTCGGTTCTTGGCGCAGGATCAATGCCTGCGGCGTGTCGATGTCCGGGCCGCCGGTTGTCTTGCCGCAGGTCAGCCGATGCGAAGGTTCAGCACATGGGTCTTGCTCGCCACGCCCGCAGCCAGGGCCATCTCCACGGCGGTCAGCACGGCTTGTTCATCATGGTGCAGCACAAGGGCCAGAATATCGACCATCTCGCGGTCCCCGCCGGGGCGGCACAGCATCTGATCCTGAAGCAGGCGGAAGGCGGCGGGCATCTCGGCAAAGGGCGCGCCATTGCGCAGCGCGCCGGGCTTGCGCTGGAGGACAGCCAGATAATGCCGCCAGTCGTAGATCGTGTGCGGTGGCTGTTTATGGGACCGCTGGATCAAGCGCTTGTGTTCGCACAGGATTTGTCCCTCGGCGGCAATGACGAGCCGGTCGGGATAAACCCGCAGGCTGATGGGGCGGTTCGCGAAGGACGCCGGAACGCTATACCGATTGCGCTCGAAGCTGATCAGGCAGGTGGGCGAGACCCGTTTGCTGTGCTCGACAAAACCGTCAAAGGCAGGCGGCAGCGGCATTAGCGCGGCCTGTTCTTCGGCCCAGACATCGGCGACGCTGCCCGGCAGAACCCTATGCGGAATCTCGTGCCAGAGTTCCAGACAGCGCTGTTCGAGCCAGGCGTTCAGGGCTGTCAGATCGGGGAAGTCCGGCATCGGCTGCCAGAGGCGGTGACGGGAATCCTGAATGTTCTTCTCGACCTGGCCTTTCTCCCAGCCCGCTGCAGGGTTACAAAACGCGGGCTCGTAGACATAATGGCTGGCCATCGCCAAGAACCGGGCATTGACCTGTCGCTCCTTGCCCCGGCCAACGCGATCGACCGCTGTGCGCATATTATCATAGATCCCGCGCCCGGGAACGCCGCCAAAGACGCGGAAAGCATGCCAATGGGCATCGAACAGCATCTCGTGGGTTTGCAGCGGATAGGCCCGCAGCAAAAAGGCCCGGCTGTGCGACAGCTTGATATGCGCCACCTGCAGCTTGGTGCGCTCCCCGTCAACAATGGCCCAGTCCTCGCTCCAGTCAAACTGGAAGGCTCCCCGGTTGAAAGATCAGCGGCACAAAGGTTCCGCGTCCCGTCGTCTGCTGCTCTCGCTGCCGATCGGCCCGCCAAGCCCGGGCGAAAGCGGCCACTCGACCGTAGGATCCGGTGTAACCCAACTTGACCAAATCCTCATGCAGCTGCTTCGCCGTCCGTCGCTGCTTACGCGACTTCCCGGCCTCGGTATTCGGAACGTGTCAACGACTTTGAGACGGTGGCATTGCGAGATTAGGCTTGGGTCACCTCCGGGTTTTTGGGCGGGTTGATCCAGACGGCGGTCGGAAGTTTTGGCGGCTTTGGCGGCTGGCGCACGAATCGCTCGGGTGCGCTGAGAAACGCGGCGTTGAGGGTGGCCAGGCGGGCGGCGTAGAGGTCGTCGGCTTGTCCGAAGTGGATCTGGTCAGGCGTCATCAGGCCGATGCCTGCGTGATGGTGGTCTTGGTTGTACCAGGCGAAGAACCGTCGGCAAAACCCACGGGCGTCAGCGATGGGCTCGAACCGTTTGGGGAATTCCGGCTGATATTTCAGGGTCTTGAACTGGGCCTCCGAGAACGGGTTGTCGTTGGCCCATGCGGTCGGCTATGGGATTTGACCACGCCGAGATCGGCCAGCATCAGGGCGGTCGCCTTCGCCTTCATCGGTCCGCCACGGTCGGCGTGCAGCGTCATCTGATCGGGCGGCACCGCATGCTTGCCCACGGCGTCCAGGAACTATGCCTTGAACAAGGTCGCACTTTCCGCCTGCTCGACCCGCCAGCCGACGACGCGTCTGCTGAAGATGTCGAGGATGACATAGAGATAGAAGTAGGACCATTTCACCGGCCCCATCAGCTTGGTGATGTCCGAGGTCCAGACTTGGTTGGGCGCTTGGGCCAGCAGTTCGGGCTTCTGATAGACCGGGTGACGGCGCTGGCGGCGGTGCTCAGTGACCTCGCCCTGCGCGGCAAGGATGCGATACATCGTGCGGATCGAGCAAAGATAGACGCCTTCATCGAGCAGGGTCGCATAGACTTCGGTCGGGGTCTGATCGGCAAAACGGGGGGTGCGAAGATGGGCAAGCACCTGATCGTGTTCGATTTCCGGCAAGGCGCGCGCTGAAGGAAGGCGCGGCTTTGCCGCGCGCGGCGGGGCTGTCAGCGCCGCGCGGTGCCGAAGAACGGATCCCCGCGACAGACCGAGCGCGGCACAGACGGCCGTGGTCAGGCCACTGCCCGCGGGCAAGACAATCGCTGCAGCCATCATGATCTGTCGCGGCACCCGGCCGTCTGATCCAGCCAATCGTCGGGAAAACTCTCCCCCGGACTGTTTTCTGACCCTCCTCATATCCAGCAGGCTTGCCACTTTTTTTGATGGCAATGATCGCCTCGGCCTGATCCAGACGGCGGCGCAGGGCGGCGACCTCACGATTGGCCTTGGCCAGATCTGCCTGCAAAGGGTTCGCCGCCGCCTTTTCCGACCCGCGCGGACGCGGCTGCAACACGCCCAATGTGCCTGCCGCACGCTGCCGGCGCCAATCGGTCAGCGCCCCAATCCTTCGGGCCGAGGACTACAGCCCCTCCCGCCGCAGAATGCTTGAGACGCCACCCGTCTCCGCCACCCGGTCGGTTACGTCCAGAATGCGCAGCTTGTACTTCGCCGTGAAACTGCGCCGCCTAGGCGCGTCGGTGAACTCCGCTGTCACCGCGACGGGCACCGCAACAACGCGGGCAGATGCGGCAGTGGATGCGGAAGCCTCAGGCGAGGCAGGCAAAGCTGTGGGCAGGCGTTCGGGCATTACCATCGGATCATTCTCCTGCGCCCCCAAGTGTAAACTTTACCCACCGGATTGTCTCACTCTTGTAAGCGTCCGGCCTGACTGCTCTGCCGCGCATAGCGTGGGTCGGATAGTGTCCGCTTTGGATAGCGGACACTATGGGGTTCTGGATGGTTCGGCGCACGAAACGGCTTTGGTCTGACGATGAGAAACGGTCGATCTGTCGGCAGATTGTGGCTCCGGATGTGTCGGTCGCTCAGGTGGCGCGGGGTATGCGCTGAATGCCAACCTGATCTTCAAATGGCTGCGTGATGCCGGCTATGCGCCGGGATTGATTCAAGGCGCTGTGGATGCTCGGTGTTTTTTGCCGATTGAGGTTGTGAACCCTGCCTGTGCAGAACTCATCCGGCCCGTCTTGCTCAACAGCGTCTTGCCCGGCTGTCTGCTTGA
>JBCKXH010000134.1:0-6084 GCA_038921555.1 Paracoccaceae bacterium
AAGCCATCCAAGTGCACTGATTTTGCACAAAATAATAAAAACATTCAAAATCAACCACTTAACACCAATCCCACACGTAGGACCCCCTCATATCAGATGATCCACCCGCTCCATATATTGCGCCAAACCCCTGACCTGACCCAGCCAGCTGTCAATCAGCCGCAGATCATGCGGGGCAGCATGAACCCCCGCCGCAACCTCGCGCTGCAACACCGACTCGACCGCCATTGCCACCGGTCGCAACAACAGCCTTGCCATCGCCGTGCCCCGCGCATCCCCCTAGGCATCCATCGCCCAGGTCTCGTGGAACACCGGAATACCCGCCCGCTCGGCAGGCAGGTCACCGACCTGCGCCCCCTGCTGGCGCTCACCAAACTGGCCACCAAGCCGGATATGAGTGGCCTCACCTTCGCCGACACCCCCGCCGCCGCCCTGCCCGAATTCGCCTACATCGCACTGATAGGCATTGCCATCCGCGTCATCGGGGAACAGCCTGCCGACCTTCCCGGCCACGCCGCTGGCGTCCCAGATGGCGGTAGAGTTGGCGATGATATCCTCCAGCCCGCAAAAGAAGTGGCAGGTATAGTTGAAGCCGACCTCCGGGTTGCCGCCGCGCCCAAAGAAATGCGGCTGCCACGGGCAGTTGATCGAGATGCAGGGCACCTCGTTCAACGCGCACTGGTCGGTCGCCGGGTTGGTGGTGACGGGCGTGGCATGGGCCAGCATCAGGTTGATGCCATCGTTCAGGATCAACTCCTGCGCCACTTCAGCCACCCGGTTGGGGTTGGACTGGCTGTCCTAGGCGATGCTTTCGACCTTCACCGGATTGCCGTTGTTGGTCAGGCTGGCCAGCCTGTCCTGCAAACCGACGATGATCCAGTCCTGCGCCGCGCCAAAGCCCGCCAAGGGGCCGGTGGTGGGCGCGACAAGGCCGATCTTGAACACGCCGTCCTGCGCCAGCGCCCGGTTGGCGCTCAACAGCGCCGGGACCGCCAAATCTCCTGCCGCAAGGCACTTGCCGCCTCGGGCGGGATCGGGTGCGCGTCATCGCGGCTTGCGATATGGCCAAGAAAGCGCCGGCTGCGCATCTCGCAGCCCTGCACGGTGTTGCGCATGAAATGCGCCATCAGCCCCAGATTGACCGGCGTCTCCAACAGCCCGATCCGCGCGCAGATCGCCACGCCGTCAAAGGCGGCATAGGTCACCGGGTCAAAGAACCCGGCCGGATCGCGAAAGTTGATGCGCAGCTTGTAGTCCGGCCCATCCGAGCCGCCCGGATTTTCATGCACCAGATGGCTCGACCCGATACGGCTGTTGCCCGTCCGCCCCTGCCAGTCCGAAAGCAGATAATCCACCGGGCGCCACGGCTTGCAGTGCTCGGTGCCGCCCAGCCAGCCGAACCACCATTCCACCATTTTCGCACGGGCACGCGGCATCGGTGTCAGCGCGCAAACCGTCCTGAACCCGTCGTTCAGATCGACCGCGCCCGATTCCACCGCCAGATAGCCCGGCTGCAGCAGATCGCCCACCTGATCGAACCGCATTCACCCCGCCAATATCCGGTCCAGCGCCAAAAGATGGCTGACCACCTTCTCGCGCAGCGCTTTCGCCTCGTCCGGGGCCCACCTGCGGAACCCCTCGCCCGATTTCATCGCCAACCGCCCTTCGGCCACCATCTCCTGCAACAAGGGCGACGGCCCCCGCCGCACCTCAAGATCGGCCAGAACGGTAGTATGGATGTCCCGCGTCAGGCCCGTCCCCACCAGATCGGCATTCTCCAACGGCCCGAACTCCGCCGCCGCATCGCAGATGCCGCGCTCGACCAGCACAATCGCCTCACGCCACAGCGCAAGCTGCAAGCAGTCGCCGATGAACCCCGGCACAGCCCTTTCCATCGGCACCGCAGTCTTCCCCGCCCCCGCCAGCAGTGCCATCGTGGCGGCCATCGCGGCTGCGGAAATGTCCACCCTGCGGATCACCTCGACCAAGGGGATCAGATGCGGCGGGCTCCACCAATGGTGCCCAAAGCGCGGGTCTTGTCGCGCAGCCCCGCCCCGATCACCGCGATCCGCATGACTTACCCCGCCGTATAGCCGCCATCGGCATACAGAATGTGCCCCGTATGGAAATCCGACGCCTTCGAGCTCAGGACCAACAACGGCCCCGCCAGAACCTCCGGCTCGCCCAGCCGCCCCTTCGGCACCCGCACCAGAAACCCCGCCCGCACGGTATTGGCGTTCGGATTACCCTCGAACATCAGGCGGTCAAAGAACTGCGGAACACCGTCGGCGAAATCGTGTTGACGGAAATCCCCAGCGGCCCCGACTCACATTCCAGCGCGCGGGTCATGCCATCCACCGCCGCCTTACTGGCACAATAGGCCCGATACCCCGCCGGATGCCCCAGCAGACCGCGCGCCGAGGATACCAGGACGATCTTCCCCCCGCTTCCCGCAGAATCTTGGCCCTACGCCTTCATCTGCCCCGTCGTCGCCCGCGCCAGCAGCCAGCTATGCGTGACATTGGCGTCGATGATCACGGCGAAATCCGCCGGCGCCATCGCGTCGATCTTGGTGACCCTTTTCATGCCGCTGGCGACCCCCGGAACATCCAGCGCGCCAAAGACCTCGACCGCCTGCGCCACCATTGCCGCGCAAGCAGCCTCACTGTCAGGCCGCCTCACTGTCAGGCCGCCTCACTGTCAGGCCGCGCGTTGATCTCGACCACCTCCGCCCCCCAAGGCCCCGGTGATCAGCGCCACCTTGCCACGGATCTCAAACATCTACATCGGATAGGATCGGTGATCATGTCGCCACCTTCGGCGGATAAGGAATGACCACCAGCATCTTGCAGATATGGTTGTCCCGGTTGACGATATCGCGCATCTCGCCGAATGCCACGGTGCACCTGTCCAGCGCCCCCAGCACCACCTCGGCACCGCCGACGATCACCGTCATCTCGCCCTCCAGCACGACATAGACCTTCTCGAACGGCGTCGCATCCGGCCCCGCCCCGCCTCGCCCGGCAGAAACTGTGAACAGCCGACCCACTGGTTCGACGACCCGCCCTCCTCAAACCCCCGCAACCGCAACCCGACCACCCCACGATGGTTCGGCGCTTCATAGGTCTTGGCCTCGGCAAACCGCTTCACCAACATCCCGAACCCTTTCATCTTTTCATAAATATCCCGGGTGCGAAGCAGTTTGCTGCGCAGCAGCGAAGAAACTGCGCAGCGGGGGCAGCGCCCCGGTTCCATCCCCCCTCAAAACGCCTCGCCCTTCTCGATCCGATAAAACTGCGACTTGTCGATCATCGCCACCAACCGGATGATGCAGCCCTCCCCCCGGTCCCAATTCCACTGAAAAAACCGCAAAAGTGCAGCGATTGCCGGTCACCGCATCCCGATCGCCGCCGACATTCTCGATCCCCAGAATACCGGCCCCAGAATACCGGCCCCAGAATACCGGCCTCGAACAGTATCTGATGCACCGCCCCCAATCCGTAAAATCCTGCTTTCAATCGCGCCCGCCCGACCATTCGCGGTAGTATTGCTTCAGATGCGGCAACAAAGTCCCATTCCTCTGCGGCCTGATCGCCGTGGCCAACGGGTGGTCATTGACCTGCCTGTCATGCCCGACAGCCTTGACACAATTTCTGACCATCCCTTCGCCTGCCGAGGGCACAAAACCGGGCAATAGGCAAAGCAATCGCCGTCCTCATGCTGCTTGTGCCAGCTGGTGAACAGGTCAGCACATCCCCGGGCCGGATCGCATGGAAGCACGCCGCCTCAAGGTCTTCCCCGGTGATCGGCTCCCCCTTCTTCTTGGGCCGCGACACCACCAATCCGGCGCCGAAGAAATGCGGCAACGGCACTTCGTTGATGCAAGGCATGCCTTGCACCACATGGGCCGGCGCATCGATCTGGCTGATCGCACGCGCCGCCGCCGTCCTGCGCGCGCTGAAAGACCGCCAGACCGGGCTCAGCCTCGGCCAGATCGCCGAACGTGTCGGCCTGCCGCGCTCGACCGTGCAGCGCATCGTAGCGGCACTGATCGACGAACGCCTGCTGATGGCGACCCGCGCCGCCGGGGTGCGCCTTGGCCCCGAACTGCAATCGCTGGCCGAGGCCGCCCGCTACGGCACCGTCGAACTTTGCCGCCGCCATCTCAACGCCCTGATGCTGGAAACCCGCGAAACCGTCGAGCTTTCCGCCCTGCGCGGCGGTCAGATGGTGTTCCAGGATCAGGCCCAGGGCAGCCACCGCCGGCGCGCCGTCTCGTTGGTGGGCGAACATTTCCCCCTGACCACCACCACCGCCAATGGCCGCGCCGCCCTCGCCATTCTGACGGAACCCGAAGCCGAGACGCAGGCCCGCGCCGAGGGACACTGCCCAATTCGCCCTCTACGCCCACCTGACCCGCGCCCGCGACCTTGGCTTTTCCGAGGACAATGACGACCACACCGTCGGCATTTCCGCCATCGGCATCGCCTTCCTAGTCCCGGCGGGCGAGACCTTCGCCATCTCGGTCCCCATCCCGACCTCGCGCTTTGCCGACCAGCGCGCCACCGTCATCGCCGCCCTTCTGATGCAGAAATCCGACCTCGCGCAAATCCTCGCCCCCCAAGGCCGGACCGCGCATCACACCCCCGACCAGCCCCCCACAACCCCGCAAATTTTACTCAAATTTTCCCCCTTCACCTCGGCACAAATACTCCCCGGGGGTGTGGGGGTGGGAAACCCCCACCGACCTCAATGCAGCGCCAAACGTCGCAACCTGATCCGACCCCGCCGCACGGTCACTCCCCCCGCGCCAGCACAAAGTCATGCAAGACCCGGTGGAGCGGCCCCGCCATCCCGCTGCGGCGATGGCCTCCGGGTCCGTGATCCAGTCAAACCGCGCCAACAGGCTGGCCTTGACGCCAAACACCGCATCCGAGGCGATACAGGGATCATCCGGGTCAAGGATATGGGTGACCAGCGTCGAAAACCCCGGCGCTTCAAGGATGCAATGCAGATGCGCGGGGGCCTGCAGGGGTGACGGCCCAGCGCAGCCAGCAACTTGCCGATCGGCCCGTCATCCGGGATCGGATGGAATTTCGGCTTCACCCCGCGAAACCAATAGCGCCATCCGCCCCGGTGCGAAACACCCCGCGCCGGTTGAAATCGGGCTGGATGCCCTTTTGCTGCACATCGTAAAAGCCCTTGTCATTGCCTGCCAGACGTCAATCCCGGCCCCGGCAATCGACCTGCCCGCCCGTGTCCAGAATGCGCCCCTGCACCAGCATCGGCTCGCCCTTGTGGTCCAGGCAGATATCCGCCCCTATCGCCATCTCCGGCGCATCCGCCACATGAAACGGCCCCGGAACGGTCGATTCCGACGCGCCCGAGGGTTTGCGGTTGTTGATCGCATCGACCAGCATCGACACGCCCAAAATGTCCGACAACAGGATGAACTCCTGCCGCCACTCGCTGCATATCTGGCCTGTCCGCGTCAGGAACTGCACCGCCGTCATTCTTTCGTCGGTCGTAGGCGCGATCTCCTTGACCGCCGCATGGCGATGTTGCGTGATCACCGCCATGACCTCGGCCAACCGCGCGTCCTTTGCCTTGGCGTTGCGGGCAATCACCACCTCGACGCTGGCACTTTCCAAAAAATATCCGCTTTCCATGGTCCTCAGCGTGCCAACAGCTTCTTCAGCACCCGGTGCTGCGTGGCGGCAGGCGCCTCGACCATGCCGTCCGGCCGCCAGCCGACATGCTGATCCGGCCTGACCAGCACGCAACCCGCATCCGACACCTCCCGCGCCCGACACCTCCCGCGCCCGCGCCCAATCGCCCGAGGGGTCCAGATAGCGCCGCCGCGGCCCGATCAGCCGCCTCACCAGCGGCAAGCCTATTCCCGCCCCGACCTCCTCCGCCGTCTGAACCTAGTGGATTGATTCCAACATTTGGAACCCTCGGTTTCTGGCGGCGATTATCTCGTCGGGGTCGGCGCGCCAGATGAATGGCTTGGCTTCGGTGGCGTTGTGCTCGGTGATGAAGCGGTTGATTGCCTCTTGCAGGTCGAGGACCGAGTGGAACACG
>JBCKXH010000135.1:0-6017 GCA_038921555.1 Paracoccaceae bacterium
GCTGGTGGCCACGCTTGAAGCAGACGGCCGCACGTTCGGCGAGGTGGCTGCCGAGAGACTGGCGGCCTGATTGGAGATTGATTTACTGGCATGGGTATCTCTCAGCGGGCATATGCGGCACATCGCGGGGTGAGTCACCAGGCGGTCAACAAGGCCGTGCGGACGGGTCGGATCACCACCCTGCCGGACGGCACGATTGATCCGGCGCGCGCCGATGCGGACTGGCAGGCGCAGACCGATCCTTCATTCCAGCGCCCGCAGGCCATGCAGCGCCCGCAGGCCGCAAGGAAAGCTGTTCCAGCATCTGCGCTGGACGCGGTGCGCGAAACCCTGCATGAGGCGGGGGCTGATCTGATACCCGGCGAGACGGGCGGTAGCGAAGTTTCGATGATGCGCGTGCGCCTCGCAAACGAGATTCTCAAGGCGCAGGCCGCAAAGATCAGGCTGGCCAAGATGAAGGGCGATCTGGTTGATCGTGTAAAGGCCACGACGCTGGTGTTCGATCTGGCGCGGCGCGAGCGGGATGCATGGATCAACTGGCCGCCGCGTGTTGCGGCGCTCATGGCGGCGGACCTTGGTGTTGATGCCCACGCGATGGAGCAGGTTCTGGTCCGTCATATCCATCAGCATCTGTCGGAAATGGCGGGGGTGACTGTTGATCTCCGCTGAGGCGTTTGACGGTGAAGACGGCTTAAGCGCGGCTTGGCTTGGCGGGCTTAAGCCTGATCCGTCGCTGACCGTATCGGAATGGGCCGACCGGCACAGGGTCTTATCCTCGCGGGCGGCATCCGAGGCCGGGCCGTATCGCACCGCCCGGACGCCTTACTTGCGCGAAATCATGGACGCGCTATCGCCGTCGCACCCGGCCCAGCGGGTCAGCTTTATGAAGGGCGGGCAGGTAGGCGGGACCGAGGCGGGCAACAACTGGATCGGGTTCGTGATCCACCATGCGCCGGGGCCAATGCTGGTTGTGCAGCCGACAGTTGAGATGGCGGAGCGGCTGTCGCGGCAGCGGCTAGAGCCGTTGATTGACGCAAGCCCTGCATTGCGGGCGCTGGTGCTTCCTGCGCGTTCGCGCGATTCCGGGAATACCATTCTATCGAAGGTTTTTCCCGGCGGCATTCTGTTGCTGACTGGGGCCAACTCTGCCACCGGTCTGCGGTCTATGCCCGCGCGCTACATCTTTCTTGACGAAATCGACGCATACCCGGCCTCATCTGACGAGGACGGCGATCCGGTCAGCTTGGCCGAGGTTCGGACGGCGACGTATAGCCATCGGCGCAAGGTGTTCATGGTCTCCACCCCGACGATCCGGGGCCTGAGCCGGATCGAGCGGGAATATGAGGCCAGCGATCAGCGCCGCTACTTCGTGCCCTGCCCGCATTGTGGGGCGATGCAGTGGCTGCAATTTGAACGCCTGCGCTGGGACAAGGGGCGACCGGAGACTGCCGCCTATTATTGCGATGGCTGCGAGCGGCCCATTGCCGAGCACCACAAGACGAAGATGATGGCGGATGGTGAATGGCGGGCGATGGCTGTCACTGCCGATCCGCACTCCATTGGCTTTCATCTGTCGGCGCTCTATTCGCCGATTGGCTGGAAAAGCTGGGGCAGCATCGCGCGGGATTGGCTGGCGGCGCAGGGTTCGGATGAATTGCTGCGGGTGGCGCGCAACACGCTCTTGGGGGAAACGTGGGTTGAAAGTGGCGATGCGCCGGAATGGCAACGGTTGGCGGATCGCCGCGAAGTGTTCGGATCAACCGTGCCGCATCTAGGGCTGTTCCTGACCGCCGGGGCCGACGTGCAGAAGGACCGGATCGAGGTTGACGTCTGGGCTTGGGGCCGGGGGCTGGAAAGCTGGCTGGTCGAGCACATCGTCATTCCGGGCGGGCCGGATGATCCGGCCTGCTGGGATAAGCTGACCGCCCTGCTTGGCCGGTCATGGACGCATGAGAGCGGCGCGGTGATGCAGCTTTCAAAGATCGCCATCGACACGGGCTATGAGGGCACGGCGGTTTACGGCTGGGCGCGGTCGGCGGGTTACGGGCAGGTGACGCCGATCAAGGGCGTGGAGAGCTTCAACCGCTCTGCCCCTGTGTCCGGGCCGACATTTGTTGACGCGACCATTGGCGGAGTAAAGCTAAAGCGCGGCGCACGGCTCTGGACCGTGGCCGTCTCGACATTCAAGGCGGAAACCTATCGCTTTCTTCGGTTGGAGCGGCCCTCGGACGAGGACCGCGCTGTTGGCGTTTGTGATGCCCCCGGCACGATTCACCTGCCGGAATGGATCGACAGCGAATGGCTGAAGCAGCTGGTGGCCGAGCAGATGGTCACCGTGCGCAACAAGCGCGGCTTCGGGCATCAGGAATGGCAGAAGATGCGCGAGCGGAACGAGGCGCTGGATTGCCGGGTCTATGCAAGGGCGGCGGCGTGGATCCTCGGGGCTGACCGCTGGGACGAGGCGACATGGCGGTCTCTGGAGAACCAGGCGGGCGTGGAAACCAAGGTTATCGCAGCACCCGAGGTGGTGGAACAGACCGCGCCCACCGCCGGAACCGTGCTGACACCGCGCCGTCGCCGTCAGGGCGCGGTGACCCCGACATATATGAGGTAGTGACATGACACTGGCTGAAATGCAGGCGCTGCTGGCTGCCATGTTGGGGATGCGCTTTGGCGGGGTCCGGTCCATCACCTATGACGGCCGCCAGATCACCTATGGCTCGGACGCCGAACTCGCCACGGCGATTTTCGATCTGGAGCGGCGGATTGCGGCGGCCGACACGACCGTGACCCGCTCGCGGGTGTCCCGGCCTTTTGCTTCGAAGGACTTGTGATCATGGCCAAGACCAGTTGGCGCGCCCGCGTCGGCGCTTGGGTGGGCGGTTACGGTGTGCCGGGCGGGTTTGATGCCACCTCCGGTCAGCGCCGGTTGAAGGGCTTCACCACCTCGCGCGCCCATGTCAACGCGTTGATCGCCGCCTCCGGGCCCGAGATGAACGCCCGCGCCCGCTGGCGCTGCGCAACAACGGCTATGCCGCCAATGCGATTGAGTCATGGGCGGCCAACACGGTGGGCAATGGCATCAGCCCGAACTCGACCATCGCGCAAGGAGCCCGCAAGGATGCGGTGCAGCGGCTTTGGCTGGCCTGGACCGATGATGCCGACGCCGAGGGGCTGACGGATTTCTACGGGTTGCAACGCCGCGCCGCCCGCGAGGTGTTCATGACCGGCGAGGTGTTCCTGCGCTTTCGCCCCCGCCGCGTTGAGGATGGGCTGGCGGTGCCGCTGCAACTGCAAATGCTGCCATCAGAAATGCTGCCGCTGTCGCACAACGCCGTCGATGTGAATGGCAATGTCATCCGCCAGGGCATCGAGTTCGACCGGTTGGGGCGGCGGGTGGCATTTCACTTCCTGCGCCGCCATCCGGGCGACAGCACCGATCCCGGCCTTTCCGGCGAAACCGTCCGGGTTCCGGCAGCAGACGTGCTGCATGTGATCGACCCGGTCGAGGCAGGGCAGTTGCGCGGCGTGTCGCGCTTTGCGCCCGCCATCGTCAAGCTGTTCCTGCTCGATCAGTATGACGATGCCGAGTTGGACCGCAAAAAGGTGGCGGCGATGTATGCGATGTTCGTGACCTCGCCCGCGCCGGACAACCCACTCGCCCCGCTTACCCCGGAGGAAAAGGAAAAGGGATACGAGGTCTCCCCCGGTCAGGTGGTGCGGCTTGATCCCGGCGAGGACGTCACCGTCAGCGCCCCTGCCGATTCCGGGGCCACCTATGAGCCATTCCAGTATCGCACCCTGCTGCAAATCTCGGCGGCGCTGGGCATCCCCTACGGCTACCTCTCCAATGACGGGGCCAAAGGCAACTTTTCGAACTCGCGGCTGTCGCTGACCCGGTTCCGCCGCAGGGTTTCGGCAGGCCGCATTCGGTGATGGTGTTCCAGATGTGCCGACCGGTCTGGGCGCGGTTCATGGACGTGGCCGTTTTGGCGGGCGCGTTGCGGCTGCCGGGCTATGACCGCCGCCGTGCCGAATACCTGGCCTGCAACTGGCTGCCGACCAAATGGGATTGGGTTGACCCGTTGAAAGACGCCAATGCCGAGATTGCCCAGATCGAAGCTGGCCTGAAATCGCGCACCCAAGCCATTGCCGAGCGCGGCTATGACGCCGAGCAGATCAATGCGGAAATCGCCGTTGAGCGCAACCGCGAGCGCAGGCTGGACTATCGCGTTTGGCTGCAATGCGCGCTCCAGAGTGAACATTCTGCGAACGAACCTTTCTCTCTCGTCGCGTTCGTTGTTTTCGCGCGGCGTTGAAGACGCTCAAGGAGGCGTGTCAGCTTCATATGCGATTCCCCTGAGCACCGGAGGGACGGTTCGAACGCGACATTTATCAATTATCGCGTGTTGCGATGAAGTATGTAGAGCCGTGACCATACGAAATGGGGTCTATGGAACTAGTCCGATCTAGGTGACTGGCGCGACTGGGATGGTTGCGCCGGAGAGACGAACAGATGATTTCTTGTTCGTTCAAATTGGAGCACACAAGCCGCTGAAGAGTGCTCTCAACCTCGGCTATAGTCGTTGATCCAGGCATTGAGCCCACTATGACACCAGATAGGCCATCCATCTTGGAAATTATCCACTTTGGCACTTTGCACCTCTCACGTTGGACGCTAAAATAGCAACGTCGGCTTTTTCCGATCTCTTTCTCGCCAAGCAGGGCGGGGTTCACCCCGTCCGGGATGGGACACTTAGCTACGCGACAAGCGAGTCAATCAGATCAAGAGTCGGCTTCCATGAGGCAACAGCAGGTGCGTCTTGCAAGTCATAAACTGCAAGCGTTGTCCATATGGTTTCATTTATGGATTCATCGGCTCGCAGGGCCACTTCTTGACTAGACCCTTGTAGGGTTTCATGCTCAGTTCTTATCTTACCTACTACTTCAGCTATTGTTAGGCAACCTTGGGATTTGAGTATCTCAGTTGTTTGGGTATATTTAGGGGGATTATAATCTCTGGGCAACAAGTCACGATAAGACGCTCCGTACTTAGCAATGTGAGAATACGCAGTCGCATATCCCCATGAAGCTTCTTCATCCAATTGTTTTGTTTGTAAGTATTTGACTATGAATCGTAGGGCAACATTGGTAACGTATTGGCCAACCGATACCTTCTGGTCCTGTCTACGATTGGCTGAATCAGAAATTTCAGCCTCGATTCGGGAAATTTTCATGCTAACTTGGATCAGGCTGGTCAGCAACAGTTCCCGCGCGTTAAATGCTGTCCTACCAAAAACATACGCAGCTGCGGGCGACAAGCTTGTCAGCTTATCAAACGCCAAGTGTATTTGCGTGGCGTTGTGGACTGCCGCAATTCGGATCCTCGCTTTTCTTCCGAACAATTTACTTCCCCCGTGCCTGAACTATGCCAATCAATTCCTATAACGCATCATAAAAACACGCAGCGGAACGTGTCAACGACTTTGAGGCGGTGGCGTTTCGAGATTAGTTGTCACATCCCAGAAGATAGTATGTCTGCTTCTTGAACAGATCCGGCTTGAGTATGTGCCATTCTTTCATCGCCTGCAAGGGCGTCTTGGTGCCCAAGGCTGATTGCGGAAGTTGCTGGTTGTAGGAGTGTGAGCCGTGAACGCCATCATTCGCAACCCGTTTGACGCGGGCGGTTGCTCGCTTGCCGAAATGACCCAAGCCAGCAACATCCTGCCGATCCTGTGGACCCGCCTCGGCGAGATGGGCCTGTTCGCCTATCAAGGCGTCACCCAGCGGGTGGTGATCACCCCGCAGGGCGACGGCGCGCTGAACGTCCTGCCATCGGTTCCCTTGGGCGCGCCTGCCACCGTGGCCTCCCGGCAGGGCCGCTCGATGCGTTCTTTCGTCTTGCCGTGGATTCCGCATGACGACAAGATCATGGCCGCCGATCTCCAAGGTGTGCCCGCCTTTGGCGGCAGCGGGGCTGACCAACTGTCCCAACTGATGCTGAAAAAGCTGACCCT
>JBCKXH010000136.1:0-6003 GCA_038921555.1 Paracoccaceae bacterium
GCCTCATAGCAAAACTGAAGCTGGCAGCCATCGCCTCCCAGCTTCTCGGCAAGTTTGCGGACATGATCGGCGCGGTTCGGGATTGTGCCCCAGTGCGGCACTTCACCGCCCCGCTCGCCTCGAGCAAGCGACACCGAAATCGTCGCCTTATGGACATCCAGCCCGATAGGCATGATATTCTGCACCTGGTCTCTCCCCCATTCTTGAGGCTCGGCGCCAGCCAATCCGGCGCAACCCTCGAAGGAGATTGCCGCAGGAGAGACCACCAAACCAGCAAGGTGACACCGCGATCATGGGGTCTAGGGCAAGCCGTGCGGGTTCACAACGGCTTCGTATGATGGCCTGCGCAAGGGGGCGGTTGCGGCCAAAATCGCGCTATTCGCGCCGCAGGGCGGCCAAGGGAACAGGTGTGAATCGCGGCTGCTTCCGGTGATCATCCTGTCGGTCTCGCTTCTGATCGGTTCACTGATCCTGGTCAGCATCCCGCTGTTCTTTCCGCCCAGGCTGGCCGGTGAGGGTGGTGGGGCGGTTGACAACAGCGCCCGCATCGACATCGAACTGTTGCACGGCGATCTGGATGCGCAATCCGAGGTGATCGGCCAGCTGCGCGATCAGGTCGATGCGCTGGAAAACCGTATCATCACGATGGAAGCCGGGGCAAGCGGGCCTGCGGGCGATGGCGGCTTGCAGATCGTGGTGCCGTCCGGGCCGAACGATATTCTGGACCCTATGCCCAGGTCGTGCTGGTGGCCGATCAGCGCGCCCTGAAAAAGGGGCTGACGGTGCCCACGTCAAGCTGGCTGGTCTCGACCTTTGGACTGCCGGCAGAGAATTTGGGCGACAGCTGCGCCAGCATGACCAACCCGCGGCTTGCCGCCCTGTTGCAGGATACTCAGGTTGGCCCGGTCAAGGTCAGGATGGTGAGACCGGCCATCGAGTCGCTGGGGATCATTCTGGACAAGATCAGGCTGGCGGACCCTGACTTCTATGCCCGGATCAAGACCTCGGGCGCGCTTTGCGTTCGGATGGTGCGGGGCTCGACCATGTCGGTCTCGTCGCATTCCTTCGGACTGTCGGTTGACCTGAACATCGACGGCATTCTGGACACTCTGGGCGATGGGCGCACCCAGTTGGGGCTGACGATCCTGTCGGATTTCTTCAACGCCGATGGCTGGGTCTGGGGGGCCGCCTATGGCCGCGAGGACAGCATGCATTTCGAGGTCAGCAAGGAAAAGATCGAGAAATGGGTCACGCTGGAGCAGATTTGACGGCGATATCGCAGAACGAGACATCATATTTTAGTGGTTATTAACAATAGGTTACCTATTTTCACTAACTTTTGATCAACCTGCACGACACAGCTTTGGTAAGAGCGGCGAACTGGTGTTTTCCATAGGGTTGTTCCCTGCCAAGGCAGCGTCCTCATGGATCATCGCCTGATTGCCGCCCTCGCCGACCGGCTGGCCCGGCCGGTTCCAGGTGAAAGTCCCACGGCTACCGCGCCAAATCATGGTTCCCAACCGGATTGGACTGCCTGCGCAACCCGCTCAGATCGGAACCGCGTCCTGCGACCATGGCATTGTCACATCCAGTCCGGCCTGAACGCGCCGTGCCAAAGCCGGGCTTCGGCCTGCGCCATGGCATCGCCTCCGACAATGCCAACATCGTCAAGCGTCCAGTCCAGCCAGCGCAGGTCAACCTCGCCTTCGGGTGCCACGCCCCAGATCGGCACGCCCGAGATCAGCACGCGGGGCGGTCCACCACAACGCAAGCGCCGCCATGGGCAGGGCGGGCGGCGATCGGCGCCTCAGAGGTCAGGGCGATACGCGGCACCTCCAGCCCGCTGGCCCAGATGAAATTCCATGGATCGGGGGGGCCGCTGTTCAGACGTTCCAATGTGGCGGGCAGGCGGCGCATCGGTTCGACGGCGCGGGCGGCGATCAGGCGGCGCGACAGGCTACCGTTCGAGATGACGATCTGGCGCAGCCCCGCCATCGCGCAGGCAAAGCGTTCGCGGGGCAAAGCGTTGGACCGGGCCGGGGACAGGCAGTTGGTCGGGTGTGACAGTGCCGGTGGCGCGCACTCCGGCGGGCAAAGGGTCGATCAGTTCCCGCCGCGTA
The DNA here is from genome assembly GCA_038921555.1 of Paracoccaceae bacterium. Classification (GTDB taxonomy): domain Bacteria; phylum Pseudomonadota; class Alphaproteobacteria; order Rhodobacterales; family Rhodobacteraceae; genus Stagnihabitans. The sequence continues at coordinate 2,121 of JBCKXH010000136.1, forward strand.
ACCCGCTTCTTCATCGCGTCGCGCCGGACCGGAAAGGCGGGCTGCTTTGGCATCGACGGGCCTCCTCAAGAGATTGCCCAACTCTATCTGATCATGTGAAAAGTGGTTGGTCTTTCAGACGTTCCTAGAGCATGATGATGTTTGATTGAAACATCATCATGCTCTCGTTTTTTAGTGGTCGCGTGATTGTTTCGGAAAACCGCTAACCACTTTTCCTCATCACGCTCCCAAACTCAAATGTCGTTTCACATTGGCACAAATACTCCACTTGGCGGCGAGGCATTGGCAGCACCACTGGTCCAGAAAACCACTGGCGCGGGGGCAGGGGCGAAACCCCCGCTGTTGCCGCTCCACGCCCGATCCTCACACTGGACAGCACCCTTCCGCCCGGCTAACCATGCGGCATTGTACCCGGAGTGTGCATGTCGCCCTCGTCCCTGACCCTTGCCGCGACAACCGCGCTGAAGCGCATTGCGGGACAGGAGCCTGACGCGGCAAATCTGACCGCCGCCCTGCGACTTCTGGCGAAATGGCGCGCTGAACTGGTCGCCAACACCATTGTTGAACACATGGGCAGCGTGATCGGCGCCGGGCCGTTTGCCGGCATGGATTACGGGGTTCGCGCCGCGGAGGGCAGCCGCGCCGCCCGGCTCCTGGGGGGCTATGAGGCCAGCCTGGCACCGATCATCGAGGTCATCGTGGCCCGCGCCTATCCCCTGGTGATCGACGTGGGCTGTGCCGAAGGCTATTACGCCGTGGGCCTTGCCCGCCGGATGCAAGCATCGACCATCATGGCCCGCGACGATAACCCACAGGCCCAGGACCTGTGCCGCGCCCTTGCCCGCCTGAACGGTGTCGCAGACCGGGTTGCGGTTGGCGGCCGCATGGCTCACGGCGATTTCGCGCTGTGCCTTGCCCAACCCACCGTGGTCATCTGCGACATCGAAGGCTTTGAGGCTGATCTCTTGGACCCCGCCCTTGCCCCCGGCCTGATCCAGGCCGACATCCTCGTCGAATGCCATGACGCCTTCCGCCCCGGCCTGAGCGACCTCCTGGCCACCCGCTTTGCCGCCACCCACCACGTCGAAAGGATTGCCCGTCAGTTGAACCCCGACCTGCCGGACTGGATGCAGGAATGGTCCGACCTTGACCGCCTGATCGCGCTGTGGGAATGGCGCGCCGGACCGACCCCATGGCTGTGGATGAGAGCGAAATGACCAAAGGCAACGCCGCGATTTTCTATGCCTCGGACGGCTACCGCCCGGCTGACAAGGGCATCAATGGCCGCCGCGTGGCCGGCGAAAGCTTTCTGAAAGGGTATCTCCGCCACGCCGATGTCGAGGAATTCGTCATCCTCGCCAAATCCACCGATGAGGCGAGCGAGGTCGCAGCCCTGGCCGCAGCCCTGCGCCCGAACATCCCGCTGCGCACGGTCGGACTGGTCCGCCCCGCCCGCATCGCACCCCTGACCCAGCTTTACTACCCCGCCGCCAACTTCGCCTCCGAAGCGTGGCGCCGCGCCGGCATGGGCTCCGCCGCCTGGACGATTTCCGGTATCACCCATACCACCTCGACCATGGCCATCATGCAGGGCATTTTCGACCTGCGCATGGCCCCGGTGATGGATTGGGACGCGCTGATCTGCACGTCTCACGCGGTCAGCACCTCGGTCGCCACCCAGATGGACCTGATCGACAGCCATATCCGCGCCCGCTTCCGCTGTGACCCGCCCGCCCGGCCCATGCTGCCGGTGATTCCGCTTGGCGTCCATAGCGATGATCACGCCCGCGACCCCGCCGCCCGCGCCGACCTGCGCGCCCGCCTTGGTTGCGGCCCCGACGATGTGGTCTTTGCCACCATCGCCCGCCTGACCCCGCATGAGAAATTCGACCCGCTGCCGATCTACATCGCCATGCAGGCCGCCCAAAAGACGCTGCAACCGGGGCAGAAGCTGCATGTCGTGTTCTGCGGCATCTTTCGTCACAACTATGCCCGCGATGTATTCACCAAGGGCGCGGCCCGCCTGATGCCCGATGTAGGCTTTCTGCTGCTGGACGGCGCCAGTCCCGCAGATCGCAGCGCCGCCCTGTCCGGCGCCGATGTCTTTCTGTTCATGATCGACAACATTCAGGAAACCTTCGGTCTTGCCCCCCTGGAAGGCATGGCCGCCGGTCTGCCCTGTCTGGTGTCCGATTGGGACGGGTTGAAAGATAGCGTCACCCCCGATGTCGGCTTTCGCGTCACCACCCGCGCCCTTGGCCCTTTGCACACCGCCAATGAAAGCCTGCGCCTGCAAGGCGGCATCGACGATTACAGCCAGTATTGCGCCGCGACCTCGGCGATGACCGAGGTTGACATGCCCGAGCTGACCGCCCGCATCCTCGATCTCGCCCGCAACCCCGACCTGCGCGCCCGCATGGCGGCGGCGGCGCTGGCCCGCGTGCGCCAGACCTACGACTGGTCCGCCGTCATCCCGCAGTTTCAGGCGCTGTGGTCCGAACAAGAGATGCGCCGTGCCGCAGGCCTTGCCCGCTCGCAGCGCATCCAAGGCCACCAACTGCCCATAGCCCCATCCCCGACGCTGCTTTTCGGGGCCTATCCGTCCGAAACTGCCGACCCCTCGCAAGGAGGCTTTGTCGCCTGCGATCTTTCCGGGCGTCCGGGTCTGGCCGAGGTGCTGAGCCTGCGCAACTATTCCGCCCTCAACCGCAGCTTCGCCAGCCCCGAGGCGATTGCCAGCGTGCTGGCCCGCATCACCGCCCCCCGCCTCACCCAGTCGGGCACCACGGCAGCCGAAGTCGCCGCAGCCACCAACCTCAAACCGATGTTCGTTGACCGGGTGCTGATGTGGCTCTTGAAATATGATTTCATCCGCCGCACCGGTTGACCGCGACTATTCCTTGAAATAACGGCTGTCCTTGATCTGATCCCAGGCCCAGACCACCTCTTGCAGGCGCTCCTCGTCCGACCGGTCGCCGCCGTTCATATCAGGATGAAGATCCTTGACCAGGCTCTTGTATTGTTTGCGAATCTCCGTCTTGGTCCAACTATCGCGCGCATCCAGAAACTCGACCGCCTTACGCTCTTGCGCCGGCAGCTTGCGGGTGGCGTTGTTCACCGGCTTGCCCGGGCTCTGCGTGCCCTTCTCGCCCAACAGCTGCATCGGGTCATCCACCCCCAGCCGCGCCCAGGCCCGCCCGTCATCCTTGCGGCTGAACGGTTTGGCTTCGCGCGCCCAAAGGCGGTCCTTCTCCAGCAGCTTCTGGAATTCCTCGTCCGAGGCGGCGCCAAAGAAATTCCACTTCAGATTGTATTCCCGCACATGATCGCGACAAAACCAGAAAAACTCGTCCAGAAGGTCCGGCGATTTCGGCGCGCGGTAAGCGCCCCTTTCCTTGCACCCCGGATAGTCACAGGCCATCTGCGAGGTCTCAAACGCCCCGGACATGCCGCGCCGCGTGGTTTTGCGCTTGGCTTTGTCTGATGAGACGCGGATATCGAACTCGAAGGGCGGGCGATTGGTCATGAACTGGTCTTTCCGACAATTGGTCTTTCCGACAACTGGTCTTTCCGAGTCGGGGCCATTAGTTTAGGCGTTTTACCGGCAGATAGAAGGGGTTTGGACAAAATGAAACATCACGAACAGATCGAAAGCCGCTTGACACGCGCCTTTCAGCCCAGCGAACTGACCGTTGTCAACGAAAGCCAGCGCCATTCCGGCCATTCCGGCGACGACGGTTCCGGCGAAAGCCATTTCGCCATCCGCATTCGCGCCGCCGCTTTGGCCGCCTTGAGCCGCGTCGAGCGGCACCGCGCCGTGCAGGCGGCCTTGGGCGACCTCAACCTCCGCGTCCATGCAATTTCCATGGACATCGGCTAAGTC
>JBCKXH010000137.1:0-5978 GCA_038921555.1 Paracoccaceae bacterium
CGACCTGGGAATTGCATACACAAGTGAAAAGCCGCCCCCAGTGCCCAAGTGGGACACCTGTTGTGTCAGTAGCCTCAAAAATCCGATTGCAGAGGTGAAGCTCTTCGCCGTAGGTTGATCTTGCTTAGTAATTAACAATCATTGCGGGAGGCGAGATGGCGCGTCAGTCGAAGCGTATGGGCAGGTCCCTGACCTATGTCCTGGAAAACGCCAGCACCGAACATCTCAAGTTGTACTTGCAACAGCCAGACGAGAACTTCACCGTTGTTTCAGCTTCTTTGAGTGATTTGGAGGACCATGAGGAGGAGACCCTGCGGGATATTTTAGCTGCAGACTTATCCAAGCTATCCTTGGAAGACCTTCAACCGGTTGAGACGGAGAGCCAGCGTGTTTTCCTGCTTGCAGAAGGAAAAGGTCCGGACTCGTGCCCACCAGTTCTCAAACGCCATTTATCCAATGAGGAATTTGAAACGTGGGAATCTCAGCCAGATGACTTGTGCCGGGCGATTTGGCTGCATGTAACGCACCGGAAGGCATTTGACGACTGTGTCGCTTTCCGGAATGCGCGTGAGTGGAGGAAGGCCGAGCATTCCTTCAGCGCTTTGGAAGTCCCTTTGGAAGACAATTTCGACTTTGTTGGTGATGACGTGCCCGAAGCCGAATTGCTCACCGCCATCCAGAAGAAGCTGAAACTGTCAAAACGATGTGGCATTAGCGTTATCGACCTGCCCAAGAACAAAGACTATCCGGCATCAGTGATGGCGATTGTTCGGCACGGGGGACGACAGTCGAGTGTCGCCGAGCACCCGGAGGACGGAAGTCGTCGGCTTCACTATTTCCTGCCCCAAGACGAGGTTGTCCTGATTTTTACTCCCAGCAAACAACGACTTGAGGTCTGCGCGCAAACGGCAGAGGTGCGCAATGCAGTGTCCGAGACATTTGCGAAAGTCGCCCTGAAGCACGATATCTCGAGCAAGCCACTGACGTGGGCGAACTACGATACATCCAGATTCCTGCAATCGCTGGAGCTCGATGCGCCCGCGGTGCCGGGGTTTCTGATCGAACGCGCAGCCGTCATCGAGATTGAAGTTCGTGTCGGGCAGTGGGAGCGCCGCATCAAGCTGCGAGTTTCCTTCAGGGATGACATATCGCAGTTCATTGAGCAGACGATCGGACACAAGCGCGTATTGCGACGGGCGCTCGGTGTCAGTCGTATTGCTTTTGCGGTCCGGTTCACTCGGACAGGGCACGACGTTGCCGAGCTCCTGGAATTCGCAATATCAGATCGGAACCGCTGCAATTTGAGCGCAAATGTGGACGGCGAGCTGCGACAGCTTGGCAGGACGCTTCTATCGCACTGGGGCGTGATGCAACCATTCCGGGATCTGGATCGCACCGAGATAGATGCCTTACTCCCGATTCTCGCGGAACTGTTTGACTTGGGTGAGGACAAGGTATCCGCGCAATTTCTTGAAAAGCGTGGCGTTAATCCGACACGCTTGGTCCAAGCAGGTCTGTTGGTTCGACATTCGGCTGAACCTGTCCTGATCGAGGAGATTGACGCGGAACTGGACCCGCCATCGCAAGACAGTCGAATTGTCTACCAAGTAAAGCACGGCTGGCTTGAGCAACGCCTGGTCGATGCACTTCAGGGATTGATCGATGATCGGCCAAGGGCCCAAACTGACAGGGATATAATAAGGATAGGGTCGGCAAAGTTCGGCGATCAAAGTGTCCCTTGCTACCTCTGCCGCGGGCTCTCGGACACGGCCCGTTTCATGCAAATGGACGGCAGGTTCCGCTAGGACGCCTCTGCTCTCCCCGGCATCGTATTCACCGGCAAGGAAATAGGTTGGGAGCATTTGGGTCCCCATGTCGTGATCCCAATAATGAGGAACGGTGATCTGCCGCGTACTGGCAGCATTTTGAATTCGACTGAGATCGAAACGGCATTTCGGAGTGGACTGGTTGCCGCGCTGGGAGCCGTAAAGGTAAAGCTCGAATTAGGGCCCGGCAACCAGCTCATTCTGAAAGTTCCCGGCAAAATGCCCCTCCCTGTAGACGGCACCCATCAGCAGAACTGCATCCGCCTCCTTGTCGAAGACCACCACCGTGGTGGGGGCGGCGTCGAAACTTCCAAGCTGATCGGGGACAGTAGTTCAAAGTCGGTGGGGCAGCTCTTCGGCCCTAGGTGGGAAGCTATCAAGGACAACTATATCCGAAACGTGCGTCGGAAATTTTGGGCCTTGATTGCTTAGACCCCCTCAGGCGGAATCGTCACCATTGATGCTTCATTGATGCTTGTACCGGTCGACGGTTGATGATTCCCTGATGCAATAGGGGTGCTCCATCGAACAGAGGAGCACCCCGATGCCGACTCCCTTCCCCTCGCGCCAACCAGCCCATTCGATCTGGGCCAGCGGCGCAAAACCCAAGCCCACCACCTCGAACTCGGACTGGCGCTGCACGCAGAGTGACAAGCTGCTCGGCGTCTGCCGGGACGGCTGCATGCACCTGCGTTTTGGGCGGGGCCACGAGTATCTCGTGGGCTTCCCGGTGCAGGCCACCTGCCGCGGCTGCGGGACGCTGAACCAGGCGTCCGGCCCCGCGGGCTGACGCGCGTTTCGACCACCAACCCCTGAAATCGCAGAGACGCGCGACGTCCTGACCTGGCCACGACAAGGCGCTGGACGCCTGGCCGCAAGGCAGGCGTCCTATGTCTTTCGCGTGGCACGAGATCCGTGATCACCTCATGCATTCATCTTCAACCCTCGGTTTCCAGCGCAGCTTCGATGCGATCCGGGATGCCAAGCGAACCGACCTTACGATTCCGCGATCCGGCCGCGATAATGGATGCGCTGCACCAAGACCGGGGCGGTTCGGATCAGAAGAACCTGATCCTCGCGTCGCTGGTCAAGGCTACGCAGTCGGGTGGGCACGCGGCCGATTGCGCCCTCACCTTGATGCTGCTGGCGCTCTGGCCCGGGCCGGGTGCCATTCGGCGCAGATCCATCTGGCGCAAGATCGGCACCCCCGACGAGGTCGCATCCGACATCCTTGGCAGGACCACCGAGGCGGTTCGCGGTCTCGACCTGCAGCGGGTCAACCGGATCGCGGCCACCGTCCTGCGGAATGTCGAACGTGACATCCTGCGTGCCCATCAGCGGGAGGCAAGCCGCCAGAGCCTTCGCAGCGAGACCGAGCCTGACGAGGTCGCTGCCGATCATGGTTCCTGCGACCCGGCGCTGAGCCACGCGCAGCTGCTTCGCGATCTGCGGCTGCTGATCGGTGCGGATTCAACCCTTGTGATCCGCGTGGCCGTCGAAGGCTTCTCCCAGGCCGAAATCGCCATCGAACTTGGCCTGTCCGAAGCGGCGGCCCGCAAGCGCTATCAGCGCGCCACCAAGCGCCTTCGCGAGGCCTTCGAAAAAATCGTCTGACCCGATGTCCCGATCCGGGCAGAGCGGTGGCTTTTCCCATTCAGACGCCACCGCGCGTCCCACTCCAACCGAAAGCCGACACGCATGAACAGCATTGCCGACCTTTCGCCCGCAGACCTGAAGCGCATTCCCGGCCTCTACCGCCGCTGGGAACTGACCGAGGTCTTCGAGGCACACCGCAACTACCAGATCGAAGACGCGGGCAACCACGCCGACGGCACGCCGCTGCTGGCGATCTACGTCAGCGATCCCTTTCCAGACGCAATAACCCCAACACCGCAGGCCGTAGGCTCCGCTGAGACAGCGCATCGGGAGGGCCGCTGATGGCCCTCCCCATCATCAGCGTCGCCGGGCGGGCAGAGATAGCCGCGCAGTTCAATGTGCCGATCAAGAGAGTTGAGCAAATCTGGCATCGGGGGCGGGTGTGATGGATGGGGCCATCCAAACCGCCGATGCGGTCTTTGATGCAGCGGCCGTCGCGGCCCGGCTGCGCAATGCATGGGCTGAGGCGCTGTGCTACGCCATCGCAGAATGCCACCCGCAGGACGCCGCCCAGATCATGGTCGCCGCGCTGGAGGACATGGGGGGTGATGGGCCGGAGGTCAACGTATTCTGCACCCTGCGAGGCGATGCTCAATGGTGGGCCGAAACCGCGCCGCAGCACGAATTGCAGGAATACACCTACGCCGGAATGAAGCACCTCGGCCAGCGCGCCTTGGGGCCAGGGGCCCGCAAGCGGCTGATCCTCACCCTATGGCAAGGCCTGACACCGGCAGACAAGCAAGCATTCATTGCCAAGGTGGCACCATGATGACCACCCATGGCGAGGTCGACCGCCTCGTGATCTACATGCCCATCATCACGCGCGCAGGGGGCATCAACGAATGGGAACGCAAGTTCTGCATCAGCAGCGCCGGGCGAATGAAACGCGGGGCATTTGTCCCGACCGAAAAACAGATCGCCACCATGAAACGCATCGTCGGTGACTTCCAGGACCAGACCATGGGCGATGATGTGGTGGAGCTGGGACATGAAATTGAGCGATGATCCATGGCCGGGGTTGGAGCCGATCAGCGCGCACACAAATATGGTGCGTTTCGATAGAAACATCGGGTTGGACGACAGGCCGACACCGCCGGATGATGCCTATGCTGGAGACGTTGAACCAACCCATATCGATGTCGAATGGCCATCGCCCTACGACATGTTTGACGAGGCAGCACTTCCGCCACGCCAATGGGTCTACGGGCAGCACTATCTGCGCCAGTTCGTCAGCGTTCTGGCATCGGCGGGGGGCATCGGCAAAACCTCCCGCCAAATCGTCGAGGCGCTGGCTATATGCACCGGACGACCACTCTTGGGCGAGGTCGTTCACGAGCAATGCTGCGTCTGGATCATCAACCTCGAAGATCCGATGGAAGAAATGCGGCGCCGCGTTCTGGCAGCCATGAGGTTTTACCAGATCGCGCCGGACGATGTCCGGGGGCGGCTGTTCCTGGACGCAGGCCGAGAGTTTCGCCTGAAGTTCGCAACCCAAACCCGCAATGGAACCATACCCAACACAGCACTGATCCAACACCTCATCACCAAAATCCCCGAGCGCAATATCGGCGCGGTTTTTATCGACCCATTCGTCAGCGCGCACGACGTAAACGAAAATGACAACGGCGCGATCAATGCCGTGATGGCGGAGGTCCGCAATGTGGCCGACGCCACCAGATGCGCCATCGGGCTGGTCCATCATATCCGCAAGGGCAACGGTGAGGATGCCAATATCGACTCTGTGCGCGGGGCAGGGTCGCTCATCGGGGCGGCGCGGGCGGCCCGCGTGATCAACCGGATGGGTCAGGATGAAGCCGCCAGGCTCGGCATCGATGAGGCCGAGGCGAGGTCAATATTCCGCGTCGATGATGGCAAGGCAAACCTCGCCCCGCCCGCCGACAAGTCGGTCTGGCGCAAAATGCAGGGCATCAGGATCGGCAATGGCGAGTGGGTCGGCGTGGCGACGGAATATGCCCTGCCCGACGCATTTGATGGGATCAGCGCCACCGACGCGCGGCAGGTCAGATTAGCGGTCCAGGCCTGCCAGCAAGCGCCCCGTGAGAACCCCCAGAGCAAGCAGTGGGTCGGCCACATCGTCGCCGACATTCTGGGGCTGGACATGAGTGAAAAGAGCGAGAAAGGCAGGGTCATATCGACGGTGAAAACGTGGATCAAGAGCGGGATTTTGGCGGTCGAGACGGTCAATTCTTTGCGCGACGGACGGGATGTCAAGGTGGTCCTCGCTGGTGAAGTCGTGCCGGGCGAGGTGTTCGAATGACCAATTCCACCGCACCCACCGCACCCGCACCGCACCTAAAACAGTCGGGTGCGGAAATCCTACCGAACCGCACCGCACCCACATACCCCCCTTTAGGGGGGGTGGTGCGGCGGGAGTTCGGTGCGGCAGCGGCGGGCCATCAATCACCGCACCAATCACCGCACCTGATGGGAGAGATCAAATGACCCGCCGCCAAGACCAGCCACCCGAAAAGGAGG
>JBCKXH010000138.1:0-5909 GCA_038921555.1 Paracoccaceae bacterium
TTTGCGACAAGGGACCGAGGTCGGCAAGCCGGGCCAGCACCGCAAACTGGGTGGTCGTCACCTCCGCGATAGCCTTGGAAAAGATCGCGAGATGCCGCTGCGTCACCCGACGCAGAATATAGCCGATCTGATCATCGAGGCTGTAGGGGGCGAGGCTGTAGGGTTCTTGGGTGTCCATGCTGCTTTCAGGATAGCCTTCAGTCCCCCGCCGCGCAAGGCAGTTGACAGATCGGGGGGCGGGCCTCACACTGTTGCCATGCAAACAAATTCAGGATCGCAAACAAATTCAGGATCGGCCGTGCGTGACTACCTTCGAGCTGAGACGCTGAGCGAAACCGTGGCGCATTTGGCGCTTGGGGGCTGGCGGATTTTGGCCGGGGGGACCGATCTTTATCCGGGCGCCGGCAGCAGGCTGATCGGGCCGGTGCTGGATCTGACCTCTGTCGCCGGGCTGCGGGTCATTGGCGGCGACCCCGATCTGCTGATCGGCGCGGCCAGCACCTGGACCGATATTTCCCAAGCGATCCTGCCGCAGTCGCTGCGTGCCCTGCAACAGGCGGCCCGGCAGGTCGGCGGGCGGCAGATCCAGAATACCGGCACCATAGGTGGCAATCTGTGCAATGCCTCGCCTGCGGCTGACGGGGTGCCGCCGCTCTTGGCCCTTGATGCCGAGGTGGAGCTGGTCGGTGCAAAGGGCACCCGGCGCATGGCGCTGAGCGCGTTCCTGATCGGCCCCCGGCGCACCGCATTGCAGCCATCCGAGGTTCTGAGCGCAGTGATCATCCCACAGGCGGCGCTGTCCGGCCGATCGGCCTTTGTGAAGCTTGGCGCGCGGACCCATCTGGTGATCTCGATCGTGATGGTGGCCGTGCGGGTGGTCCTCGATGGTGACAGGCTGCGCGAGGTGGCCATCGCGGTGGGGTCCTGCTCCGGCACCGCGCGAAGACTGACCCAAGTCGAGGCCGCCATGGCAGGCGTGCCGCTGCGCCAGATCGCGCAGGTGGTCCGCAGGGAGGATGTCGCCGCTGCTCTGGCCCCGATCGACGATATGCGCGCCTCGGCCGATTACCGCATCACGGCAGCAACCGAACTTGTTGCCCGCGCTTTCGCGGAAGCTGCCGCATGATCGCCTTCACCCTCAACGGCCAGCCGGTCGCCTGTGACGCCCCCGCCACCGAACGGCTGAGCGAGACGCTGCGCGAAAGGCTGGGCCTCAAAGGCACCAAGGTCGGCTGCGATGCGGGCGATTGCGGGGCCTGCACGGTGCTGATCGACGGGGCCTCGGTCTGCGCCTGCCTGACCGCCGCCGCACAGGCCGAGGGGCGGCGGGTCGAGACGGTAGAGGCGCAGACCCCGACCCTCACCCGCCTGCGCGCCGCCTTCCTGCGCCATGGGGCGGCGCAATGCGGCATCTGCACGCCGGGCATGTTGATGGCGGCGGCAGAGCTGCTGGCCCGCAGCGCGACCCCAAGCCCGCATGAGGTTGAGACCGCGCTGGCTGGCGTGCTCTGCCGCTGCACCGGCTACAGAAAGATCATTGCCGCCGTCTGCGATGCGGGGCAGGGCGATGGGGGGCAGGGCGAGGCGGGGCAGGGCGACGCGCTTGCCCATGACGGCTCGGCAATCGGCCAGCGCCTTGCCCGGCTTGATGGCGCGGCCAAGGTTGCGGGCGACAGTTTCGGCGCGGATGAGGCCCCGGCGGGTGCTTTGGTGATCATGGCGATCCGCTCGCCCCACGCCCATGCGGCATTTTCCATCGGCGAGATGGCGGAATTCGCCAGCACCCCCGGCGTTGTTGCGATCTTCACCGCGGCTGACATCCCCGGCCGCAACGCATTTTCGGCGATCCCGGCCTTTGCCGACCAACCGGCAATCGCCAGCTCTCCCGCCCGGTTTCGCGGGGAATGTGTGGCCTTGGTGGCGTTCGAGCCGGATGCGACGCCCGACATCGCCAGCTTCCCGATCCGCTGGACGCAACTGCCCGCCCTGACCACGCCCGAGCAGGCCGAGGCCGCAGGTGCCCCGCTCATCCACGCCAACCGCCCCGGCAACCTCTTGGTCGAAGGCCGGGTGCGCAAGGGCGATGCCGCTGGCGCACTGGCGTCCTCAGCCCATGTCGTCGCAGGCACCATGCAGACCGGCTTTGTTGAGCACGCCTATATCGAGCCCGAGGCAGGTGCGGCATGGATGGATGCTGACACCCTTGTCATCCGCGCCTGCACCCAGGCCCCGGCGATGGACCGCGACGATACTGCCGCGATCCTCGGCCTGCCGCTGGCCCGCGTGCGCATCATCGCCTCGGCGGTCGGCGGCGGGTTCGGCTCCAAACTTGATGTCAGCCTGCAACCGCTGCTCGGCCTGGTGACGCTGAAGACCGGTCGGCCCAGCCGGATGGTCTATTCCCGCCAGGAAAGCATGACCTCCACCACCAAGCGCCACCCGGCCGAGATGCAGGGCCGGATCGGCTGCGATGCCCAGGGGCGGATCACCGGGATGGAGTTCGAGGGCCGTTTCAACACTGGCGCCTATTCCAGCTTTGGGCCAACCGTGGCCATCCGGGTTCCGGTCCATGTCAGCGGCCCCTACCGCACGCCGAACATCATCGCGAAGGCAAGGGCTGTCCACACCCATGGCCCGGTCTCCGGCGCGTTTCGCGGCTTTGGCGTGCCGCAGGGCGCGCTCTGGCAGGAAACCCTCTATGATCTGCTGGCCGACAAGGCCGGCATCGACCGGTTGGAGTTTCGCATCCTGAACGCGTTCCGTGATGGCGATGCTTCGGCCACCGGGCAGGTGCTGCAGGCCACTGGAATTGGCCCCTGTCTGGAGGCGCTGCGCCCGCACTGGGCCCGCGCGCTGCGGGAGGCCAGCCACGACCGGCATCTGCGGCGCGGCGTCGGCGTGGCGTCTTGCTGGTATGGCTGCGGCAACACCGGCCTGCCCAACCCGTCCACCATCCGCATCGGAATCACCCCGCGCGGCGAGGTGGTCTTGCATCAAGGTGCTACCGATATCGGACAGGGCTCCAACACGGTGATCCCGCAGATCGCCGCCGAGGCGCTCGGCCTGCCGGTGACGGAATTTCGCCTGATCGGCCCCGATACGACGCTGACCCCGGATGCAGGCAAGACTTCGGCCAGCCGCCAGACCTATGTCAGCGGGCGCGCGGCACAGGCGGCGGGTGCTGCCCTGCGCAGGATGATCCTGCGGCTGGCCAATGCCGGGGAGGGCGCAACCCTCGCGCTCGACGGCACGGTGCTCACCATTCGCGATGCGGCGATCCTGCGCCATCTCGACCTCGCGGCCCTGCCTCCCGATGCCCGCGGCTATGCGCTTTCAGCCGAGGAAACCTACGACCCGCCGACCACCGGCCTCGATGCGGACGGGCAAGGCAAGCCCTACGCGCTTTATGGCTACGGCGCGCAGATGGTGGAGCTGGAGGTTGACACCGCCCTCGGAACCGTTCGCCTGCTCAAGTTCACCGCCGCCCATGATCTGGGCCGGGCGATCAACCCGACCCTGGCTGAGGGCCAGATCGAAGGGGGCATCGCCCAGGGCATCGGCATGGCCCTGATGGAGGAATACCTGCCCGGCCGCACCGAAAACCTGCATGATTACCTGATCCCCACTTTCGGCGATGTGCCCCCGGTCGAAAGCCTGCTGATCGAGGTCCCCGATCCCGAAGGCCCTTATGGTGCCAAGGGCCTTGGCGAGCATGTTCTGATTCCCACCGCGCCTGCGATCCTGAACGCGATCCGCCATGCGACCGGGGCCGAGATCACCCGCGTCCCCGCGCTGCCGCACCGGGTTCTGGCGGCGCTGCCGCAGCAGGTTCTGGCGGCGCTGAAGGGCGCGCCATGATCGTCCTGCATAGGTTTTTCTGTCCAAAAATATCCTCCGGGGGTGCGGGGGTGGAAAACCCCCGCTCTGTCGTCAATGCCGCAGGCTGCCGCCGATGAGTGGCAACCCCGAAAAGATCCGCTGCGATGCTTGCCCGGTGCTGTGCTACATTGCGCCGGGGCAAACCGGGGCCTGCGACCGCTATGCCAACGCCGGTGGCCGGATCGTCCGCACCGATCCGGTGGTCATGCTGAGCCGCGCTCTGGACGGTGGCCAGCGCATCGTGCCTTTCGCGCTGCGCGACTGGGTTGGCGATGCGATGCCTGCCGATACGATTGTCACCGGCATCGGATCGGGCACCACCTATCCCGACTACAAGCCCGCACCCTTCATCATCTCGTCGGTGGTCGATGGTGCGGACATGGTCACCGTGGTGACCGAGGCGATCTTTTCCTACTGCGGCGTCAAGGTGAAGATCGACACCGATCGTTTTCTCGGCCCCGAAGGTGCGGTGATCCGGGTGGCGGGCGAAGCGGTGGGCCATGTCACCACTGCCGAATACGGCAGCCAGATGCTGTCCTTGGGCGGGGTGCATCACCTGACCGGGGGTGCCAAGGCCGAAGGGCGGGTGACCTGTGCGGCGATGCTCGCACTCTGCGCTGGCGAGGCGGTGGTTCTGGCGATCGACGGTGGCTCAGTCGTCACTGTGCAGGCGGGCCAGCCGCCGATTGTCGATGGCAAGCCGGAGCGCCGGATGCGCGTGGGCTGCGGCTCGGCCACCATCGGGATGTTCGCCAGCCAATGGCAGGGGCTGGTCGATGAGGTTGTGGTGGTCGATGATCACATCACCGGGGTGGTCAGCGAGCATCAGGCCGGCAAGGTCATCGGCTGGCCGCCGACCGGGATACGGATCAAGGGCCACCGCTCCACCCCTGGCCGCTATTTCCGGGTCGCTGAGCCCGGCCTCGGCTGGGGTGGCACAAGGCTGAGCGATCCGTTGGAGATCCTCGGCGAGTGGAACCCCAAGAAAGGCGCGCGGGAGGGGTTGACGCTGCTGATGGTCTCCACCACCGGCGAGGACTACGGCTTTTATGTGCTGGACGAGGCGCTGGTCCCGCGACCGCGCGCTCTGCCCGAGGCGCTGCTGGCCACGGTCGGGCTGATCGACGAGAACTGCGAGCCATCTTTGTGCACCGTGCTGTTCATGGCGGGCGCCGGGGGCTCGCTGCGCGCCGGAGTGACGCGCAACCCAGTGCGTCTGACGCGCTCGGTTCAGGCGGGTGCGACACGGCTGACCTCGGGCGGGGCGGAGTGCTATGTCTGGCCGGGGGGTGGCATCACCTTCATGGTGGACGTGACCCGCCTGCCGCCGGGTGCTTTTGGATATGTGCCCACTCCGGCGCTGGTGGCTCCGCTTGAATTCACCCTGCCGCGGGCCGAATATCTGGCGATGGGCGGGCATGAGGCGGCGATCCGCAGCCTGGCGGACATCATGGCAGAGGGCGGCGAATATTCCACCGCCGCGCGGCTGGAACCCTGGCCGGGTGACGGGTCATGAGCGGGCCTGTTGCCGCCCGCCTGCCTGACGGCCGCCTGCATCTGCAACACGGGCCGATTGACCTGATCTGTCAGGCCTGGGGCGCGCCGGATGCCGTGGCGTCGGGGGAGGTGCTGGCACTGGCGCGGTTCCAGACGGTGCTGGACGAACTGGTCGGGGAACTGGCGCTGCTGCGCTCGGAGCATGGCGCAGCCAAGGGGATCATTGCCCGCAGGATGAGTGCCGCCGTGGCCCCGTTCCGCCCGGCCTTCATCACGCCGATGGCCGCTGTGGCCGGGGCGGTGGCGGATGAGGTGCTGGCGGCCTTGGTGGGGCCTGGCATCACCCGCGCCTATGTCAACAACGGCGGCGACATCGCGCTGCATCTGGGGCCGGGACAAAGCCTGAGCTGTGCCATTGCCGCCCCCGGTGCGGGGCCGCTGCGGATTGCTGCCGAAACCTCGGTGCGCGGGATTGCCACTTCGGGGTGGCGGGGGCGGAGTTGGTCTTTCGGGATTGCAGATGCCGTGACGGT
>JBCKXH010000139.1:0-5823 GCA_038921555.1 Paracoccaceae bacterium
CGGGATTGCGCGCCAACATGGCCTCCAGAAATCAAAGAGTGTCCCACGCTTCAAACGTGGGACACTTTGTCTTTGATTTTTTTGACTTTTTTGGTGGCTTGGTAGGCCATGAAGGACTGGCACAAGTCCCACCCGCACCTGTTCGTCAAACGCCCAACCAATCACACGGGACGCGACAGGTAGCCTTGGCTTGGGGCTGTTGGTCGGCCAATATTTGGAGCATTGGAACATTGCGATTTCTTTCTGACGGACCCAATATTCCAGACCGGTTGCTGGCGGCCAGAGACGACGGGCAGGTCGTGTTTCTTTGTGGCGCTGGCGTATCCATGCCGTGCCGCATGCCGAGCTTCAAAGACCTTACTGAAGAGGTTTTACTCAAATTGAAGGTACCGGCGGACGCTGACGCGCAGCAGGCGTTTTCCTTTTGGCGCCCCACTCCACCCGGACAGCATGAAATCCCCGATGAGGCTAAACCCTCGTTTGATCTGATCTTCAACATGCTGCAGCAAAGCTATGGACGGGACGAAGTCGGAAAGATCGTCGCGGAGCTCCTTGCCGTTCCGGTAACGATGGTCGGTCCATCGCGTTGGCATCGCACGATAGCGCGGCTGTCTGCGGATCAGACCGGCACGCCCCAGATCGTGACGACCAACTTCGACCTATTGTTCGAAGTCCCTGGCGTGATGGGCGCCGTGAAAACACACGTTCCCCCAACCTTCCCGGACCTGCGGCATGATCAGCCGATCTCGGGGATTACCTACCTGCATGGACGGTTGAACACCTCATTGGACGGCCCACACAACTACGTCTTGAGCAGCTCCGATTTCGGCAGGGCCTATCTTGCGGATGGATGGGCGACCAATTTCATGCGGCTGCTGCTGGAGCGTTACACTGTGGTGTTGCTTGGGTATACCGCCAATGATCCGCCAATGAAGTATCTGCTCCAAGGGTTGAACAGCGCAGACGCTTTGGAACCGGGCAAGCTATTTGCGTTCGATCAGGGCGGGCCCGATATGGTCGAGGCGAAATGGCGCGACCGTGGCGTCACGCCGATCGCATATGGCGGCGGCGATGATCACGCCGCTCTGTGGGAAAGCCTTGAAGCTTGGGCGGTTCGCGCCGAGAGCCCGGTTGCCTGGCGTGCACAAGTGATCGACATGGCGCGGCGTGGACCAAGGGCGCTGGAGGCCCACGAACGCGGCCAGGTTGCCCATGTTGTCCGCAACAATCTGGGCGCCAAAGAATTTGCAGATGCAAAACCCTCACCACCTGCGGAATGGCTTTGCGTCTTTGATCGCTCATGCCGGACAGGAGATGCGTTTGAGGAACCGGGTGAGGCAAGGGAAACATTTGACCCTCTCGCCACCTATGGGCTTGACGATGACCCACCTCGGGTGACGGGCGAGGTGCGCAAAGCCGGGGGCGGTCCTGATGATCTCCTCATTTGGCGGTATGGCGACAATGTCCAAACCGACCAGATTCGCCTCGGAGGCAGGGTTGTGCGGGGCTATGAGGACGTTCCGCCCCGTCTTGATCATCTATCTCGCTGGATCTGCTTTCAGGTTGAAGACCCCGTGGTTGCGTGGTGGGCCGCGCGTCAGTCAGGTTTGCATCCTCGTCTGGCTGAGATGGTGACGAACCAGATTGATGACGCACCGGGTATACCCAAGCTTGGCCGTGACGTTTGGAATCTGATCCTGGACTCTCAAGGTAGAGGCAATTTGGGGCCCGGTGATATGGAGTGGTACCGCACGCGCCGGAGAATTGCCCGGCAAGGTTGGACGCCCCAAACCCTGCGGGACTTCGCCAAAAGCACAGAGCCGTTCATTCAACTGGAACAGCCGTATGGTCTTCGCCGGGCGTGCCCACCCTTGGGGCCATGGGCTGATCTTGCTATAGGCGATATCCTGTGCCCGACCGTGAAGTTTCGGACGGACCGGGAGGAGAAGCCAGCGGTCCCAGATGATGCCCTTCCCAGCGTATTCAGCATACTGAACTGCAACCTGCTGCGGGCCATTGATTTCCTGAATGAGATTGGCAATCGCTGGTTTCAGGTTCCGCCCCTTTACCGGGACGTCGAAGAAGACGGCGATGACCACATCTACCGCTCGGATCGATTCATCCGTTGGTTCCTTGAAATCCTCGAGCGGATGGTCGTCCTGCATCCCGCTCAAGTTGCAGCAACAGCAACCCTTTGGCCAAAGCCGGAGACCATCGTATTCGATAAATTTCGTCTGTTCCTGTGGAACAAACCTCAGGTTTTTTCCGCTTCTCAGGCCGCAGCCTTGCTCTTGGATCTTGATCAAGATGCTTTCTGGCATCCGAACAACCGGCAAGAGTTGCTTTTTTTGCTCAGGGACCGGTGGGCAAATTTCAGCGCGGATGAACGGCTGGCGATAGAGACGCGGCTGTTGGCAGGCCCCGACAAGTATGAGCACGAAAGCGATGAGGAGCACCCGATCCATCGGGCACAGGAAGTTTCTCGGAAGCTGACATGGCTGGTCCAAGCCGGGTGCTCAATCTCAGATGATGCAGCAGCGGCCTTGGCGATACAGAAAGTGGTCATTCCCGACTGGGATGACAAGTGGGCAAAAAGAGCTGCCAGCGCCACGTCACGCGGTAAATCTGGCTGGGTCGTAACCAACCCTGATCCAGGGATCCTGTTGGGCGTTGCTGATACCGACATCGTCGCGACTGTGATGGCGCAACTTGGTCGGCCTTGGGAAAAGTTCACCGAGGATCGACCGTTCAAGGGGCTGGTTGCTGATCACCCGACGCGAGCCATCAACGCCCTCGAACTGGCAGCCCAAAGGTGTGAGTTTCCAGCGGAGCTGTGGCGAACGCTGATACATGACTGGCCTGACACGGCGCCCGAACAGGCCACCCGCATGTTCCACGACCGTCTGCGACAGTTACCGGCGGAGGTTCTGCAGAACATCCATCACTCGGTCGGGGATTGGATCCGGGACAAGCTTCCGGCAGTCGCGCAGCAAGATGAACCCTATGCGCTGTCACTTCTAGATGATCTGTTGGACCGCTTGTTTAGCGGCGGCGGGTCAGTCACCGAAAGCGGTCTCGGCGATACGTTTGAAGGCGGGCATCGGGTCACCCGGTCTCGGCGGACATATGCTCATGCGATCAATGCGTTGGTCGGTAAAGCGACTGAAGCTTTGGCGTCAATTCTTAACGCCAGAAAGCTGCCCAAGGACACCGGGTTGCCAGAGGCATTTTCTACAAGGTTCGACAGGCTGCTCGCGTCGCCCGGCGAAGGGTCCGATCACGCGGTATCCTGCCTTGCGATCAGGTTGCCTTGGCTCAGTTACATCGCCTCCGAGTGGACTAAGGCACGCCTATTGCCGCTATTTGCCGCCGATCACCAGGCTGCAGAACCTGCTTGGAACGGCTTGCTTCACTCACAGAAAATCCCCCGGCCCGAACTCTACGCTGAGGTGAAGAGTCAGTTTTTGTCGATTTTCCCCAGGATTTACGGATGGAGTTGGGATTCATCAGATTTGGAGCGTGCCCATGACTGGGTCGCGCAAACATGCATCTGGCATCATGAAGACGACCGCTACACCTCGTATGACGAAGCCATCGCTTGCATCAGGAGGTTCACGACTGCCGGGCGGGTCAACGTCATCCATTTCCTCGGACAGGTGGGCCGAAGTGGCAATGGTGCTTGGGAAAAGGCCGTGGCCCCGTTCATCAAAAATGCTTGGCCGCGAGAGGCACAATATCAGATCGAGGTCACATCAGCTGCATTCGTTTCGCTTTTGGAGGACAGCGGCGACCATTTTCCGGTCGTCTTTGATGCGGTGCGCCCTTTCCTGCGGCAGATCCATCAAGGACACCACTGGTTGTACCGCTTCTATAAAAGCGTCGGCGGTGCCGACGATACACCCGTCACGGCCAAGTTCCCGATGGAGACGCTGACATTGATGGACGCTATTATCCCCGACGACCCTGCCGGTGTTCCATTTGATCTGGGGCAGGTTCTGGACCTGATGGCTGAGGTGCGGCCGGAAGCAACGCGTGATCGCCGGTTCATTCGGCTTCGGGAGTTGGTCGCGGCACGATGAGTCCACGATACTGGAGAATTCTGTTCCCAGCGATCTATTATAAATGCGGCGCGCGACAGGCACATCAACGCTACGTCAACCCACATACGTCGTTTTGGCGCTGCCGTGAAGAATCTGTCCCATAGTGCCTCCTTCCATTTCGAGGAAAAGATTGCACCATCAAACTCCGGGATCAAACACCTAATCGAATCCGGTTCACAAAGTGTTATGCATGCGCAAATGGCGCTCAGCAGGTTCTGGGCGGCAGAATGGATGTCCATTCTGGCAGCGAGAGCAGTTGCTGTCAGAGTTCTGCAATCAAACTGTCTTGATGGCAGGATCAGACCGTATTCTGACATCAAACTTCATGCCTGGAAGAAATCCCCGCAGAAAGCGCGGTGAATAGATGTTCCATTCACCGCATACTTGTAACGTGAAAACCGAGCCTTGGTGAGGTCTCATGGTGGTTCCCGTTCGGAGTTTCACCGCCCTCGCTTGTCGGCCACCGACCACACCAGCGAACCGATGGTCAGCAGCGCGCCGATCATGGGTTCGATATCGGAGGCTTGGACATAGCCCTTGGCGACCAGCGCGGTGCCCGCGACGATCAGGATTTGGCGGATCAGGGCGAGGATTGCAGGTTTCAGCATGATGGTCTCCGGTTCAGATTTCATTGGTGGTGGTGAGGAATTCGCCCGGCTTCATGGTCGGCAGACGCTGTAAGCGCGGCGGCCAGGTTGCGGGCCAGCGCGCGCCGAGCAGGCGGGACTTGGCGGAAGGGCCACGGTGACGGCGTCGGACTGGTTGCCGCCCAGCAGGTAGAAATGCGTGCCGTCTTGGCCGAGGGCGAAGCCGACATGGCCGCCGGAGCCGCGGGCGAAGATCAGAACCGCGCCGGTGATCGGCTGCACCGCTTGGCCGAACAGCAGCCAGTTACGCGCCCAGTAGGGATTGATGCCCAGCGCGCCAAGCAGGGGTTCGTCGGGCAGGGCGATGCGGATGCAGGTCTCGACGAAATCACCGCACCACGGGTTTTTGCCCGGATCGCCCAAGCTGCGGCCGTCGCGCTTCAGCCAGTCCATCAGCCAGGATCGGTCGCGGGCCTCATTCCGGCCCAGCGCGGTTTTGGCCTCGGTGATCCACGGTAAGGGGCCCCGGCGATGCCAGCGATGCTGCGCGACCGTTCGCCGTCAGCAGAGATTTCAGGGCGCTGGCGGTTCGCAGGCCCCATTGGCCGTCGATGGCACCCGGGGTGTGGCCGAGCCTGTCCAAGCCGCTCTGGATCAGGCGGATGGCTTCGGTCTGGTCTGTGGTCATCGGATCGCTCCTTCTGCCCGGCTGCGGGCATGAAAAAACCCGCCGGGCGGGCGGGCTGGGGTGGACCTGCAAAGGTCGTGGTGGATCAGTCGGTTCGGCCGCGCTGGAAGGCTATGAACATCAGGTCGCGCATGGCGCGGATGTCGGTCGGGGTGCGCTCCAGCCGGTCGGCGTCAGCCTTTCGATCCTCGGCGCGCTGCTTGTCGATACGGTCGCGCTCGGCGGTCAGTTCGCGGTCGAGACGCGCCAGCATGGCCTCGTTGGTGACGGCGCGGCGCGTGACGGCGGCGGCGATGGCGAGGCTGCCGCCGATCAGTGCGGTGATGGCGGCGGTCAGGCCATGGTCGCGGAAGGCTTGCGCCACGCCGAAGGGAAGGGTCGGTTTGTCGATCATGATCGGGCTTTCAAAGGTTGGAGGCAGTGGGGAGGCACAGGTTTCACGGGGCCA
>JBCKXH010000140.1:0-5793 GCA_038921555.1 Paracoccaceae bacterium
TTCCTTGGCGTCTGCGGGAATGATCGGCAGACGGTCGATGTGGCGTTTATATGCCATTTGTTCTCTCCCTCAGCTTTGCAAAACGTTGGACAGACGACCGTAGATCAGCTCATCGGTGCCCTCGGCATAGATGTCGCCCGCATCATCGATGCGCAGTTCGAACTGCGGCAGGTTCTGCGTGGCGTGGCCCCAGATCTGCTGCCCGCCGGCTTCGCAATCAAACCGCGAAAAATGGCCGGGGCAGTTCAGCGTTTTGTCGGCGGCGCTGTAGCTGAGCGGAAAGCCCTTGTGCGGGCAAAGCACCGAAAAGGCGACCACGTCGCCATCGGGGCCAGCGCCGCCTTCGACCTTGGTGCCGAGCTTGACCAAGATGCCGGGGCTGTTTTCGTCGGGATAGGTAATATCGACCGGCTCATTCACCTTCAGATCGGCCAGCTTGCCGATCATGTTTGACGGATAGCTGACCCGCGCCAGCGCGGTTTGAGCCTGGGCTTGCGCGGCTGCCGGAGCGATCACCACGGCAGCGGCGGCTCCGGCAACCGACATGATGCTACCACGCAGGAACTGGCGTCGACCAACCTCGACCAACTTTTCGCATTTCATGGATTTCGTCCTCCCTTTTGGTCTTCTTTCCTCAAGGGTATCAGGGTGCTTGCGTCCGATCGACGCCGACAATGCAAATGCCGCATTGCGGCAAGTCGTTCAAATAGCGCTTGATTTTCAGACGTTCGGAAATCCGAACATCAGGGCTCGGTCAAAGGCCCAGCTTCTGCATCTTCTCCCAAAGCGTGGTGCGCGAGACTTTGAGCTGCTTTGCGGCCTCAACCACACGTCCGCCGCAGCGTTCAAGTGCTGCCAGAATCTGCGCGCGTTCGGCGGCGTCGCGGGTCTCGGACAACGACATCAATTGGTCGTCCCCACTGGCCTGTCGCTCCGGGAACAGATGCACCGGGAACAGCCAGTCGCCCTGCGCCGCCTGCAACCCGCGTTGCAGGCGCGCGCGCAATTCGCGGCCATTGCCCGGCCAGTCATGCCCGGCAACTGCCTGCTCTGCCAGTGCCGAGATGCCTTTCAGCGGCGTCGGACAGCGCGCATTCAGTCGGGCAAAAAGCTGGTTCAAAAGCCAGACCGCATCCTCGGGCCGCTCGCGCAAAGGCGGGATTGGCAGTTCCATCCGGTCCAACCGGTAGTAAAGATCGCGGCGAAACCCGCCCTTGGCCACCACCTCTTCGATCTGCGGGCCGCAGGCGGAGATGATGCGACAGGTCGGGGACGAGTCGAGCCAGCCAACGAAGTGATCCTGTGCAGCAGAGGACAGCCGCTCGATGGCATTCACGAACAGCGTGCCGTCGCCAACGGTTTCCGCAGCCCCGCCGAAACCGAACAAGTCGCCATCTGGCGTCTCGGATCGGGCAAGGTCCACGCTGACGAACGGGGCAGAGCGCCGATCCGAGGTGTCATGGATGCGGCGGGCCAGCAGGGCCTTGCCGGTGCCGATGCCGCCTCGGATCAGAACCGGATCATCACCCGCAGCGGCCTTGGCCGCCAAAGCCTCCAGATTGCGGGCGGCCTCTGACACGCCCATCAGGGCGGCCAAGTCCACCGCCACTCGGGGCCGCATAAGCAGGCGAAGCCGCTCCAGAAACTGCGGCATATCAAAGGGCTTGGTCACATAATCCTGCGCGCCCGCCTGCAACAGCCGCACCGCCTGCTCGATGCCGCCATGGCCGGTGATGAACAGAAACGGCGGCGGGGTGTTGGTCTGGCACAGGGTTTTGAACAGCGTCTCGCCGCTGCCATCGGGAAGATGAATGTCGCAGATCACCGCATCAATCGGCGCGCGCGGTGTGCGCAGCGCGCCCAAGGCCCGCACCATCAGCCTGAGCCACAGCACCTCTGCCCCCTCCAGCTCCAACCGCTGAACGATGGAGCTGCCCATGATGTCATTGTCTTCGACAAGCGCGATCCGGCGGCCTTTGAACATCATGCCTCCTTCGCGGGAAGGTTCACGGTGATCACGGTCTGGGCTTCGATCCGGGCCAATAGCACCTGCCCCCCAAGGCCCATGATCAGATCGCGCACCAGACGAAGCCCGACGCCACCCCCGGGCGGCACCGGGTCTGAGGTCAGCAATCTGACCTGACCGGCCGCGGGCATACCGGGTCCAGTGTCGCGCACCTTAAGCTGCAAACCTTCGGCTGTTTCCATGACTGACAACCCGATATGTCCACCCCGACCTGCGGCAGCAGAGGCGTTCAACAGCAGGTTCAGCGCAATCTGGCGCAATGGCGCAGACGGAAAGCGCGCCAGTGCGGTGTGGCTAACCTCGACCTTCCAATCCAGACTCTGCCCCAGCAGGTTCACTTCGGGCGCGAACAGCAGGTTCAGATCGTCAAAATCGGACGGGCCAAGCGCGATCCCCTGCCGCTCCACCCGGTTTTGCTCCAGCGTGGCGCGCACCACGTCGCGCAGGTGTTTCAGCCCACGCTCCAACAAGGCGCTTGACGCCCGCACCACGTCGGGGCGGTCGGCATAGGTCTGGATCGTGTCGGTGGCGTTCAAAAGCCCGCCCAGAGGGTTGTTGATCTCATGCGCCAGTGACGACGACAGCCGCCCGAGGCTGACGAACCTTTCGCGCTCCGCCAGCCGGCGTTCGGCTTCGGCCTTGGCCTCAACCGCGCCGGTCATGCTGTTATAGGTGCGGAAGAGATGGGCAAATTCGGTGTCTCCCCTGGGCAGTTCCGAAGGCGGGATCGGGGTCGGCGCGCCCTCGGCATCGCTCATATGGCGCGACAGGGTGGCGATGGGTTGCAACATCCGGCGCATGGCAAGATAGCCCCCGACTGCCAGAAGCAGGGTGACCGCCGCATTGCCGATCAGCAGGTAAAGCGAGGCCTGCCAGCGCTCCTGCACCAGATCTGAAACATCCAGTTCGGTCACGATACGGCCCACCGCCCGGCCCTGATAGTCCAGCGGGGCCGCGACGCGGATATGACCGGTGCTGCCGTCGATAGAGATATCCTCAAGCCGCTGCGCCCCATCCGACAGGGCGGCAATGTCGCTGTCCACCGGCGCGCGGCGCGGATCGGTTGCGGCAAGCACGCGGCCCGCCTCGTCCGCGACCACCGTCAGCACCATGCGCTTGCCATCAGTCGCGGTGCTGGCGCGGTTAAGCGTGTCATAGACCTCCCAGATGTCTTTGCGCAGGACGTTGGGACCAAGCGCCACCGACAGCCCGTCGATATGCAGTCGCGTCAGTTCGCGCAGCCGTGCATCCTGCACCCGGCCCAAGGCTGCCAGCACCTGTTGCGAGGCGACGGCGCCTACCAGCACCATCAGCGCCGCCGCGATCAGCGGCACCCGCAGCGAGATTGGCAAGTGGCTGAACCGCATCGTCATCCGGGGACCATCTGCAAATCGCGCATCCGTGCCGCGATGCCGTCAAACAACGCGACAGTGCCCGGCGTAATGCTGTCCAGTTGCAGAAGGGCCAAGGCCGCCCGTCCGGTGTCGGTCCGATCCATCTGATGCAGCGCCCACGCAAACGCCATCACCTCGGGCGAGGCCGCGCGGTCGGCCCGTGCCGCAAAGGGCGGAAAGCCCGGAAACTCCGACTGCGAAATAACCTTGGTGCCTTAGGTCAGGGCGGGTTCGACGGCCGCCAGCACTTCCCAGACATAGCCGTCAACACTGCCCGACCGCGCCAGCCCGCTGTTGACCGCCCGCACCACATTACGATGCCCGAAGGTGAACATGGTGCGGCCAAAGAAGGTTTCCGGTCGCTCGCCCATCCGTTCCAGATCTGAAGCGGTGACAAGGTAGCCCGAGTTGCTGTCGGGGTCCGAGAAAGCGTGCAATCCGCCGCGCAGATCTTGCAGGCTGGTCGCCGGATCGTCCTGCGCAGTGATCAGATAGGACTGATAAAGCGGCTTCCCCCGCCAGACCGGCACGCCAAGCAGTGCTAGGGCGCTTTTATGTTGCAGCAAAGGAAAGCCGCACAGCCATGCCGCATCGACCGAACCTTCCAGCAGAAGCCCCGTGATCTCCTGATAGGTCCGCCGCTGCACAAGTTCGATATCGCCGCCGACCGCCCCGGCAAAGGCGTCACGCAGCCGGTCGATCACCTCGCCGTCATTGTCCAGAAACACCGGCGTCAGCCCAAGCCGAAACGGAGCAGATGCAGCGCTGGGCATCGCGCACGTCACAAATGCGGCGCTGGCCCCGATCAGGACCTTGCGGCGGGTCTGGGTCTTCATTTTGCATTCCTCCGTCCCTCACGATAGGCCTCACCATCTCGGCGGCGCAATCAGCATTGTGGCTTGGCGGTAGCGTGCCCCTTGCAAATCTGGCCCATTCAACATCTCAACAAGTATGGAGATATTGAGAAGTGCAGGAACCGCAGGCTCTGTCCGCGTTCAATGCCCTGAGCCAGGAACATCGCCTGCGCATCGTTCGCCTGCTGGTGGAGGCCGGGCCGGAAGGGCTGCCTGCGGGCGTCTTGGGCGAAAAGCTGGGCGCCGGATCGTCCAAGATGTCGTTTCACCTGTCGCATCTGGAACAAGCCGGTTTGGTTACCTCGCGCCGGGATGGCCGCCAGATCGTCTATTCCGTGGCCATGGCCACCCTGTCTGCGCTGATCGCCTTTTTGTTGCAGGACTGCTGCTGCGGGCGGGCGGCAATCTGTTTGTCCGCATTGACCGTCGCAAGCTGCAGTGATTAAGGCGCAGCCAAGCGTTCTGATCTTTCCGAAACGATCCTGTTGATTTCCACCCGGAACTGACCCGGATTTTTCATTGAGAACTGACCGGCCTGATGGTTGTGGTGTGCGGGCTATGCGGTGGTCAAGGCATGGGATGCGTCCTTCTTTTTTCTGGCAGCCGCTGAACTGGCTTTGAAGCGGAAGCTGTGGTTTGCGGTCTCCAAGATGTGGCAGCGGTGGGTGAGGAGATCGAGCAGCGGAACGTGTCAACGACTTTGAGACATTTTGGTTTTGAGTTTAGGCTTGGGTTGGCTCCGTTTTTTTTGGCGGGTTGATCCAGACAGTGGTTGGGATTTGTGGCGGTTTTGGGCGCTGGCGGACGAACCGTTCTGGCTTACTTAGGAACGCAGCATCAAGCACGATTTGGCGGGCGGCATGGATTGTGTCCGCCTGCCCGAAGTGGATCTGATCTGGTGTCATCAGGCCGATGCCCGCATGGTGATGGTCTTGGTTATACCAAGCGAAGAAGCGGCGGCAGAACGCACGGGCCTCGTCTATGTTTTCGAACCATTTGGGGAATTTAGGATGAAATTTCAGTGTCTTGAAGTGGGCCTCCGAGAACGGGTTGTCATTTGAGGTGTGTGGGCGGCTGTGGGATTTGACCACGCCGAGATCGGCCAACATCAGTGCGGTCGCCTTGGCCTTCATTGGAGCACCACGATCTGCATGCAGCGTCAGTTGGTCTGGCGGCACGGCATGCTTGCCCATGGCGTCGATGAACAGTGCTTTGAACAGGGTTGCGCTTTCCGCGTGCTCAATACGCCAGCCGACGACGCGACGGCGACCGATGTCGAGGATGACATAGAGATAGAAATAGGACCATTTCACCGGGCCCATCAGCTTACCCCGGCTTATTCATCGAATCCCGTTTTTGGCGTCCCTTTGTGCCGTTTTGTGGCTTTGGGGCCGTTGTGCTGCGCGTGATGAGCGGCGGCGCCGGGCATTGCTGTGGCCGAAGCCCTCGGGGGCATGCAGTTCGGGGAGGGCGGCTCTCGTGGGGTGCTATCCGCCGTTCGCGGCGCATGACGACGCGT
>JBCKXH010000141.1:0-5773 GCA_038921555.1 Paracoccaceae bacterium
GGCGAGTTTGCGGCATTTGGCGCGGATGTCGAAGAGCGTCAACCAGAGTCGGCGGCTGTTGGCTCTGGGAGGGATTTATGACGGAGGCAGCCGGAGTGAGGCGGCCCGGCTCGGCCCGGTTGGCCTGCAAATCGTGCGCGCCTTCGGCGATCCGCTTCAACGCGCGCGGTCCCGATGGCCTGCTTGATGGGACAAGCACCAGAGAACAAGTCCAAGCTTGACGACGCGCAACGCAAGGCCTTGACGGCGATCGTGGATAGCAGCCCGGATGTGGCGGTCCACGGGATCGTCCGCTGGCGGCTGGTCGATCTGGTTCGATGGATCGACGACGAGTTCAAGGTGTCTCTGGATCACACGACGGTCAGTCGCGAGTTGAGAAAGCCGGGCTATGTGAAGCTTTCAGCGCGACCTCGCCACCATGCTCAAGACACGGCAATCGCTGGAGGCGTTTAAAAAGGCGGCGATGCCGCCGAACTGGAAAAAGTTAGCACCCCTCCCGCAAGGCATAGCGATAGAAATCTGGTTCCAAGAGTGAGCCTTGTCACGCCATTGGTTCGAGTGACAATGGCGAACGCGCGCGTAGGTCAGAGAAACAAGATCCCGCGCCGGTAGGCGAAGCGCGGGACACGTCCATCAGGTTTGGCACCCACGCCGCATGATCAACGAACCACATCGGCCTACATCTTCGGAGCGATCTGCCCGGCCCTGTGAGTAAGGGCGCAGGGCTTGTCCTGCCGCTCTGCAATACCGACGCGATGAACCTGCATCTTGTCGAAATCGCCCATGCCGTGCTGGCACCCATGCCGTGGCACTTGGTGCCCATGCTGTAGTGATCATGGATCAGGCCGGGTGGCATAGCCCTGCGCGCTCATCATACCCGAGAACATCAGCATCATCCCGCTGCCGGCCAAATGCCCAGAACTCAATCCGGTCGAGAATATCTGGCAGTTCATGCGGGATAACTGGCTCTCCAACCGCATCTTTGTATCCTATAATGAGATCGTCGATCATTGCTGTGATGCTTGGAACAAGCTGATCGACCAGCCCGCCCGCATCAAATCCATCGGGATGCGCAAATGGGCGCATGGGTCCTGATCACCGCGAATTGTATAAGATGGGATCACTTCACGGACAAAACTCAATTTCAACCTGGCAAGCGGCGCAACTTGCGACAGAATTGCGCACGCCAAGACTTTGCCCCCACCGGTTTTGCGGCGGATCGCGCTATTCCGGGCCCCGGCCCAGCCGACAGCGAACCCCGATCAGCTTTTGACGCCGGTCTTGCGCAACAGTTCGGCAATCGGCGCATTCTGCCGCGCCACCGCGGCATTCAGCATTTCCAGCCCCATGCCGTCATCCTTGACGAATTCCACGAACATCAGGTTCAGGTTGTTGAACAGCAATTCGCCGACCGCGCGCGCATCGACCTCGGCGCGGGCATGGCCAAGTCGCTGCATTTGCGCGACCAAAGCGCAAACCTGATCGCGCAGCAGGCCATCGAGCACCGTATAGCGGCGGCTGAACGGCGTCGCCGGTTGCGAGATCGACAGGGCCATCGCGATCCGCCACATCTCTTTGGACAGGTAGAGCAGCGAATGGTCGAAATAAGTGGCAATCAGTCGTGACAGCGCGCGGGCGACATCCATCGGCGGTCGCGCGACCACGGTCTCGCCCGCCGCCAGCACTTCCTCGACTTCCATGGCGACCGTGGCCAGCAGCAAATCGCCTTTGTTTTCAAAGTAGTTGTAAAAGGTGCCGACCGACACTTCGGCCCGCGCGGCGATGTCTTCCAGCCGTGCCGCATCACAGCCGACCTCATGAAACAGCCACGCCTGCGCTTGCAAGATGCGGCGGTTCATGTCGGCTTTGGGGCGTTCGCGCAGCCCGACCGTCACGGCTCCCGGTTTGCGGCAAGAATGATATTGACTGCAAAATTGAATTCATTCAAACTTTTCTCAACCGCGCCGCCTCCGCACTCTGCCCCGATCCATCCCCTTTCCCGACAGGAGAAACCCATGCCCAACCGCGTCCTTGCCCGCCTGATGATAACCGCCGCTATTGCCACGCTCGCCGCCCCCGCACTGGCCCAGGAAATCAATGCCCTGGTCTGGTGCGACCATACCGACCCCGCCCTGCTGGCACCGTTCGAGGCGGCGACCGGCATCAAGGTCAATGTCAAGGATTACGAGGGCACGGCGGCGGGGCTGGCCATTCTTGACCAGTCGCAGCCCGGCGATTGGGATGTGATGGTGATCGACGCGGTGGATGTGGGCCGGGCGGTGGACCTCGATCTGCTGGCACCCCTGCCTGCCGACCAACTCGCCACCGCCGATTTCTTTCCTGAACTGGTGATGGCCGAAAACAACACCCGCGACGGCGTGACCTATGCCGTGACAGAGAAGTTCGGCTACAACACCATCGCCTTCGACAAATCGCGGGTCGATCCGGCGGATATGGCGGATATGGCGGTGCTGACCTCGGGCAAATACGACGGCCGCATCGCGATCTATGACTATTATCTGCCGGTTCTGGGCCTGCTTGGCCTGTCGCAAGGCATGGCCACCGCCAGTCTTGATGCGGCTTCGGTCGAGGCGTTGCGCGCGCCGCTCTATGCGCTGAAGGCTGCATCGAAACAGGTCTCGGATGTGGTCGCCTCGCAGACCGCGCTGGCGACCGGCGAGGTCGATATCCTGATCGGCGGCGGCGAGTGGCTGACCGCCGTGCTGGCCGCCGACAATGCCAATCTCGACTGGACGATCCCCAAACAGGGCGCGCTGCGCTGGGCGCAGTCGATTGCGGTGCTGAAAGCCTCGACCCAAGCCGAGGCCGCGCTGCAATTCGTCAACTACATCACCAGCCCCGAGGGTCAGGCCCTGCTGGCGACCTCCTCGTGCTATTGGGGCATGCCGGCCAATGCCAAGGCCGGCCACATCCTGACAGCGGAGCAAAAGGCCGTGCTGCGCTGGGATCAGCAGCCCGAATATCTGGCCCGCGCCCAGCTTTACCCGGTGCCGGATGCCGATCTCGACAAGGCGATGCAGGATCTGTGGACCGATATGCTCCAGCAATGAGCCCCGACACCCGCCGCGCCGGAGCCTTGATTGCCCCGGCGCTGCTGTGGACGCTGGCGTTCTTTGTGATCCCTTTCGCGGGCATGGTCTGGCTGAGCCTGGCCACACTGGATGGCCGCGAGATCGCCCCAGGCCCGGTCATCGACAATTACTGGCGTATTTTCACCGACCCCTCGCTGCGCCGGGGCATCGTGGTGTCGGTGCAGATCACCGGCATGGTGACCGTGATCTCGGTCGTGCTGGCCTATCCTTTGGCCTGGATCATCGCCATGCGGGTGCCCGCCCGCTGGCAACGTCTGGCCCTGCTGCTGGCGATACTGCCGTTCTGGACCTCTTACGTCGTGCGGTCCTATGCTTGGCTGCTAGTTCTTGGCCAGAACGGCGTGCTGAACAAGACCCTGCTGGCGCTGCACCTGATTGCCGAACCCTTGGAGATCGCCGCCACCCGCACCGCCACCGTCATCGGCTTCGTGCATTTCTTCGTCATGCTGCTGACGCTGACGATCTACGCCAATCTGGTCCAGCTTTCGCCGAACTATGCCCGCGCCGCCGCCGACCTTGGGGCCGGGGCCTTTGCCACCTTCCGCCACATAATCCTGCCGCTGACCCTGCCCGGCGTGGTCACCGGGGCCTTTCTGACCTTCGTGCTGTGCATCGGCGACTATATCACGCCGCAAATCCTCGGCGGCAGCAACGAGTTGACCCTGCCGCAACTGATCATGCTGCAACTGGGGCGGCGGGGCGATTTCCCGATGGCTTCGGCGCTGTCGGTCGTGCTGATGGGACTGGTGAGCCTGGCCTATCTTGCCGCCGCGCGCTGGCTCAGACTGGACCGGGTCTGACATGCGAGTGCTCAGTTGGCTTTACCTCGCCGCGCTTTACGCCTTCATCTTCCTGCCCGTCGCCGTGCTGGTGCTTTACAGCTTTCAGGAAAGCCGCCTGCCGGTGCCGCCCTTCAACGGACCGAGCCTGAAATGGTATGCCCAGATCCTGAACGACCGCGCGCTGATGGCGGCGCTGGTCAACTCGCTGATCGTCGCCCTGATCTCGTCGGCGCTGGCGCTGACCCTGGGCTTTCTCGCCGCCCAGTCGCTCGCCCGCTATACCTTGCCCGGATCGGCCGTGCTGCGCGGCCTGCTGATCGCGCCGATGACCGTCAGTTACCTGATCATTGCGCTTGGCCTGTTGGCGATGTTCAACAGCCTCGGCCTGCGCCCCTCGCTGCTGGCTACCGGCATCGGCCATGTCGTCATCAACCTGCCGCTGTGCTTTGCCATCACCTATGCCGCGATGGGCGACCACCAGAAGAACGCCGAGCGCGCCGCCCGCGACCTTGGTGCCTCGGAACCGCAAGTGCTGTGGCTGATCACCGCGCCCATGCTGGCGCCAGCACTTGCCGCCGCCTTTTTCCTGTCGGTCACCTTTTCCTGGGATGAATTCATCATCGCCTTCCTTCTGACCCGCTTTGATGTCACCCTGCCAGTTGAGATCTGGTCGATGCTGCGCTCCGGCCTCAGCCCCGCCACCAACGCCATCGGGGCGCTGGTTTTTCTGGTCTCAACCGCCGTCCTGATCGTTCTCGAACTGACCCTGTTCAGAAAGCCCGCCCGATGACCGCCGATGTCGCCATCCGGTCGGTGCGTCAGAGCTTTGGGGCCTTCACCGCGCTGCACGACCTCAGCCTGACCATCGCCGCGGGCCAATATGTCGTGCTGCTGGGGCCGTCAGGCTGCGGCAAGACCACGCTGCTGTCGATCCTCGGCGGCTTTCTGCGCCCGCAGGCCGGACGGGTTTTTATCGGTGGCCGCGATGTGACCGACCTTGCCGCCAAGGACCGCCCGACCACCACGATGTTTCAGGACTATGCCCTGTTCCCCCATCTGACGTTGCGCGACAACGTCGCCTTCGGACCCCGGATGAAGGGTGTTGCCCGCGCCGCCCGCCACGCTCGCGCTGACGACCTGCTGGCGCTTGTCGGGCTGCAAGGCAAAGGCTCCCGTCGCCCGCATGAGCTGTCCGGCGGCCAGCGCCAGCGCGTCGCCCTGGCCCGGGCGCTGGCGGTCGATCCCGATGTGTTGTTGCTGGACGAACCGCTTGGCGCCCTAGATCTGAAACTGCGCCGTCAGATGCAGGACGAATTGAAATCCATCCAGCGCCGCCTCGGCACCACCTTTGTCCACGTCACCCATGATCAGGACGAGGCCATGGCCATTGCCGATGTGATCGTCATGATGAACGCCGGGCGGATCGAGGATCAAGGCCCGCCGCAACAGATCTACCTGCACCCGCGCAGCCTGTTTTCCGCCGGTTTCATGGGCGAGATGAACCGGCTGCCCAGCACCGCCACCGCCCTAGGCATCGACACCCCGCTTGGCCCCTTGCCCATCGCCGGGCACGGACAGCAGATCCTGTGCCTGCGCCCTGAAAACATCGGCCTGACCGGCGAGATCGCTCTCGGCCCGGCCCGGCTGATTGCGGCCGCCTTCCTTGGCAGCCACCACCGCGCCCATTTCGCGCCGCTTGCCGCCCCCGACCTGCGCCTGATCGCCCATCTGCCACCGAACACCACCGCCGAGCCCGGCAGCACCCACATCCTGTATGCCTGCGCCCCGGTCCTGCTGGAGCCCGATCCATGACCCGCCCCCCCGATGACCCTCCCCTTGGCCCGCATCCTCCCCGCCGACTGGTATCGCAGCCGTCCA
>JBCKXH010000142.1:0-5723 GCA_038921555.1 Paracoccaceae bacterium
TCTGACAGGGCAAGGTCAGCGCAGGCTTTTCAGCGCAGCCTTCAGCCCGGTCAGGAAGATCTCGACATGGGCCGGGCTGAACACCAAGGGCGGGCGGATTTTAAGGACGTGGCCGAGCGGGCCGGTGGCTGAGATCAGGATGCGGTTTTTGCGCAGCGCGTTGACCAGGCTGGCGGCCTTGGCTGCGTCGGGCTGGCCGTCGGTCAGGATGTCCTGGCCGAGGAACAGGCCAGCGGCGCGGAGCTGGCCGAGGCTGTCGTGGGTTTTAGCCAGCGCCAGCATCCCGTCGCGCAACAGGGCGCCGATCTTTGCGGCATTGGCTTGCAGGGCTTCGGCCTCGATCACCTCAAGCACGGCCATGGCGGTGGCGGCGGCGACGGCATTGCCGCCGAAGGTGTTGAAATAGCGCGCCGTGGCCCCGAATGCCGCAATCACTTCGGGGCGCATCACCAGGCCTGCGACCGGATAGCCGTTGCCCATCGGTTTGCCAAGCGAGACCAGGTCGGGGATCATTCCGTGGCGCTGGAAGCCCCACATTGCAGCACCGGTGCGGGCAAAGCCGGGCTGCACCTCATCCGCGATGAACAGGCCACCGGCGGCGCGGATCGCCTGAGCGGCGGGGGCCAGAAAGCCCGCAGGCTCGGCAAACACGCCATCCGAGGAAAAGATCGTGTCAACCAGCAGGGCGGCGGGTTTGATGCCGTGGCGGGTCAGGTCACCTATCGCGGAGCGAACCTGTGCTGCAAAGGCGGCGCCAAGGTCGCCGGTCAGGCGGGCGGGATCGGGGGCGGCAATGGTGCGGATATGCGGACCCAGCGGCACGCCTGCGCCAAGGCTGGGCGACAGCGCGGATGTCGCCAGCGTCACGCCATGATAGGCGTTTTGCGTGACGATCACCCCGGTTCCGCCGGTGTGGGCAAAGGCTATGCGCAGGGCCAGATCATTCGCCTCGGACCCGGTGCAGGTGAACATCACCTGCGACAGCGCGGCGGGAAAGCTGGCGAGCAGCCGCTCGGCATAGTCGAGAACAATATCGTTCAGATAGCGGGTGTGGCTGGCATAAAGCGCCGACTGCCGGGCGGTGGCTGCGACGACATGGGGGTGGCAATGGCCCAAGCTGGCCACGTTGTTGTAGCAGTCCAGATAGGCCTGACCCTTGGCATCATAAAGCCAGACCCCCTCACCGCGCACCAGATGGACCGGGGTTTCATAAAACAGGCGGTAGGCCGGACCTAGCAGGCGGGCGCGGCGGGCGATGCGGGCGGCGTCCTCGGGCGACGGATTGCCGGTGCCTGGGGTATAGGCATTGACCATGGTTGCTTGGGTCATGGCAGCTCCAGTGGAATGCGGGGGGAATTGGCGAGGGCGGTCAGGCCGGCGGCGGCGGCGGGGAGGTTGCGCAGGATGTAGGTCGCGTTGTCGGGGTAGTGGGCGGCGCGGGCCGAGGTGACGGCGAGAGTGGTCAGCAGCCTTGTGGCGGCGAGGTCGGCAAGCAGGCCGATCTCCAGCGCAGTCAGCGGCAGGACGGCGTGATAGGCGGCGGCGAAGGTCAGCAGGCTGGCGCGCGGGTTGGCCGGGTCGATCTGATAGGCGGCGGCGATGGCGGCGTCGCAGATCAGCGGGGTGTGCACCATGTCGCCGAAATCGATAATGCCGGCGATGCGGTCAGGCTCGGCCGGGTCCACCAGCATGTTATGCGGGTTCAGGTCGTTATGGACGACTTGGGCGCGCAGGGATGGCAGCACGGGGGCCAGGTCGCGCTCGAATCGGTCCAGCACCTCGGTCGCCAGCGGGCGCAGGTCGGGCGCGATCAAGGGCAGAAGGGGGCGCAGGCTGGCGGCCTGTTTGATATCCCATTGCAGGACGTGGTTGGCGGCGGGATGGCTGAAACCGGCAAGGCCGAGGGACAGCCGCGCGGCCATGGTGCCGATGGCGGCACATTGGGCGGGCGTGCGCGGGGTAAGGTATTGCGGCTTGCCCGTAAGATAGCTGAACAGGCGCAGGGTGCCGTGGCTTGTGGCGGCCTGAGGCCTGCCCGACAGGGTGCGGATCACTTGGGGGACGGGAAGCTGGGGGACGGCAAGCTGGCTGGCTTGCAGGTGCAAAAGGCCGAAGGTCTGGAACTGGGTGACCTTGGCCGGCTCGGCCCGGTTGGCGAGTTTCAGGACATAGGTGGCCGTAGGACTGGTCAGGCGGTAGTTGAGGTCACGTTCTGAAACAAGCAGCGTCAGCTCGCCCCGGATGCCAAAATGGCTTTGCGCGAGGTCAGCCGCCTGCATGGCCGACAGGATCGGCGGTGGTGTGGTCAGGCTGAGGCCGAGGGTCATCTGGGGTCCGGGCAAGGTGGTGCTATCAAGCGGAAGTCGGTGGGGGCTGTCAATCGGGGTAAAAGCGGAATGTCGTTATACGCGACATGGTGTTTTTATGTGCGTTCATAAGGGGATAGAGATTCCCGTTCACTTTGAGGTAAGGATATGGCCACGGGTTCTGAAGGGCGTGGTGCGGTGAAATCACACCCTACGACAGGTCCAACCAAAGCGGGAAATGGTCAGAGGCGGTTTGTGTGGTGTCGGCCCAGGCACTGGTGATCCTGGGGGCGAGGTCGGGGGTGACGAAGCAATGGTCAAGCTGGCGTAGGCATTTGGTGCCGGCGATGGTCCTTTCATGGCTGTGAAGCTGGACGCCGCAATGGGCCACGGCATCCACCAAGCCTTCGGCATAGCGGGCGCCGGGGTTGTAGGGGGTCTGGCCGGTCAGGCGCAGATACTCGGCGCTGCCCGGCTCCATGTTGAAATCACCCAGCCAGATGGCGGCGGCTGGGCAAGGCGGCTCGGGTTCGTCATTGGTCCAGTTGCGGGCGGGCTCATCATCGGTGCCGCTCCATGGCCCGCCTTGGCGGGGCGATGTCGCGGCAAGGAGGTGGTCGATCTGTGCCAAACGCTCCTCGACCCCGACATGGGCGAGGTGGACGGACAGCACGCGGATCGGGCCGCAGGGGGCGGCGATAACGGCCTCAAGCGCGCAGGTCTGGGTGTTGAGCGGGGTGATCATCCGGCAGAGCGGCAACAGATGGGTGCGGGTCCAGGCGATCGGCCAGCGCGACAGGATCATCGGGCCGAACTGGCGGCGGCGGTTGCGGTCCTGCGGAGCGGGGGCTGCCATGTCGAAGGCGGGGGCGAAGGCCGCGTAATGGTCGGGCAGCAGGGCCGCCAGCAGGGCGGGCTGGTCGTCATGGCCGCTGCGCGCCCAGTGGCGGTCAACCTCTTGCAACGCCGCGATGTCGGCCCCGGCGATGACGCGGGCGGCGCGGGTCAGGTCATAAAGGTTGTCCTGCCCGAAGCCATATTGGATGTTGTAGCTGAGAAGTTTCATGCGCCGCCTGTTGAATGCCCGCAGGGCTGTCGGCCCCCTTTATGGCCGGACGGCCATTTCAACAAGGATATTCGGGAAAGGCTGAAATTGGCAGGGGGTTTGGCGGGATAGCTGGCGGGGTGATCACCAAGCTGGAATAGGGCTCGGGCGGGACTGGGGAGGCGAAATTGGCCGGGTTTTCCGCTGTGGTGGCGGGGGGGGCAGCAATTCAGGCTGGACACCAACAGCGGCTTTCAGGCCGGCGAATACCGAGTCGTTTGCCGGGCAATTCTGGGCTGGTCGGCCTGAATGTCGATGGCCTGCGGCCCCCCCGGATCGAGGTTCCGGGGGTCGCCAGTCGATCGGCCAAGCGATTTTCTGCTGCAAACGGTGGGTAAATCGGCCCGGCAGCACCGGTTTTCAGATTGTTTACCGATAGGGCTTGCTTTTCGGGCCCAAATGCATCAAATTGTTCGGGCGAAACGCGAAATGACGACCCCTGTCTCCTTACGGCTTCAGATCTCGATCATCTAACGACTGAGCCGGGTCATCGCAAACGTGCGGATGGCATCTAACGAGGAGTAGACACGATGGCCAAGGGCACCGTGAAATGGTTTAACGCAACCAAGGGTTTCGGCTTCATTGCACCGGAAGGCGGCAAGAAAGACGTATTCGTTCACGTCTCGGCTATGGAACGCGCTGGCATTCGCCAGTTGGACGACGGCCAGGCCGTGACGTTCGACATCGAAGCTGGCCGTGATGGCCGCGAGTCGGCAATCAATCTGGCGCTGGCATAGGCTTTCCGGCCTTCGGGCGGGATTTGAAACGGGGGTGGCTTTGGCCGCCCCCGTTTTCGTTTATCCGGCAATCACGGTCCACGGGTGGGGATAGGTGTATTCCTCCAGATTGGTCGTGGCGCCGATGCGGTCGATCACGGCGAAAAGTCCGGGTTGGTGGAGGGGCGTCAGCACGCCGTGCCAGGTGGCGCGGTGCAGGTTGATGCCCTGGGCGCCGTTGGTCAGGAAGGCCATTGGTTGCGCCTGCGGGCTTTCAGCGACGATCACCAGGAAGGGGTGTTGGTGCATGGGGATGAAGGCTTGGCTGCCTTCGGGGTGACGCTCGATCAGGTTGAACGTGTAGGGCAGGCTGCGGGGGGTGGCGAGGAAGATCGAAATGCCGGGGCGGGCGTCGGCGAAATCGAGGCGGGCACGGGAGTGGAAGCGCTGGCAGAGGCCCGCGTTGATCAGGCGGAAGTCTCCGCTGGCGTCGATTATGTCGCCGAAGGGGGCGAAGGCGGCGGCGGTCAGGGGCTCGGGAGTGATGAGGCGCATGGCGGCAGGGTAGCGGGCGGGGCGGCGGTTGTCATCCTTTTGCTGTCGGGGGCTCCCACGCGTGGGAGGGGTGGTAAGGGGTTGATTTGGTGAGGTTTTGAGAAATTTGGTCAAGGCGGCGCCTGCGGCGGGGTGAACCCCGCCCTACGGATGGTGCGCTGAAGCGCAGCCTACGGTTGGTGAATGGTGGGTTTCACCCACCCTACGCTGGTCTAAAGGTCAGAACAGCCAAATCAGGAACCCGACAACCACAAGCCCGCCAAGGATCATCCAGAAAACGCGCAATCCTTGCGTCGGGGCCGCAGGTGCTTGCGTCGGGGCCGCAGGTGCTTGCGTCGGGGCCGCAGGTGCGGGCTTGGTGCCTGAAATCTTTGTTCGTGATGAAATGCCTGTGCCGGGAATCCCAGTATTAAGATAGGCACCTTTCTTCCCCACGTTAACCGATGCGCCTTTGACTCCGGCGGTTATGCTAACCCCGCCTAAGCCCACATTCAGCTTTATGCCCGGGAAAATCTTTATCCGCTTGTTGAATCTCAATGCCATGATTGATCCTCTTGATGGATTTCACCATCAAGTCACATTTTTCGCTTCGTGTCACTAGACAATCCATAGGAATTGAGCCTACCGCCCGAACGACCCCGCCCCCCGCAACCGCGCGTGTCGGTTCACGTCCTTATACAGCAGATAGCGGATCGCCGACCTCCGCCTGAAAGCCCTTTTGCCATGACCAGCTATTACGCCCCCACCGGCGGCCTGCCGCCACAAACCGCCCTGATGACCCAGCGTGCCGTGTTCACCGAGGCCTATGCCTTCATCCCGCGCGGCTGCTTTTCCGACATCGTGACCAGCCACCTGCCCGGCTGGACCGCCACCCGCCTCTGGCTGATCGCCCGCCCGATGTCCGGCTTTTCCGAGACCTTCAGCCAATATGTGATGGAGGTTCAGCCCGGCCACGGCTCCGATACGCCCGATCCCGAAACTGGCGCTGAACATGTCATCTTCCTGACCCATGGTGAAATAACCCTCGCCATCGCAGGCCAA
>JBCKXH010000143.1:0-5708 GCA_038921555.1 Paracoccaceae bacterium
ATGGCCTGTGACGACGATGTCATCCCGCAATCGGATCGCATTGAATCGGTAGCAGACGATGCGGAATTGGAGGAGGTGTACAATACCGAACGGCACTTGCTCTATGTGGCATGCACCCGTGCGCGCGATCATCTTCTCTTAGCAGGCATCGCGTCAGTTTCCGAGTTCGTCGATGACTTTCTGAAAGGGAGTCGATCAGCACGAATCACGGCAGTGGTCGAGGTGGCCCAAAGGGTGGACTGTTGCGAGCTAGAATCTTCTAACCTGTTGAAATTATTTGTTTCTAGCAAGTAAAATGGTGCCCAGAGGCGGAATTGAACCGCCGACACGCGGATTTTCAGTCCGCTGCTCTACCAACTGAGCTATCTGGGCACCGGTCAAACGACAGGTCGCTTGGTGGCGGGGTGATACGTCAGCAGGTCCGGGCTGTCCAGAGGGTCGGTGCGGAAAAATTCAGGGCAACGCGCGGCATTTCTGATCATCGTTGTCCGAAACAGGCGCCAATGGTAGCTTTGCGCAATATCGGTCTGATTTCTCAGTATTCAGCGAGAATTCCATGACAGGTTTCGTTCTGACTGGCGATGGCGACAGCTTTCCAGACGGGCTTCAGAGCAATTCCGGGGACGATTTCATCCCCGGTCTGGCGGGCAGGCTTTTGCGGCGGAGGACCAGATCAGCAGCGCGCAATTGAATGCCACGACTACCTTGCTGGCGTTGAACACGACGGGACCACGGGCGCAAAAATGCAGATCGTGCTGACGAATTTCACCACGGTCGATTTTACCGGCGGGAGACTTCTGGCCTGATCTGTTGCGGTTTTGGTTCGTCAACAATCAGAAATGCAAAGCGCTTTATTGCGGGCGCTGCACAGGCGCGTCGTCATCACGCAATTTCTCTTCCTCGGGTGCTGCCGGGATTGCATAGGTGCCCGACAGCCAGTTGCCAAGGTCGGCATCGGCGCAGCGCCTTGAACAGAAGGGCCGGTATTTCGGGTCGCTGGCGCGCTGGCAGATCGGGCAGGTCATGGCAAAAGATCGCTTAATGGCAGGCGGTCGCG
The DNA here is from genome assembly GCA_038921555.1 of Paracoccaceae bacterium. Classification (GTDB taxonomy): domain Bacteria; phylum Pseudomonadota; class Alphaproteobacteria; order Rhodobacterales; family Rhodobacteraceae; genus Stagnihabitans. Next base: position 1,058 of record JBCKXH010000143.1, read on the forward strand.
TTTGCGGGTCAGCTCATACAGACCCAGGGTCGTCCAGCCCGCGAGATTGGTCTCGCAGGCATCGGACTTGAAGGCGGCGTGGATGACCTGATCCAGAATGGCGCGCTCTTTCTGGGGCATCGCGGCGAAATCGACCACCACCTGACCGCCAAGCCCGCGCAGACGCAACTGGCGCGGCAGCTCGCGAGCGGCGGCGATGTTCGCCTTGAGACTGGCGGCAGGCGAGGTGTCAGGCCCGGTGTTCACATCGATTGCGACAAGGGCACGGGTCGCCTCGATTGCCATGTTGCCGCCGCCTGCGAGGCTTACGCGGGTGGCGCGCAGGGCAGCAATCATTTCATGCACGCCAAGAGCTGCGAACCCGCCCTCGATCACCTCATCGGGCGCAGGATCGGCCCAGTCGCGCCACGCGGTTTCACGGGCGCCGGAACCTGTCACCAGCAGTTCCGGCCCGCCCGCCAGATCGGCCATGACAGCCTCGGCCAGATTGCGCATCGTGGCGATGTCTTTGGCAATATCTTCCGCTGGCGCCAGGGCCGCCGCCGAGCGCAGGATCAGCCCCAGATCTTCAGCCGCGCCCGCCATACCGGCAAGCGCCACTGCCACCAGTTCGGCGCGGCGCTCCGCATCCTTGATGCGGCGTGAGATGTTCATGCCGGGTGCTGCGGGGGTGACGATGGCCAGCCGAGATTTGAACAGCAACCGCGTGCTGACCGGCAGGGCCTTGCCGGGCTCGGCGGGTCCGGTGACCTGCACGATGATCCGCTGACCCGGTGCCAGGCCGCTGGTCTGGCGCAGAAAGCCAGCACCTTGCGGCAGTTTGACGAACATCCCACCCTGGCCCTTCATCGGACGGTCGGCCACGGCGCGGTAAATCGCGCCGGGCAGCGGGGTGTCACCCACGGGATCGACCAGCAGTTCTTCCAGCTGGCCGTCCACGATCATTGCGGCTGCTGGCTGGCCGTTCACCGCGTCCAGCACCATCACGCGACCGATCATGCCTGCCTCCACAAAGGATATCCTGCTGCGACCAACAGGGCCGCCGTTTCCGCCAGCGGCAGCCCGACGATGCCGGTGAAAGAGCCGGAGATCCACGGAATGAACGCCCCGGCCGCGCCCTGAATGGCATAGGCCCCGGCTTTGCCCTGCCATTCGCCGCCCGCAAGATAGGCGTTAAGCTCGACATCCGACAGGCGCTTCATCTTGACCGCCGAGACGCTGTCGCGCGTCCAAAGGCACCCGCCGCGCCGCACAGCCACGCAGGTGATCACCTGATGGCGGCGCCCGCCAAGAGCCGTCAGGAACTCGGCCGCTTGGCCCGCATCGCGCGGCTTGCCCAGAATACGGCGGCCCAGCGCAACAATGGTGTCGGCGGTCAGGATGATGTCATCCGGGTCCGCCTGCACCGCCATTGCCTTTTGCCGGGCCAGCCGCGCGCAATAGGGGCGCGGCAGCTCGGCCTTGCCGGGGTCCTCGTCGATGTCGGGGGGCAGGATGGCGTCAGGCACGATGCCCAGTTGCGCCAACAGTTCAAGGCGTCGCGGGCTGCCCGATCCCAGAATGAACTTCAAAGCGGTTACTTGAAGCGATAGTTGATGCGGCCCTTCGACAGATCGTAGGGGGTCATCTCAACCTGCACCTTGTCACCTGCCAGAACACGGATGCGGTTCTTGCGCATCTTGCCTGCCATCACCGCAATCAATTCATGGCCATTGTCGAGTTCAACCTTGAATGTCGCATTGGGCAGCAGTTCTTTCACGACACCGGGGAATTCGAGGATATCTTCCTTGGCCATGGTCTCTCCAATAGGGGTTGGCCCGCCACTTGGGCAAGCATGGCGCGGCATATGCGCCTGAGCGCGCCGTATTTCAAGGGAAAAGTGGCGGGTTGAACCCACGGCCGGGCTTTGTTACGCCGTCAGGCTACGGCAACCAGAGGTCTTGCGTGTCCAAGGTCATCAAACTCGCGATCGGCAGCATCCTCATGGGCCTCGTGGTCCTGGGGCTGAAGCTGCTGGCCTGGTGGATGACCGGGTCCATCGCGCTGTTGTCGGATGCGCTGGAAAGCACGGTGAACGTCGCCACGGCGGTTGCGGCGCTGGTGGCGATAAGGGTCGCAGCGCTGCCTGCCGACGCCAACCACCCCTATGGCCACCACAAGGCCGAGCTGTTCAGCGCCATTCTGGAAGGCGTGATGATCGTGCTTGCCGCCATCCTGATCCTGCGCGAGGCGTGGTATGGCCTGATGACCGCCCTCCCGCTGATCGCCCCTCTGCAGGGCCTGCTGGTCAACGGGGCGGCGTCGGTGGTGAATGCGGTCTGGTGCTGGGTGCTGATCCAGCAGGGTCGCCGTCTGCGCTCGCCCGCTTTGGTGGCGGACGGGCGGCATCTCATGTTGGATGTGGTGTCCTCGGTCGGGGTGACCTTTGGCGTTCTGGTCGCCATCCGGACCGGCTGGGCCTGGTTGGACCCCGCCATGGCGGCGCTGGTGGCGGTCAATATCCTGTATGGCGGCGGCAAGGTCATGCGGGATTCGATGAGCGGACTTTTGGACGAAAGCCTGTCGGATGAGGTCCTGACCGAGGTCCGCCGCGTCATCGCACTGGAGGCTGTGGGGGCCGTCGAGGCCCACGACCTGCGGACCCGCACCGCCGGGGTTGCCACCTTCATCGAGTTCCACCTGGTGGTTCCGGGGGGGATTTCGGTCAGTGCCGCGCATGAGATGTGCGACCGCATCGAGGCGGGGCTGAAGGCGCTGATCGAGGGTTGCGTGGTGACCATCCATGTCGAGCCCGCGGAGAAGGCCAAGCATACCGGGATCGTGGTTCTGTAGGCTCTCACGCGTGAGATGCCTGGTAATGCGTTGATATGGCATCATTTTCCAGAATCTGTTTACCTTGCATTTACCATGAATCAACCGGGTTTCACCGAGGCCCCGCGGACGATCCATCCGTGGTGAGCATCCCTTAGGGCCGATGTTTCGCCAGCGCCGTGCGGGCGGCGGGGGTGGGGACGCCGCGGAAATATGCCAAGGCGGTGGGGAAAAGGTCAAGGGTGGAGATGGTGTGAGGTGCGCCATTGACATATATGCCATTGGCGCTTAGATTGCTGTGATGCGAACCAGTGTCGTCGAAATGCCGGATTTCACGCGCCGCGCCAAGGCGGCGATGACCGACGCGGAACGGATGGAGTTGATCGACTTTCTGTCGGCCAACCCTTTGGCGGGTGTTTTGCTGAAAGGCGGTCTGCGCAAGGTTCGTTTTGCGCGGGCGGGTGGCGGCAAAAGTGGCGGCTACCGAACCATCCACTATTATCTGCCGGACGATGGCCCGGTGTTCTTGCTGACCATGTTCGCCAAGAACGAAAAGACCACCCTGACCGAGGGTGAAACCGAATATCTGGTCAAACTCAGCGAGACGGTCGCTGCGGAATACAGGAAACGGCAATGACGAGCGAAGCGTTCAAACGGATCGAACAGGGGCTGAAAGAGGCGCTGGCCTATGCTCAAGGTGCCCGCGACGGCTATATCCTGCATGAATTCGAGGTGCCCGAGCCGCAGGTTCCGGCGATCCGTGCCCGAACCGGGCTATCGCAGGCGGAGTTTGCCCGCTCGATCGGGGTGAAGAAGGCGACGCTGCTGAACTGGGAACAGGGGCGGCGCAAGCCCGATGGCCCGGCGCGGGTGCTGCTGGCGCTGATCGCCAAGGAGCCGGGGATTGTGAGAAGGGTTTTGGGGTGAGACGCGGCCCCGGCCCCTTGGCCGGGGCGAAAACGCTCCGGGGGAGCGTTTTCAGCGTCGAACGCCCGGAGCGCAAGCGGAGGGCCGGGTGGTGGGAGTCGGGGTTTACCCCGACCTACGCTCGCTACCAGCAAAGTGTCAAGTTGACGCGGACGCATGTTTGTCCCACGTTAGTTTAGCAACGTTGGAGTTGAAGCATGACTGCAGATACCAGCCACTCTACCTTCATCCAGCCAGAGTCGTTCGATGTAACCATTTGGCGTTACATGGACTTTTCGAAATTCATGTCTCTGATCGAGTCTCGTTCTCTTTATTTTGCAAGGTCAGACCTGCTGGGCGATCCGTTTGAAGGATCGTTTCCGTCGCGCTCAATTGATGCCTTGCCACGGAGGTTTTCAGATATGGACCCAATTGATGGGCAAGCGAAACTTACCGCTTCCGATGTGATGGCAATATCTGCTTTTCTAAGGAGAACGTTTAAGGCCTCAAGAAAGTTTACGTTTGTGAATTGTTGGCATATGAATACACATGAAAGTGCAGCTATGTGGAAATTATACTCTTCATCGAATGAGACAATTGCAATAAAATCTACCTTTGCGAAGCTAGTTGACGTGCTTCCCGAAAATGTTCTTGTCGGGTGCGTCAAATACATTGATTACTCGGTTGCAAGTTTGCAAACAGACAACATGGTTTGGCCGTATTTTCACAAGCGTCTTTCGTTCTCCCATGAGAAGGAAGTGCGTGCATTGATTTGTGATATTACACTTTTGCCGCGGGAAAATGACGAATATCATGAGCCTGGCCGTTCAGTTGGCATCGACCTTCATAGGTTAATTGAGAAAGTCTATGTATCTCCCAATTCTCCCTCTTGGTTTCAAGATCTAACTGAGAGGATACTATCAAGGTATCATAT
>JBCKXH010000144.1:0-5636 GCA_038921555.1 Paracoccaceae bacterium
GCGCAGATTGCGCAAGGTAGGACGTCGAATCAAGTATGCAACTGTCCTTGAAATTTCTGATATCCCATTTTTCGGCATATCCGTGGAGATGGATCGTCTGAAGTTGCTTGCTATCTTCATCCGAGGCTTGGTATTATTTAGGACCGCAAACGATTTCGGAACTCTTCCAAGTGCCATCTCGATCCCATTGTCATAATTTGTAGTGTAAATTCGCGACCAAGGAAAACGCAAGATATCCACAATCGATTCGGTTACGTTGGCTACCTTGAACCGCTCTTTGAGCAGGTTCATCAGCCCATGCTCACCGGCAACTTGCTTGAAGCGTGAAGCAGCGGTTGGAAGCTGCCTGAAACTTGCCGTTTCACCACGTTTCTTCAGTTCTTCATTGATTACCCGAAGTAGATGCGCGCCGACGCCCAGCGTGTCTGGAGTCTCGAACCCGAGGCAATCTGCGGTGAAGCCGGCACCGCAGAACAGTACCGCATTTCCTGCACGTCCGCGATTCAACAGTTCTTGGAGCGTCATATTCGACCTCTGCATGTCATGATTTGATTTAGGCACATGGATCATTGGGAAGCAATACCTTGTGGCTTGCCGACGGCCGCCAGTTCGGGTTTGAGGCGCTTGGTGGCCGGTTCAAGGGCCACATCGACGGCTGCCTTATCTCCGGCCCCGTCGCCATCGACTATCCCGCCCTTTGGGAAAACAAGGCGCTGGGGGCGTCAAGCTGGAAGGACGTCATCAAGCGCGGTGTCAGCATCGCGCGCCCGGTCTATGCCGCCCAGCTCGCGCTCTACCAAGCCTATCTCGACCTGCCGAAGCCTGCGCTGTTCACCGCGCTCAACCGCGACACGATGGAACTGCACGCCGAACTGGTGCCCTTCGATGCGCGACTGGCGCAGGAAATGTCAGATCGTGCCTCAGATCGTGCCGTAGCCGTGGTGCGGGCATCCGAGGCGGGCGAATGGCTATCGCGTGCGGCGGCAGACCCCACGGCGGTGCTCTGCCGGGGCGGCATGGCGGCGGGGAAATGGCATGCGCCCTGCGCGTGGGCAGGCAAGTGCTGGGAGGGGCGGGCATGATCCCCGATGCTTACGCGCTGAAACGCATCGTTCGCTCCCATCGTGCCCGGTTCTGGGCGGCCGACCTGTTGGACGGTTTCGAATTCGCGCCGGTCTGGCGGTTCGAGGACCAGGAACGATTCGACGCAGACAACGTCGATGCGCTGGCCCGCCGCCTCGCGGCCAGACCACAGCGGCTGCCCCATCCGCAGACGATCTTCGAACTGCGCGATCGCGGCCCCGACATCCGCTGCCAGATTGTCTATGCCCGCCAATGCCCCGATGGCATCGAAGCGGTCTGGCTCGCGCTCTGGCGCAATCCGCGCCGCTGGACCGATGTGCATGTCCGTCTGCGCATCACGGACGGCGGTATCGCCGAGTTCGAACCCAACCTAGGCCCTCTCGGACCCGGCGCTGGCCGGGCAATGCGGCGAGGCCGCCGCCGCCATCGTCTGGCGCGCGCTGGCGATCCTCGCCACTTCGGCGGAGGTGAGCGAACGCCAGGTCGCCCCTTCGCTGCGCGCGCCCTTCGCCCGCGACGGTGTGCGCGGCTGGGTCTGGCGGCAGGTCGCCATCGATCCCGAACGCCTCCGCAGCGCTTCCGCCGACTTGGGCGGCAGCCATGCCAGCCCGCGCTGGCACCTGCGTCGCGGGCATTGGCGCCAGATGGCGGACGGTCGGCGCATCTTCGTGCGGCAATGCGAGGTCGGCGATCCCGAACGCGGCGGCGTGGTCAAGGACTATGCGGTGGGCGGGCGCGCGGCATGAGCAGCTTCACCCCCTCGGCCGCACAGGCCGCCGCCATCGCCGAAATCCGCGAGTGGTTCGAGACCCGTACCGATCATCAGCAGGTATTTAGCCTGTTCGGCTATGCCGGCTCGGGCAAGAGCACCGTGCTGAAGTTCGCGCTGGACGACCTCGGCGTTGCGCCGCATCGCAGCGCCAAGGATGGGTCCTGCGTCCCGGGCGTCGTCACCGCCACCTTCACTGGCAAGGCGGCGCTGGTGCTGAACCGCAAGGGCACGCCCGCGCGCACCATCCACAGCCTGATCTATTCGGTGATCGACGCGACCGAAGAGGAAATCGAGGCCGCCGTGAAGAATTGGCCGCCACCTGCTCGGGGCCAGTGAGGCGGGCGAGGGCGGCAGTGAAGGTGTCGGCGATGAGGAGGGTCAAACCCAACCCGCAGAAAGAGGAAAACGTGTCCCAAGCATATATAGGCCCGAGTGAACGTCCAAGAGATTCCAGTTATTCTTGCCCTTTTGCCGCCATTCGTCACCGTCGTCTTCGCTGTCCTGCAACTTCTCCGGACCACTTTTCGAGGTGCATCAATCACGGGCCCCTCAACTCTGATGAACCGCTTCTCGGCCCTCGGCAGGGCCGAGATCAAGCGCATCGCTTAAACTGAAGGGAAAAGGGGAAGCTCGGCTTCAAACCGAGTTCTGCAACAACGCCAGACGACATACCAAAAACTGAGTCAGCAGCACGTACCACAATTTTGACCACAATATGCAATGCTGCTGATTTCCTCTCCGCGCTGCCACATCACTGGCAAGCCTTCAAAATTTGTGACTTCATCCCTTTTCCTGAATGTGATCTTCAAATTATCTTCACTGACCATCATGTCTTCGGGTAATGGCACCATTCCTGCGTCTGTATGCATGTGCGGGAGTGCCACGGCCAATCCATATTTGCCCAGTTTTCTCATTATCTCTTGCACTTCTGCTGTATTCACTGCCCTCACCGCATCTTGTAAACCTGCGTGAAATAACGCAATTGTGTCTTCTGGCACTAGATCGGCTTGTACTGTCATGTTGAGTTCCTTTATTGTTGGTGGTTATGGTTGCTATAGTCTCGGAGCAATGCAACACGGGTTAACAGGGTGCTAAGAAAGCCCGGGCTGGTCAACCCTTCGCGGGGCACACAGGATCCAACCGACATTCCCCAAGTGGCGTATGGCATGATTTTGCCCGCTGAACAAGCGTTTTTTGCCCTGAGCTCAGGGCAATCGGGTGAGTTTTCGCGTGACAAGACGCTGAGTTGCTGAATCTGTGCTCCGATCTGATTTGTTTGGGAGAGCGGATGATGGCGGCGGGTGACGAGGCGATCTTCGAGGCTATTGTTTTTCTGGACTATTTTGCGGATTTTCCGGACCCTCGGCAGTTGATCAAGGTGATCTACCCGCTCGATGAGGTGCTGCTTTTGGCGCTCTTGGCGGTGCTGGCGGGGGCCGAGACCTTCACCGACATCGCGCGGTTCGGCGACAACAAGCTTGATCTTCTGCGCCGGTTCCGGCCGTTTCTGAACTGAACAACGCGATGCGCGCGGCCGCGGGGCTCGGCGGGACGTATCTGCCCACCGGTGCGGCCGAGAAGATCATCTGCCTGAAAAACCAGAATGCCCACGGGCTGATCAACGGCATGTTCCTGACGCTCGAGGATATCGTCGACGAGGGCACGATGTATTTCTCGGCCGTGGTGACCGATGAGGACGGGCGCCGTGTCGGCCCCCTCGACCGTGAGGGCCGCCCGGGTCGGATGCGCATCTACAAGGGGCATTTCGAGGACCACGTCGCCTATGACGCCAAGCGCCACGACCGCGACTGGAAGGAAAAGCGGCCCCTGATCGAGGCCACCTTCGGCTGGGCGATCACGGCGCACAAGGCGCAAGGGTCGCAGTGGGAGAACGTGATCGTCTGGGACGACGGGATGGGCCGCACCGATCTCGACCGCCGCCGCTGGCTCTATACCGCGATCACCCGGGCCGAGCGCGGCCTGGTTCTTCTGGCCTGAGGGGGGTGCGATGATCGACCTGAACGACGTCTGCACATCCTCCCCCCGCCATGACCTGGCGGCGGTGCGCGAGAGGTTGGCCGTCACCGCCGCCGACTGGCTGCCGGGGCTGTTTCCCGAGGCGCAGCTTGCGCGTGACCGTCGCGCGTTGCGCTGCGCCGATCTTTCGGGGCGAGCGCCGCGCAAGGAAGGATCCTGCATGATCCACCTCGACGGGCCCTATGCGGGCTGGGGCTTCGATTATGCCACCGGCGAACGCGCGGGCCCCATCGATCTGATCGCGCAGGCCACGGGGCTTTGCGACGCCGCCCTCTTCAATGAGGCCGCGCGCATCGCCGGGATCGACAGCCCGGCAACGCGACCCGCGCAGCGCCCCAAGCCCGACCATTCCGCAGAGATCGCGAGGCTGGTGGCAGGCGCAGTCCCGCTGGCGGGCACTGTGGGAGATGCCTATCTGCGCGCACGGGGCCTCGCCGATCCCGGATCGCCTGACCTGCTGTTCCATCCTGATCTGCCGGATTTCGACACCAGGCGCGGTTGGCCGGGGCTGATCGCACTGGCACGGCTCGCCAGTGGCGATCGCGCGCCCGGCATCCATCGGACCTTCCTTCTCGATGACGGCAGCGTCAAGGCGCCAGCGGGCAAAAAGATGCTGGGCTCGGTCGCGGAGGCTGCCGTTCGGCTGTTTGCCATGCCGGAGGATGGCCACCTTGGCGTGGCGGAAGGCGTTGAGACTGGGCTGGCGGCGCACGCCCTGTTCGGCACAGCGGTCTGGGCGGCGCTATCTGCGGATGGCATGGCGCGTTTCCGCTGGCCCGAGGGTACGACGCGCATCACCATCTACGCCGACGCGGGCGATGCCGGGCGTCAGGCCGCAGCCACCTTACCGGACCGGCTGAACCGGGCTGACATCCCGAACGAAATCGTGCTGCCGCTCCATGGTGATGATTTCAACGACGATCTGCTGCGCGGGGCGCGGGCCGAGGATTATGCTGGCGAGGCGGTTGCAGCCGTGAGCTCCGTGGAGATCGATGCCGCCGAACCCGGCATCCCTGATGCGGGCGATGTCGATGCACTCATCACGGCTGCCGAAGCGCTGACCAACCCGCCAGAAATCGCTGCCCTCGGCCAGCTTCTCGGCCGCACCGCCCTTGCCCGGCTGGATCCGCTGCCCCAGCGTCAGATTCTCGCCCGGATCAAGACCGCCACCGGCATTTCCGTCTCGATTCTGGAAAAGCAGCTTGTCGAATTGCGCCGCCGCGTGAATGTCAGCGGCGATCCCAACGCGCGCATCCCCAAACCCCACTGGTTCGGCCGCCTGTGCCAGGACCTGGCCGGAACCCCCGAGCGCAACGAGGCCAATGTCATCATCGCGCTGTCGTCGGACGCGGCCTTCGCGGGTGTGCTGGCCTTCGACGACTTCGCCCAAGGTATCGTCCTGCGCCAGCCGCTGCCATGGGACAACACCTCCACCACTTTCCCCCGCCCGTGGGAGGATGCCGACGACATTCGCACCGCCGAATGGCTGCAGTTGCGCGGCATCAACGTGGCCCCCGTCGTGGTCGGCCGTGCCGTCGGCGCTGTTGCGCGCGAGCATCGCATCCACCCGGTGCGCGACTGGCTGGAAGGCCTGCGCTGGGACGGCACGCCCCGCGTCGTGTCCTGGACCAGCGCCTATCTGGGGGCAGAACCCACGGAATTCCACCACACCATCGGCGCGCTCTGGCTGATCTCGGCCGTCGCCCGCATCTTCCGCCCCGGCGTAAAAGCCGACCACATGCTG
>JBCKXH010000145.1:0-5591 GCA_038921555.1 Paracoccaceae bacterium
GACCAACGGGAAGATGATGTTCTCACGCCCGGTCATATGGGGAAACAGAGCAAGGTTCTGAAACACCATCGCAATGCCACGCTCGGCCACTTCCATCTCGTGGGCGTTGCGTCCTGAAAGCAGTATTTCGCCTTCATCTTGCTGAAGAAGCCCTAGAATGAGCTTCAGGATCGAGGTCTTGCCCGAGGACGGGGGGGCCGAATATGCCAAAGAACTCGCCCTGTTGTACGGTCATGTTGATGGGCCCGAGGCAGAACTCAGGGTAGGTCTTTACGACGTTGCGAAACTCGATGGCGGTCATTGGTTTGCTGCTCCCAGTCGAAGGCCAGAGGAAAGGTCGAAAGCAATGCTCTTGTCGGCAGGCAGGAAGAACTTAACCTCGTCGCCGATACGAAGCTGATCTTGGTCATCGAAGGCCAGAAACACGGTTTGCAGGACCTGAATATAAACGAAGCGGCGCGGTCCTACGCGTTCAAGTACCTCGACTACTCCGTGCAATTCGATGTCGTCGGTTGATCGGCGTTGGTGTAAGTAGATATCCTGTGGGCGGATCCCCAATGAGCCACTTGTGACTGACCGGGTTTTAAAAAAATCTGCCCCGACCTGCCCACCGAGCAGAATTTCAGCACCGCCATGCACCATCAGCTTCAGCGCTCCACCTTCGTCGCGCAACTCTCCGTCAATCAGGTTCATCTGCGGGCTGCCAATAAAATTTGCGACAAACCGGTTGTGCGGGTTGTTGTAGATATCCAAAGGTGCCCCGTATTGCATCAGCTTGCCCTTGTCGATGACGGCGATCTTGTCGGCGAGGCTCATCGCCTCGATCTGGTCATGCGTCACGTAAACCGTCGTGGTGCCCAGCCGCTGGTGCAACTCGCGGATTTCAGAGCGCATCTGCACCCGCAGCTTGGCGTCGAGGTTGGACAAAGGCTCATCGAACAGAAAGACCTGCGGATCGCGCACGATGGCGCGGCCCATGGCGACACGCTGGCGCTGACCGCCCGACAAGGCGCGCGGATAGCGCCCGAGGTAGGGTTTCAGCCCCAGAATATCCGCCGTCCGGTTGACCCTTGCGTCGATCTCGGCCTTGGACATCCGCGCCATCTTCAGCGCGAAGGACATGTTGGCCGCCACCGTCTTGTGCGGGTAAAGCGCGTAGTTCTGGAACACCATGGCGATGTCACGCTCGGCCGGCGGCAGGTTGTTGACCACCCGGCCACCGATCGAAATGGTTCCTGACGAGATGCTTTCAAGCCCCGCGATCATCCGCAGCAGGGTAGATTTCCCACAGCCCGACGGACCGACCAGCACGACAAATTCACCGTCCGCAATATCGAGGCTGACCCCATGCACAACCGCCGTCGTGCCGTAAGATTTCTCCAAGTCGCGGATCCTGACTTCTGCCATTTCGCCCCCTGCCCCCAGCCCCTGCCGGTGCCTTCTCCGGTCACCCTGATCTGGCACCTTGCAAAAGTCCTAGCGCAGGCTGCTTCCCCTGTCCATTGCCTCGACATACTAACATGTTAGATGCTTGACTCACTTGCCCTTCACTGAAAAGATGTGAATTGGGCGGCCTCGGGCCGAACCGGCATTGGGGAAGCCTTTGAGGAATGACGCCACAATCGGCGCAGGGTTGTCCCCTTCTTGAACTGCCCCGAACGGGCAGAACCAACTTGGGAGGAATCAGATGAGAGTAGAACTTTACAATCAGATTGTCCGGTCGGGCCTGACCCGTCGCGGCATTCTGAAAGGGGCTGCCGCCACCGGCAGTCTGGCGGTCTTTGGCGGCTTAAGCTTCGGCACCGCCGCCATGGCGCAGGACGATGTGCGCGCGGCAATTCTGGCCATTCCGGGCGTCGGTGCCGGCTCCCCCAGTGATGCCGATTGGCAAAAGGTCGGCGAATTGTGCCTTGGTGCCACCAAGGCCAATGTCGCCGAGGGTGAGTTTGCCGGAGTCGAGCTGACCTTCATGGGCCTGAACAACCAGAACCTGCACAACCTGCTGTTCCGTGGCTTTCTTTCGTCGTGGGAGAAGTATACCGGTGCCAAGATCAACTGGATCGACCTGGCGCAGGCCGACTACAACCCGCGTCTGCAACAGGCCATCGCCACCAGCACCGTCGATTTCGACATCATCGAGATGGGCGCCCCCTTCGAAGGTGACACCGCCTCCAAGGGCCTGCTGGACGAGATGCCCGATTGGGTCAAAGCCCAGATCGACATGGACGATTATGTGAACTACCTCAAGGCGCCGGTCGGCACCTGGGACGGCAAGACCTACCGCATCTCGATCGACGGCGACTGCCACACCTTCTGCTATCGCAAGGACTATTTCGGCGAAGGCGCGGTCTCGGGCATGGCTGCAGCGCCGACCACCTGGGCTCAGGTCAATGCCTATTCGGCGGCGGTAAAGGGCCAGAAAGACCCGCTGTCCGGTCTGGATGCCGTGGGCTATCTTGACCCGCTGAAGGGCTGGGGCGGCTTCGGCTTCTATTTCCTGGAAGACCGCGCGACTGCCTACGTCAAGCATCCCGGCAGCCCGGCATGGCTGTTTGAGCCGGACACCATGAAGCCGATGGTCAACAACCCCGGCTGGGTGCAGGCGATTCAGGACGTGATGGACAATATCCCCAACATGCCCGCCGACCAGATCAACGCCGACCCCGGCACCACCGGCTTCTCGCAGTTTCTGGCGGGCACCGGTTCAAGCCTGTGCTGGTGGGGTGATATCGGGTCAAACTCCAAGACCTCGGATGCCTCCGTGGTGGGCGATGTCATCGGCTTCTCGATCAACCCCGGCTCGGACAGTGTCTACAACCACAGCGCCGGCGCTTGGGAAACCCCGGAAGGCGGCAACTTTGCCCCCAACATGGCCTATATCGGCTGGGGCATCTATGTCACCTCGCGGGTGTCGGGCGACGAGAAAAAGCGCAAGGCCGCCTGGTCCGCCGCAGCCCATCTGGGCGGCAAGGACATCTCGCTGTGGACCGCAGCCTATCCCTCAGGCTTCCAACCCTACCGCAACAGCCACTTCAACTATGACGAATGGGCGGCGGCAGGCTATGACAAGGCCTTTGTCGAGGATTACCTCGGCTCCAACGCCGACAGCTACAACCACTCCAACGCCGCCATTGAGCCGCGTATCCCCGGCATCTTCCAATATTACTCGGTCGCCGAGGATGAACTGGCCAAGGGCTATGCCGGTCAATATGCCGGGGCGCAGGAAACCGCCGATGCGATTGCTGCGGCCTGGGAGAAGATCACCGACCAGATCGGCCGCGACAGCCAGATTGCGCTGTATAAAGCCTCGCTCGGCATGTAACCAAAAGGGTGTGCAATCAATGCGCACCCTACGCGTTCCACCCTGGGGTGCGCTTCGGCGCACCCTACTTTTCAGACCGCGCGCTGCCTTTCCGGTGGCCGGTTTGTGTGGCCAACATGTTGGCATGACAAAGCGAGAGTTCCCGCGATGAGCGAAGGCGACCTTCTTCACATCGTCACCGATGACAATATCAGCCAGCGCCGCGCGCGGCTTGGCCGGGTGGTGATCTGGGGCTCGGTGGCGCTGCTGGCTGTGGTGGCGCTCTTGCAAGCCGCTCAGTTCTATGGCGGCCAGGACATCGGCTTCACCTCATGGCGGCCGACGCTTTACGCCTATATCATCTTCGCCATCTGCCTGTCCTGGGGTCAGGTCCTGACCAAGGGCGAGCATGGCAAGCGCATCCTGTTCGTGCTGCCTGCCGCGCTGTTCGTGCTCTCGCTGGTGGTGTTTCCCTTGCTGTTCGGCCTGGTCATCGCGTTTTCCGACTGGAACCTGGCCTCACCCGATGGCCGCAAATTCAACGGCTTGGCCAATATCGTGCAGATGTGGCACGATCCGTTCTACTGGAACGCCCTGACCAACATGGTGTTTTATGTGCTGGCGATCCTGCCCGAATATGTCGTGGCTTTCGGCCTTGCCCTGCTGCTGAACGCCGAGATCAGGGCCCGCAAGTTCTTTCGCGTCGCCTTCCTGTTGCCCCTCATGCTGTCGCCCGTCGCGGTCAGCTGGATGATCGGCAAGTCCATGCTGGAAATACGCTTCGGCCCGCTTGCCACATTCGCCCGCTTTGTCGGCTGGGACAGCCCGTCGTTCTTTGGCTCGTCGTGGATCGCCAAGACGATGATCATGCTGATGGACGCCTGGACCTTCATCCCCTTCATGATGATCATGCTTCTGGCCGGGTTGCAGGCCATCCCCAGGGAACTGACCGAGGCCGCCCGCGTTGACGGCGCCCGCGGCTGGCGCGCCTTCTGGGAGGTGACTTTCCCCTTGATGCTGCCGGTTTCGATCACCGCCCTGCTGATCCGCCTGATCTTCAAGCTGAAGCTGGCCGACATCATCATCACCGTCACCTCGGGCGGACCGGGCGGTGCCACCGACTCGGTGACCTCCTTCATCTTCCGCGAATACCGTGACCGCTCGAACGTCGGCTATGGCACCATGCTGGCGATGTTCTATCTGGTGATCATCATCGTCGTGATGACCGTGCTGATGAAGCTCGCCGACCGCTGGATGAGGCCGAAGTTCTAAGATGACCCAGATTTTCCGCGATACCGAGAGCGACCTTGCCCATCGCGCCAAATGGTGGACCAGCCGCGTTCTGATCTATGGCGCGCTGGCGCTCTGGGCCTTCATCTCACTGTTCCCGATCTACTGGACGCTGACCACCAGCTTCAAGATGGCCCCCGACGTGATGCAGGGCCGCCTGATCCCCTGGGTCGATTTCACGCCCAAATGGCTGGGCTGGAAATCGCTGGGCCTGTCGCCGCAGACCATTTTTGAGGACAGCACGGTGCGCCAGGAATTCCTGCGCCGCTTCAACAATTCGCTGATCATTTCGCTAAGCTCCTCGGTGCTGGCCGTCATTCTGGGCAGCCTTGCCGCTTACGGCCTCAGCCGGTTCAGTTATGTTTTCCTGCGGATGAAGAACGCCGACATCTCGTTCTTCTTTCTGTCCCAACTGATCCTGCCGCCGGTGGTTCTGGCCCTGCCGATGCTGGTTCTGTATAGAGAGCTTGATCTTCTGGACACCCATATCGGTCTGATCGCGCTTTACACCCTGTCGGTCCTGCCCATCGTCATCTGGATCATGCGCGACCAGTTCGCCGGCATCCCGGTCGAGCTGGAAGAGGCCGCCATGGTCGATGGCGCTTCGATCTGGGGCGCCTTTTTGACCATCATCCTGCCCATCGCTTTGCCCGGCATGGTCGCCGCACTGATCCTGTCGCTGGTGCTGACGTGGAACGAGTATTTCTTCGCCGCCCTCTTGACCTCGACCTATGCCAACACCCTGCCGGTGATGGTCGCCAGCCAGACCGGCTCGCAGGGCATCTCATGGTGGTCGATGGCCGCACTGTCCTTTGCCGCGATCCTGCCGCTGGTGGTGATCGGGGTGTTTCTTGAGCGTTTCATCATCCAGGGCATGGCCGCAGGTGCGGGCAAGTAAGGCGCAAAGCCATCAATCGCCGCCGGTGCGCAGAGGACCGGATAGCCGATGTGACGATGGATTTCGCTTGGCACAGGCTGCTTGCCGACTCGACACCATAAC
>JBCKXH010000146.1:0-5580 GCA_038921555.1 Paracoccaceae bacterium
CCTGAATCATTGGCCGGACACCCTTGAACTTGGGGTGGCCTTTGAGGCGGGCGAGGGTGGCGGCATCGGCGGGGTTTTCAAAATCGACCCAACCGACCACGCCCTGCACAAAGCCTGAAGCATCGGCGAGGCCCAGCAGGTATTCGGTTTCATGCGTGGTGGCGGCGGCTTGCACCAGAACGCTGGCGTCGATGCCCTGACTTTGCAGGATCGGGGCAAGGTCGGCGGGCAGATAGACCCGGTTCAGGATGGCATTGTCCTGCGGCATCCAGTCATGGTCGCCGCGCGACGGGGTCCAGAAATGTTGATGGCTATCGACTTTCATTCTGCACCTGTTGGGGCGTCTGGCCGTATGAGGCCGGCGGATTTGAGGTCGGACCACAGGGCGGGGGGAATGACGGCGGCGCAGGCGCTTGCGTTGGCGTCAACCTCAGCCGTTGTTTGCGCGCCGGGGATGACCGACAGGACGGCGGGGTGCAAGAGCGGGAACTGCAAGGCGGCATCGACCAGGCGGGTGCTATGGGCGGCGCAGATCGCCTCGATCTTGGCGACTTTTGCAAGGATATGGGGCGGGGCGGGCTGGTAATTGTAAAAGGCGCCGGGCCGCGCGCCGCTGGCGAGGATGCCGGAGTTGTAGGGCCCGCCGATCACGATGCCGATGCCGCGTAGTTGGCAGAGCGGCAGGAAGGAGGTGAGCGCCTCTTGCTCCAGCAAGGTGTAGCGGCCTGCCAGCAGGAAGATGTCGAAATCACCACGCTCGGCCAGCCATAGGCAGGGTTCCCATTCATTGATGCCGCCACCGATGGCACGGACCAGGCCCTGATCGCGCAGGGCAATCAGCGCCTTGTAGCCGCCTGCCATGAAGGTGTCGCGGTAAGCCTCGTAGGTTGCGACCGAGCCATGGGTCCAGACGTCAAGATCATGGACATAGAGCAGGTCGATCCGGTCAAGGCCGGTGCGTTCCAGAGTGCATTCAAGCGAGCGCATGACGCCGTCATAGCTGTAGTCATAGACGCCGATGCGGGCGGGCACGTCGAACCATTTGCCTTGGCCTTCGTGAACCTCGCCAGGGCGGCAGTTGCGCAAAAGGCGGCCAACCTTGGAGGACACGATATAATCGGCGCGGTTCTTGCCCTGCAGAAGGCGGTTCAGCCGGGTTTCGGCTTGGCCGAGGCCGTAGAGGGGGGCGGTGTCGAAATAGCGCACGCCCGCGTCCCAGGCGGTGGTCATGGTGGCCTGGGCCTGATCGCCTGTGACCGGGCGGTAAAGGCCGCCGATGGGCGCGGTGCCGAAGCCCAACTCGGTGAAACTCAAAGCGCCTTTGTTCTGCCGATCCCAAAGCCGTGTCTTCAATTGCCAAGCCTCCCCTATGGTGGCTAACATGCTAGTGGAGTCGGGGGGCTTGTGCATCCCCTTTGGGGGGCAGGATGGGAAATTTCGGGCGGGTGTTCGGCGGCAAGAAGCCGGTGATCGGCATGGTCCATCTGGGGGCTTTGCCCGGTGCGCCGCTGTATGACGCGGTGGCCGGATTGGCCGGGTTGCTGGAGGGCGCGCGGGCGGATTTGCGGGCGTTGCAGGCGGCGGGCTTTGATGCGGTGATGTTCGGCAATGAGAACGACCGGCCCTATGAGTTCAAGGTCGATGTGGCCTCGACCGCGACGATGGCGGCGGTGATCGGGGCTTTGAAGTCCGAGATCACGCTGCCGTTCGGGGTGAATGTGCTGTGGGACGGGATGGCGACGGTGGCACTGGCGGCGGCGACCGGGGCGGCCTTTGTGCGTGAAATTTTCACCGGGACCTATGCCAGCGACATGGGGCCGTGGACGCCGAATGCCGGCGAGGCGATGCGCTATCGCAACCGGTTGGGGCGCAAGGACCTGGCGATGCTGTATAACGTCAGCGCCGAGTTTGCCGACAGCCTGGACCGGCGCTCGTTGCCGGACCGGGCGCGCTCGGCGGTGTTTTCCTCAATCCCGGATGCGGTGCTGGTGTCGGGGGCGATCACTGGCGAGGCAGCGTTGATGAGCGATATGGAGGCGGTCAAGAAGGCGCTGCCGCTGACCCCGGTGCTGGCCAATACCGGGGTCAAGCATGACACGGTGGGCGATATTCTGCGGCTGGTCGATGGCTGCGTGGTGGGCTCGGCGTTGAAATACGACGGGCATACCTGGAACGCGGTCGATCCTGAGCGGGCGCGCGATTTCATGGACAAGGCGCGGGCGGCGAGGGGCGGCAAATGATCGACCGTCTGCGCCGCGACCTGTGCGAGTTGATGCTGATACCCGGCCTGTCGGGGCATGAGGAGCGGGTGGCGGCGGCGATACGGGCGCGGCTGGATGAGGTCGGGATCGAATCAACGGTTGACCGGCTGGGCAATGTGATTGCCACGGTGGCGGGGGACACTGACAAGCCCTCGGTGATGGTGTTCGCCCATATGGACCAGTTGGGGTTCTTCGTGCGCAAGATCGAGGCGGATGGGCTGATCCGGGTTGAACGGCTGGGCGGCGTCGCAGAACGCGCGATGGCGGCGCAGGTGGTGACGGTTTGTGGTGCGAAGGGCGATGTGGCGGGCATCATCATGAACAAGGCGCATCATGCGACCGGGCCGGATGAGAAATACCGGGTGGTGAGCGCGGCTGAGATTCGCATCGACACCGGGCATGGCTCAAAGGCGGCGGTCGAGGCGGCGGGAGTAGCGATTGGCACGCCGGTGGTTTACCGGGGGCAGGTGGTGGAGCTGGCGGGCGGGCGGATTGCCGGAACCTCGGTGGATGACCGGGCGGGCTGTGCGGTGTTGCTGGAACTGGCGCGGGGGTGGAGCGGCGGGCCGACGGTGCATTTTGTCTGGTCGGTGCAGGAGGAGTTCAACCTGCGCGGTGCGGTGGTGGCGGCGCAGGTGTTGCAGCCCGACATCGCCTGGCAGATCGACCTGATGCTGGCTTGCGACACGCCCGACATGGCGGACCGGGGCGAGATGGTGCTGGGCGGCGGGCCGGGGATCAGCCTGTATTCCTTTCATGGCCGGGGCACGCTGAACGGGGTGATCCCGCATCCGGCATTGGTGCGGCTGATGGAGGAGGCGGCGGCGGCGGAGGGGTTGGCGCTGCAACGCTCGGCGCAGGTCGGGGTGCTGACGGATTTGAGTTACATCCAGACGCTGGGGGCGGGGGTGGCTTGCCTAGATGTCGGCTTTGCGATGCGGCATTCGCATTCGGCGGTGGAGTGTTGCGACTTGGCTGACCTTGCCGGGCTGGTGCAGTTGCTGCGGGCGGCGCTGGGGCGGATACCGGCGGGGATGCGGTTGGAGCGCGGATAGATGTACACGCTGGGCGTTGATATCGGGACGTTTGAAAGCAAGGGCGTGCTGGTGGATTTTGCGGGCCTTGTGGTGGCGCAGGCGGCGCGGGGGCATGAGATGATCGTGCCGCGGGCGGGTTGGGCCGAGCACCGGGCGGAGGAGGATTGGTGGGGAGATTTTGTCTTTATCACCAAGGCGTTGTTGCGCGAGGCTCAGGTAAAGCCTGAGGAGATCAAGGCGGTGGCCTGTTCGGCGATCGGGCCTTGCATGTTGCCTTTGGATGGGGCGGGCAAGCCGCTGATGAATGGGGTCCTGTATGGTGTGGACACGCGGGCTAGCGCGGAAATAGCTTTGCTGAACCGTCAGTTGGGCGAGGATGTTGTTATGGCGCGCTGTGGCAATGCGCTGACATCGCAAGCGGTCGGGCCGAAGATTCTTTGGCTGAAGCGCAACCATCCTGATCTGTGGGCTAGGACGGAAAAGGTGGTGACGGCGACGACCTTTCTGACCCAGCGGCTGACCGGGCGCTATGTGATCGACCATTATACGGCGGCCAATTTCTCGCCTTTGTATGACATCACGGCGCAGGACTGGTGCTTTGATCTGGGCGATATCTGCGGGCGCGAGATGCTGGCGGACCTCATGTGGTCCAGCGAAATAGCCGGCCATGTGACGGCTTGGGCCTCGGCGCAGACCGGGCTGGCAGAGGGCACGCCGGTGACTTGCGGGACGATTGATGCGGCGTCCGAGGCGGTATCGGTCGGGGTCGCGGGGCCGGGGGATATGATGATGATGTATGGCTCGACCATCTTCGTCATCGAGGTGACGGACCGGCAGTTGAAGGATGCAAGGCTGTGGCATGCGCCGTGGCTTTATCCGGGGCAACATGCGGCGATGGCGGGGCTGGCGACCTCGGGCACGCTGACCCATTGGTTTCGCGACCAGTTTGCCCGCGAATTGCCACGCGAGACGGCCTTTGCCACGCTGACCGCCGAGGCTTTGGCCAGTCCGCCGGGGGCGCGCGGGTTGCTGTGCCTGCCCTATTTCAGCGGCGAGCGCACGCCGATCCATGATGTGCAGGCCAAGGGCGCGTTCTTTGGTCTGAACCTGACGCATGGCAGGGGCGATATGTTTAGGGCGGTGCTGGAGGGCATCGCAAGCGCCACAAGGCAGATCACCGAGACCTATGCCGAGGCGGGGGTTGCTCCCAAGCGGGTGCTGGCGGTGGGCGGTGGCACCAAGAACCTTGCGTGGTTGCAGGCGACCTCGGATATGACGGGGCTGGATCAACTGGTGTGTCGGGTGACCACTGGGGCCTCGTTCGGCAATGCCTTCCTTGCGGCGCAAGCGATTGGGGTTCCGGCACAGATTGCCGAGTGGAACCCGGTGGCTGAGGTGGTCCGGGCGCAAAGCCATGACGCCTATGTGCGCCAGTATCCGCTGTTCCGGGCGCTCTATGAGCAGACCCGCGCCATCGCGGCGGCACTGGGGGCGTGAAATTGGGGGGGCGTGACATGCGGCTGGAGTTGATGCGGCCCCATCAGATCAGGGCGGCGATTGCGGCGCATATCCCGGCGGTGCTGGCAATTGGGGTGCAGGAGTATCATGGCGAGCATTTGCCGGTCGGGGTGGACCTGCTGGCTTTGACGCGCTGCATGGAGCGGCTGGAGGCTGCGGCCTCGGCGCGCTTGATCCTGCTGCCAGGTTTTGCCTATGGCGCGGCTTCACACGCGGTGGCGGGGCCTTTGGGGACCGGGACGCTGCATGTCGATGCGGGCGCTTTCCTGCCCTTTGCGGCAGCGCTGTTCGCCGGGCTGTTGAACATCGGCTTGCGCAATATCCACGGCATCATCCATCACCAGACCGAGAACTTCGTTCAGGGCATGCCGACCGACCTGAGCTTTCGTCTGGCGGCGCGGTAGGCGAGTTTTGCCCATCTGGAGGCAGCGCGCGGTCCGGGCTGGTGGGGCAAGGGTGAGATGGCGGCCTATTACGAGGGAAATGCCAAGGGCGAAAACCCGTTCGACTGGATATCGGTTCACCCGCTGATGCCTGCGCAAGTGGTGCCACATCTGCCGTTTGATCATGCCGGCGAGGGCGAGACCGCGCTGATGCTGGCGCTGGCGCTGGCACCGGAGACGGTGGAACCCGACCGGATGGCGCAGAATGACACCTGGTAAACCGCCAGCGCGCCACGGGCGACCACGGCGCAGGGCTAGGCCGGGGTGGCGGTGATATTGGCGCATTTGCGCGGGCTGCTTGGGCTTTGCGGCGGTTAGCGC
>JBCKXH010000147.1:0-5576 GCA_038921555.1 Paracoccaceae bacterium
TGAGGCCGTCGATACCTTCGTCAAGCTAACGGGCCTGCCAGCGCCAGACGGTGGGCTTTGAGGTGTTCGCGCGGCGCATGATCTCGTTGGTGCCGCAGCCATCTGCCGTCGCCAGCACGATCTGGGCCCGCCAGACAAGCTTACGCGGGGTGTTGCGGTCGGGCGAGCACGGCTTGAAGCTGCGCGCGGTCAATGGGGCTCAGATACAGGCGGATGTCATCTCGTCTCATGCCGCGAGTATGACACATGCCAACTCAATGGGAATCTTACGTCAGATGGGGAACACTAGGTCGCAATTCGCAGCGCGCGACTCGGGAAACGAGGGAACAACTTAGAATGGGGCGAGAAATTATTGGAGTTATCCCTAGCTTCTCGCCTCCCTCACGCCCAGCCATAGTTGAAGCTGACCGAAATCCGCTCCGCCTCGGCCCTGTTCATCGGCACCTCATGGCGCAGCCAGCTTTCCCATAGCAGCACCTCACCGACGGCGGGCTTGATGTAGACGAAGCTTTGCAGCTCCTGCGGGGCTTTCTTGTCGCGCAAGGGGGCGGTCATCATCATCGGCAGGCGGGGGTCCTCCAGTTTCAGCGCAGAAGTGCCCTTGGGCATGGCGACATAGGTGGTGCCGGAGATCACCGAATGGGTGTGGATGTGGCTGGCATGGCTGCCGCCTTCGGGCAGGATGTTGATCCACAGACTATCGCATTTCAGCTTTTTGCCAGCCAAGTCAAACCGCAGGTCCTTGCCAAAGGCCGCCACATGCTTGTCCAGCGCCTTTTCCAGATCGCCAAAGATCGGAAAGCGCCACGGCAGGTCGTTCAATGAGGAATAAGAGGTGTAGCCGGAATAGCCATTCTTTTCGCACCATGTACGCCCGGCCTCGTCATCCTCGGCGATGGAGCTGCAAGAGGCGGCAAGCTCGCCGTAATCGACCTTCTTCTTGGCCAATTCATTCACGGCGGCGCGGTACAGGCGGGTGACGAAAAGCGAGGTGATCTCGGCCATAGGCAGGCTCCTATATGGCAAGGCCCCACCGTTTCCGGCAGGGCCTCGGTTCCGTAGGGTGCGCTTCAGCGCACCTTCCTTACCAGTCTTCGCGGACGACAACCCGCGTCGTGACCGGAAGCTTCATCGCGCCAAGGCGCAGCGCCTCGCGGGCGATGATTTCCGACACCCCGTCGATCTCGAACATGATGCGGCCGGGTTTCACCTTGGCCGCCCAGTAATCGGTCGAGCCTTTGCCCTTGCCCATTCGCACTTCGACCGGCTTGGCCGAGACCGGGACATCGGGGAAAATCCGGATCCAGACCCGGCCCTGACGCTTCATGTGGCGGGTGATCGCGCGGCGGGCCGCTTCGATCTGCCGCGCGGTGACCCGCTCCGGTTCAGTGGATTTCAGGCCAAAGGAGCCGAAGTTCAGCATGAAGCCGCCCTTCGCTTCGCCGTGGATGCGGCCCTTGAACTGCTTGCGGAACTTGGTCCGTTTTGGTTGCAGCATCTTCTCTCTCCCTTAGGCGCGTTCGCGGTCGCGGCGCGGCGGACGCGAAGCGGCACCTTCCTGCGACTCGGCTTGGCGGCGGTCATGCGCTTGCGGATCATGCTCAAGGATTTCGCCTTTGAAGATCCAGACTTTCACGCCAATCTTGCCGTAAGCCGTCTGGGCTTCGTCCAGCGCATAGTCGATGTCGGCCCGCAGGGTGTGCAACGGCACCCGGCCTTCACGATACCATTCGGTGCGGGCGATCTCGGCACCACCAAGGCGGCCCGAAACGTTGATCCTTATGCCAAGGGCACCGATCCGCATGGCGTTCTGCACGCCGCGCTTCATGGCGCGACGGAAGGACACCCGGCGTTCCAATTGCTGTGCTATGCTTTCAGCGACCAGTTGGGCGTCCAGTTCGGGCTTGCGCACTTCAACGATATTGAGGTGCAGTTCCGACTTGGTGAACGCCGTCAGCTTCTTGCGCAGCGTTTCGATGTCGGCACCCTTTTTGCCGATGATCACACCCGGACGCGCCGAATGGATGGTCACCCGGCACTTCTTGTGCGGGCGCTCGATGATGACCTTCGAGATGCCGGACTGCTTGCATTCCTTGTGGATGAACGCGCGCATCCGCAGGTCTTCCAGCAGGAGCCTGCCATAGTCCTTCGATTCGGCGAACCAGCGGCTGTCCCAGGTGCGGTTGATCTGCAGGCGAAAACCGATCGCATTGACCTTCTGACCCATTATGCAGTTCCCTCGACTTGACGCAGCTTGATGGTGATTTCGCTGAACGGCTTCATGATCTTGCCAAAACGGCCACGGGCGCGCGGACGGCCCCGCTTCATCACGAGGTTCTTGCCAACCCAAGTCTCAACAACAACCAAGCTGTCAACGTCAAGGTTGTGGTTGTTTTCCGCATTGGCGATGGCCGATTGCAGACACTTTTTCACGTCACCCGCGATGCGCTTTTTCGAGAAGGTCAGATCGGCAAGCGCGCGATCCACCTTCTTGCCGCGGATCAGCCCGGCGACGAGGTTCAGCTTCTGCTCGGAGGTGCGCAACATGCGCAGCACGGCCATTGCTTCGTTATCCGCCACGCGGCGCGGAGCTTTTTCCTTACCCATGGCTTATTTCCTCTTGGCTTTTTTGTCGGCCGCATGGCCGTAATAGGTCCGGGTCGGCGAATATTCACCGAATTTCTGACCGATCATTTCTTCGGTCACATTGACCGGGATGTGCTTTCTGCCGTTATAGACGGCAAAGGTCAGCCCGACGAAGAGCGGCAGAATGGTGGAACGCCGCGACCAGATCTTGATCACCTCGTTTTTGCCCGAGGCTTTCGCCTTTTCGGCCTTGGTCAACAGATAACCGTCGACGAACGGGCCCTTCCAGATAGAACGTGCCATGGATTAGCGCCCTTTCTTCGCGTGACGCGACCGGACAATCAGCTTGTCCGAAGCTTTGGCCTTGCGAGTCTTGTTGCCCTTGGTGCCTTTGCCCCAAGGCGTTACCGGGTGACGGCCGCCAGAGGTGCGCCCCTCACCACCACCATGCGGGTGGTCGATCGGGTTCATCGCCACACCGCGAACCGTCGGGCGCACGCCTTTGTGGCGCATCCGACCGGCTTTGCCGAAGTTCTGGTTGCTGTTGTCGGGGTTGGACACCGCACCGATGGTGGCCATGCATTCCTGACGGACCATGCGCAACTCGCCCGAGGACAGCCGAATCTGCGCATAGCCCCCATCACGACCGACGAACTGCGCGTAAGTTCCGGCCGCCCGTGCAAGTTGGCCGCCCTTGCCTGCCTTCAGCTCGACGTTGTGGACGATGGAGCCGATCGGCATGCCCGAGAACGGCATGGCGTTGCCCGGCTTGACGTCGGTCTTGGCGCCAGCGACGACTGAGTCACCAATCGCCAGACGCTGCGGTGCTAGGATATAGGCCTGCTCGCCATCCGAATACTTGATCAGGGCGATGAAGGCGGTGCGGTTGGGATCATACTCGATCCGCTCAACCACCGCCGGCATGTCGAATTTTATGCGCTTGAAATCGACGACACGGTACAGACGCTTGGCGCCGCCACCCTTGTGCCACATCGTGATGCGTCCGGTATTGTTGCGGCCACCGGTCTTGATCAAACCCTCAGTAAGGGATTTGACCGGGCGGCCTTTCCACAATTCCGAACGGTCGATCAGAACCAACCCGCGTTGGCCAGGCGTAGTCGGCTTATACGACTTGAGTGCCATGCTTTCTGTCTTCCGTTTTCATGGGCCCCAAAGGACCCGAGGTTACAGGGCGCCGAGGCTCCCCGGGTAGATACTGCGCTGCGGGAGATCCCGCCTCGCAGGCATTGCAGTAAAACTCCACGGCCCCGGATCAACCGGGGCCGCAAGATTTGGGGGCTTCTATCAGAGCCCCGTGGTGACGTCGATAGTGTTACCCGCTTCCAGCGTCACATAGGCCTTTTTCTTGTCGCTGCGCTCGCCGGTGCGGCCGCGGAACTTCTTGACCTTGCCTTTGGTGATGGTGGTGTTCACGGCCTTCACCTTGACGTTGAAAATCGCCTCGATCGCTTCTTTGATCTGCGGCTTGGTGGCAGCCATCGCAACCTGAAAAACCACGGTCCCATGCTCTGAGGCCATGGTGGCCTTTTCGGTGATGACCGGCTTTTTGATCAGGTCGTAGTGTTGGGGTTTCGCGCTCATTTCAACCGGGCCTCCAAGGCTTCGAGACCTGCCTTGGTGATCACCAGGGTGTCACGGCGCAGGATATCATAGACATTCGCGCCCATCGTCGGCAGTATGTCGATGCCTTCGATGTTGCGGGCGGCCAGGGCGAAATTAGCATCCACACTCGCGCCGTCGATGATCAGAACGCGCTTCCAGCCCAGTTCGACAAGCTGCTTGGCAAGGATCGCGGTCTTGGCCTCCAGCATGGTGGCCACATCCAGGATCACCAATTCACCCGCTTTGAACTTGGCAGACAAAGCGTGACGCAGACCCAGCGCGCGAACCTGCTTGGGCAGGCCATGGGCGTGGCTGCGCGGGGTCGGACCCTTGACGACGCCGCCGTGCCGGAAGATCGGCGCTTTCTTGGAGCCGTGGCGCGCGCCGCCGGTGCCCTTCTGGCGATAGATCTTCTTGGTCGAATAGCTGACTTCGGCACGGGTCAGCACCGAATGGGTGCCGGCCTGCGCCTTGGCGCGCTGCCAACGCACGACCCGGTGCAGAAGGTCGGCGCGCGGCTCAAGGCCGAACAGCGCCTCGTTCAACTCAATGGAACCGGCATTGCCGCCGTCCAGATTGATGACGTCGAGTTTCATGCTTCACCCCCTTCAGCGGCGACAGGTGCAGCAACAGCAGCCGTGGCGCGAATGGCTGCGGGCATAGGCAGACCCGCAGGTGCAGCCTTCTTCACGGCGTCCTTGATGGTGACCCAGCCACCGGCATGACCGGGGACAGCGCCCTTGATCATCAACAGGCCACGGGCCGCATCGGTGCGCACGACTTGCAGGTTCTGGGTGGTCGAGCGGACCGCCCCCATGTGACCGGCCATCTTCTTGCCCTTGAACACCTTGCCGGGGTCCTGACACTGCCCGGTTGAGCCGTGCGAGCGGTGCGAAACCGACACACCATGCGAAGCCCGCAGACCGGAGAAGTTGTGCCGCTTCATGGCACCCTGAAAACCCTTGCCCGACGAGGTTCCGGCGATGTCAACGAATTGACCGGCCAGATAGTGGTCGGCAGTGATCTCAGCCCCCACCTCGATCATACAGTCCGGGGTGACCCGAAATTCCGCGATCTTGCGCTTGGGCGCCACATTGGCCTTGGCGAAGTGGCCGCGCATGGCGGCGGTGGTCCGCTTGGCCTTGGCAGACCCAGCGCCAAGCTGAACGGCGGTGTAGCCGTCCTTGTCAGCGGTGCGTTGCGCCACGACTTGCAGATTGTCCAGTTGCAGGACGGTCACCGGAACCTGGGTGCCGTTCTCCAGAAACAGCCGGGTCATGCCCAGCTTCTTTGCGATTACGCCAGAGCGCATATTCATGCCCTCCTTAAACTTTGATTTCGACGTCAACGCCAGCGGCGAGGTCAAG
>JBCKXH010000148.1:0-5511 GCA_038921555.1 Paracoccaceae bacterium
ATCTGGACGGGGTGGCGGTGACGGCAGGGCCAGGTCTGATCGGTGGGGTGTTGTCGGGGGTCATGCTGGCCAAGGGGCTGGCACGGGCAACCGGGCTGCCCCTGATCGGCATCAACCATCTGGCGGGACATGCGCTGACCCCGAGGCTGACCGATGGATTGCGCTTTCCCTATCTGATCCTGCTGGTATCGGGCGGACATTGTCAGTTTCTGATCGTGCATGAAGCCGAACGATTTGAACGGCTTGGCGGAACGATTGACGACGCGCCGGGTGAGGCATTCGACAAGGTGGCGCGGTTGCTGGGGCTGCGCCAGCCGGGCGGGCCGGAGGTTGAGGCCGAGGCGAGGCTGGGTGATCCGACCCGCTTCAGGTTCCCCCGGCCTCTGCTGGACCGGGCGGGGTGCGATCTGTCATTTTCGGGCCTGAAAACCGCCGTGCTGCGGGTGCGGGATGATCTGGTGGCTGCGCAGGGTGGCATAAGGGTGCAGGATCGGCGGGATATTTGCGCGGGGTTTCAGGCCTCTGTGACGGCGGTCCTGGCCGAGAAATCGCGCCGGGCGCTGGAGGTGTATCGGCAGGTGGCCGGGGACGCGCCTGCTTTCGCCGTGGCGGGTGGGGTGGCGGCAAATGGCAGCATCCGGGCCGCGCTGGAGGTGGTTTGCGCGCAAAGTGGCACGCGGTTTACTGCCCCGCCGCTGCGGCTTTGCACGGATAACGCGGCGATGATTGCCTGGGTCGGGATTGAGCGGTTTCGATTGGGCGCGCGTGCTGGGCTGGACCTGATGGCGCGTCCGCGTTGGCCGCTGGACGGTCGGGCGGCCCCGATGATCGGGTCGGGCAAGAAGGGGGCCAAGGCATGATCGGCATTGCCGGAGCGGGCGCGTTCGGCACCGCACTTGCCATTGCACTGGGCCGCGAGGGGCGGCAGGTCATGCTTTGGGCGCGCAACCCCGGACATGTGGAGCGACTTCCAAATGCGGTCCTGCCGGACGGGGTGACGCTGACCGGGGAAATCGCGGCGCTGGCGGGTGCTGAGGCTGTGCTGTTGGCGCTGCCGATGCAGGTGCTGGGCGGGTTTTTGGCCGAGCATGGCGGGGTCTTTGTCGGCGCACCTCTGGTCGCGTGCTGCAAGGGGGTTGACCTGAAAACGCTGCAAGGAGCCTCGGCGCTGATCGGGCTGGCCTGTCCGGGTGCGACAGTGGCTGTTCTGACCGGTCCAAGCTTTGCCGTTGATATTGCTAAGGGATTGCCGACGGCACTGACCTTGGCTTGCGACAGTGCAGCCGCCGAACGGTTGCAACGCCTGCTGTCGACGGCGACGCTGCGGCTGTATCGAAGCGCCGATGTCGTGGGCGCTGAACTGGGTGGGGCGTTGAAAAACGTGATCGCCATTGCGGCGGGCGTGGTGATGGGCGCGGGCTTGGGTGATTCGGCGCGGGCTGCGCTGATGACGCGAGGCTACGGCGAGATGCAGCGCTTTGCCCTGCGTCTGGGGGCGCGGGCCGAGACACTGGCGGGGCTGTCGGGATTTGGCGATCTGGTGCTGACCTGCACATCGACCCAGTCGCGCAACCTGCGTTTTGGCATGGCGCTGGGCAGTGTGGCGGCCTTTGATTCGTCGGTGACGGTTGAGGGTGTGGCGACGGCGCAGGCGGTGGTGCGGTTGGCGGGCCAGTTGGACATCGATATGCCGATCACCAAAATGGTTGCGGCGCTGATCGACAAGAAGCTACCATTGGACGAGGCCATTCGCAGCCTGATGTCGCGACCCTTGAAGCAGGAGTGATCATGCGTGTGGCAATTATCTGCACCGACAAGCCCGGTGCGTTGCAAGTCAGGACCGACAACCGATCGGCCCACCTAGCCTGTATCGAGGCGACCGGCGTCGTCGAGCAGGCCGGGCCGTTTCTGGATGCCGAGGGCAAGATGATGGGATCAATGATCATTTTATCGCTGGACAGGATGCAGGCAGCCAGGGACTGGGCGGCGAGTGACCCCTATGGCAAGGCCGGGTTGTTCGCCGATGTGACGATTCGCGAGTGGAAAAAGGTGGTGGGTTGATGGAATATTGGCTGTTCAAATCGGAGCCGAATGTCTGGGGCTGGCAGGATCAGGTCGCGCGGGGTGCTACGGGTGAAGAATGGCACGGCATCCGCAATTATGCCGCGCGCAACCATATGCGGACCATGGTCCTGGGCGACCTCGGCTTCTTTTACCACTCCAACATCGGCAAGGAGATCGTTGGAATCGTTGAGGTTTGTCGCAAGAGCCAGCCTGACAGCACGAGTGATGACCCGCGCTGGGATTGTGTGATGATCAAGGCGGTGGAGGGGTTCAAGCGCCCGGTCGGGCTGCAAGATTGCAGGCATCAGCCGGGGCTGGAGAA
Source organism: Paracoccaceae bacterium (assembly GCA_038921555.1). Lineage (GTDB taxonomy): Bacteria > Pseudomonadota > Alphaproteobacteria > Rhodobacterales > Rhodobacteraceae > Stagnihabitans. The sequence continues at coordinate 2,387 of JBCKXH010000148.1, forward strand.
GATGATTCTGGTCAACAACACCAGGCTTTCGGTGCAGAGGGTGGCACCTGAGGAATGGCGGATCGTCTGCGCGATGGGTGGGTTGTAAGGCGGGACGGCCAAGGGGCAAGCGCGGCAAACGGGGGCCCCTTACCCCTAAAGGACCCCCATCCACCCCACGTGCTCCCTAGCACCACACGTGTTCGATAAAGGTCCCGGACATGATGTCCTGATCTGGACCATAGCGCAAAACCGGGGGGCATGGCAAAGGCTAAGCCGGGACAAGTTGAGGCAAAATCGGCGCTGAACGGGTGAGGCGCGGTAACCCGCTGAAAAACCCGGATTTTCCTGTCTGTTTCCCGTCCCGCTGCTGTCGGGTATCCGTCGGGCTTCCGTCCCGACATTTGCCGGCTTTGCACCTGTTTGGCGGGTCTTTCCCGCAGAAAGGACAACGCCCGCCAGAGGGCGGGCGCATCATCACCTGGGAGCAGGGTTACTTGTAGACGGCTTCTTTGCCGAAATGCCTAGTCAGCATGTAATAGACCACGGCGCGATATTTGTGGCTCTCGGACCTGCCATAGGTGTCGATCACGGCGCTGATTGCCTCGCTCAGTGCAGGGCTGTCGGCGAGGCCGAGTTTCTTGATCAGGAAATTCCTCTTGACCGTCGCAAGCTCATTGGCGTCTGAGCCTGCAATGGTGGCGGCATCACCGTCATAGATCGACGGGCCGCAGCCGATGGTGACCTTGGTCAGCAGGGCCATATCGGGGTTGATCTTGCATTTGGTCTTCAGGTCGTCGGCGTATCTGGCAATCAGTTCGTCGCGCTTACCCATGATCACTCCCTTTTGCCCCATGTCCCAGCCATGCCGGTTCCGGCGATGGTCACGGGTGGACAATAGGCGAAGGGGCGAAAGCCACAAAGGGAATTATGCGCGGCCATAGCCGCCTTCAGGGCAAGGCCGGGCGCGCGCTTTTTGCCGATCCGTGACCCGGTCAGGAGTCAGGGGTCAATACCTGTAGTGTTCCGACTTGAACGGGCCAGCAACCTTGACGCCGATGTAGTCGGCCTGATCCTTGCGAAGTTCGGTCAGCCTGACGCCGATCTTCTTCAGGTGCAGGCGGGCGACCTTTTCGTCCAGCGATTTGGGCAGGATATAGACGCCGGGCGCATAGTCCGCCCCCTTGGTCCACAGTTCAATCTGCGCCAGCACCTGGTTGGTGAATGAGGCCGACATCACGAAGGACGGGTGACCGGTGGCGTTGCCAAGGTTCAACAGGCGGCCTTCGGACAACAGGATGATGCGGTTGCCCGAGGGCATCTCGATCATGTCAACCTGTTCCTTTATGTTGGTCCATTTGTGATTGCGCAGGGCGGCGACCTGAATTTCGTTGTCAAAGTGGCCGATGTTGCCGACGATGGCCATGTCTTTCATCGCGCGGATATGCTCGATGCGAATCACGTCCTTGTTGCCGGTGGCGGTGATGAAGATATCGGCGCTGGCCACTTCATCCTCCAGCAGGGTCACCTCATAGCCGTCCATGGCGGCTTGCAACGCGCAGATCGGGTCAACTTCGGTGACTTTCACCCTTGCCCCGGCACCGCGCAGCGAGGCGGCCGAGCCTTTGCCGACGTCGCCATAGCCGCAGACCACGGCGACCTTGCCGGCCATCATGGTGTCGGTGGCGCGGCGGATACCGTCAACCAAAGACTCCTTGCAGCCGTATTTGTTGTCGAATTTCGACTTGGTCACCGAGTCGTTGACGTTGATCGCCGGGAAGGGCAGCTCGCCCTTCTTGTGCAGTTCATACAGGCGATGGACGCCTGTGGTGGTTTCCTCGGTCACGCCGCGAATGTCGGCGCGCTGTTTGGTGAACCAGCCGGGCGAGGCCTTGAGGCGCTTTTTGATCTGGTTGAACAGGCAGATCTCTTCGTCCGAGGTCGGCACGGCGATGAGGTCGGTCTCGCCTGCCTCAACCCGCGCGCCCATCAGGATGTAAAGTGTTGCGTCGCCGCCATCGTCGAGGATCATGTTGCAGGTGCCTTCCGGCCCGCCGAACTGAAAGATCTTGTCGGTATAGGTCCAGTATTCTTCCAGCGTCTCACCCTTGATGGCGAAAACCGGGATGCCGGTGGCGGCAATCGCGGCGGCGGCATGGTCTTGCGTCGAGAAGATGTTGCACGAAGCCCAGCGGACATCGGCACCCAGCACGGTGAGGGTTTCGATCAGCGCGGCGGTCTGGATCGTCATGTGCAGCGAGCCGGCAATGCGGGCGCCTGTCAGCGGCTTGGTCGGGCCAAACTCCTCACGGCAGGCCATCAGTCCGGGCATTTCGGTTTCCGCGATCACCAGTTCCTTGCGGCCAAACTCGGCCAAGGCGATGTCCTTGACGATGTAATCCTTGGGCATGTGCCACACTCCTGCAAATCCACATTCAGGCAGCGGATACCACTCCGGGGGGCTCTGGGCAACCATGGCCGTAAAAGACAAATGGCCTGCGGCTATCTGTAAGAAATCCGCATCAGGCCTGCCAATTTATCTTGCGCTTTTGCTTTCGCAACATCTTCACGGCCAGGAAAATACACATCCGGGAATACGGGCAGCAATCGGGGTGACGAGGCAAATACTAGGCCATCATAGGCGGTGGAATGCTGCTCAAAGTCGGACGATACCTCAACCCGGTAGCCGGCAGCGGCCAGCGTCGCCTCGACCTCGGCATGCAGCCTTTGGGAATGGGTCGATACGAACACATAATCGCATTTCTGAGCGGCCAGCGTTTGCGCGGCACCGGCCAGCATCTCGACCTCGAAGCCCTGAATGTCAGAGTGCAGGATTGTCAGATGGTCAATCCCGTGACGCGCCATCATGTCATCAACCGTGACATGCCCGGCACCGATAAAGCCTTGCTCGAATGCGCCGCGATAGCCGTGCCGCGCGAAATTCGCCTGACCGACCGCCAGGCGGCCGGGATCAGGCTCCACCAGAAAGACCCGGGCAGCGGGGCGGTTTTGGATGGCCCACATCGAATAATGCGCCCAGTATGACCCCAGTTCAAACATGACCGGAGCGGTCGGCAGGCGTTTGATCATCTCCTGGAAGGCAAATTCTTCAAGCGGCTCATGCACCCCGCGATTGATGATCAGAA
>JBCKXH010000149.1:0-5495 GCA_038921555.1 Paracoccaceae bacterium
AAGAAGTTCTCGATCAGGTGCCGCCATTTGTAGGTGTCACGGTCAATGCCCCGCAACAGCCCTCATGAATCGCGGAAGGCGCGGTCGAAATAGAACATGAACGGGCGCAAGACATAGCTGAGCGGCGTGCGGCTTTGCGTGGACAGAAACGCCTCGACCGGCATGCCGGGGATCAACTCACGGGTGCCCAGCTTGGCCATCTCGTCCTGGCGCAGGGCGATCTTGACCTCGTAATAGGTCTTTTGCGTGCGCGGGTCCACAAAGGCATCCGCCGAGATTCCGGTAACCTGACCCAGAATGACCGGGATCTGACGGAGGTTGAAGGCCTTGAACTTCAACGAGACCGCCTGGCCGACATAGGCCTGGTCGATGTCGGTGGCGTAGATGCGGACATTGGCCAGCACCGGTTCACCGTCGGGCACGATCATCATCAGCGGACTGGCCGCCACGATGACCGAGCGCAGCCCCTGCACCTTGGACAGATAGACAATGCCACCGACCGGCGCGCGGATCTCCAGCTTGGTCAATCCGTCCAGCAATGAGGCGCGGCGTTCCAGAAAGCGCGTCCGCTCGGGGCGCAGCTTGGTCAGTTCATCGGCCAGACGGTCGGTGGCGTCGGGCAGGACCGACTGGCGCTTCATCGCAGTTTCGCTGATCTTGCCGCGCAATTCGGCAATTGAGGCCGTCAAGCGCCCGATCTCGCCGCGCGCCGCAACCTCGGCCTTTTCCAGCGTCAAAAGCTCGGACAGCCGGTTCAGCCCCTTGGCATTCAGATCGCGCGCCTTGACCAGCTCTTGCGCCACCAGGGCCTGTTCATCGGTCTTGGCGGCCAGTTGTGCGGCAACCCCTGCAATCTGCGCCTCGATCTGCAAGACCTGTTCGTCCAGCAAGCGGGTGCTGGCTGCGGTTGCGGCAAAGAAAGCGGCAAGCCGGCTGCGCTGGCGCTGCAAGAGGCCGGCGATTTCCGGGGTCGCCGCGACCTCTGCCAGCGCGGGATGCAGGATCAAGGCGCGCCGCCCCTCGATGGCCGCCTCCAGCCGGGCGATGTTGGCGAGGGCCTCGTAAAGATCGCCCTCAACCACCTTGAGGTCCGAGTGCAACTGCCAGTCATCCAGCCGCACCACGACATCACCGGCCCGGACATGGTCGCCCTCACGGGCCAGAATCTCCTTGACCACGCCGCCGATCGGATGCTGGACGGCGGTGAAGGTGGTCGAAACCTCGATCACGCCGGTTCCGATGACTGCGCCTGCGATATTGGCGCGCACCGACCAGACCCCCAGAAACCCCGCCAGCACCACCATGGCACCGAGGCCCAGCAGCAGGGGCCTGCGGAGGTTCCAGGTCAGCCGTTTGCGGTCGGGCGCTGGCATCGCTATCGTCGCGCAACGGTGGCGGGCCCCACCACCACGATCTTGGGCTTGGCAACCGCCGCTTTCGCCACAGCTTTCAGCCTGCCGCCGTCCAGCCGGTAGGTGGCGCTGATCATGGCAAGGCCCAAGGGTTTGCGCGCCAGCACCACGATCACGCCGCCACGGCGCAGCAGCCGGGCAAAGGTCTTGTCCAGCGTTTCGGGGATGCTTTCCAGCAGAGCGCTGTCCGGTTCGTCGATGATCAGGATCGCGGGGTCGCGGTACAGCGCGCGGGCCAGCGCCAGTTGGTGACGTTGGCCGCGCGACAAGATGCTGCCGGTGGCGTCGATCCGGGTCAGATAGCCGTCAGGCAGCGCCGAAATCACGGCATGCAGGCAGGCCTGACGGGCGGCACCGGCCACTTTTTCGGGCGAGGGGTCGGTGTCGAGATGGGCGATATTCTCGGCCAGAGTTCCGGCGACAAAGGCCGGAGTCTCCGGCACATAACCAAAGAGCCGCGCGCTATCCTCGCAGCCCATCCGGTCCAGGTTCACCCCGTCAACCAGAATGCTGCCGGCGCTGCGTCGCCACTGGCCCAGAATGGTTTGCGCCAGCACCGATTTGCCGCGCCCGCTGGCGCCGTTGATCTGCACCATGCTGCCCGGAGCCACCTCCAGCGCCAGGCCCTTCAGGATCGGGGCCAAGGTCAGCGGCGACTTGGCCCAGACATTGTCCAGTGCCAGCCGCAGCCTTCGTCGCCTTCGTCGCCTTCATCGCCTTCGTCGCTTTCGTCGCCTTCGTCGTCTTCGTCGTCTTCGTCGCCTTCGCTGCCTTCATTGCCTTCGTCGCCGGTGTTTATGGCCTCGTCGCCCTCGTCACCTTCGTCGGCCTCGTTACCCTCGTTGTCTTCGTTGCCCTCGTTGCCCGCCGAGCCCGGACCGGACTCGTCGCCCTCGTCGTCCTCGTTGAACTCGTCGCCCTCGTCGCCCTCATCGGACTCGTCGGCTTCGTCGTCTTCGTCGTTCTCGTTGCCTTCGTCATCCTCGTTCAGCTCATCACCTTCGTCGCCATCGACAAAGCTGATCGCTGCGTGCAGGTCGTCCTGCAACAGGTCGGCGGTTGCAATGTAGGAAAGGTCGGCCATGATGAATGCTCCCAAATTGGATGTGGCGCGCCGTGGCTACGCCAGAGGTGTGATGAGCGGGCGGGTTCGGAGGAGGTGACCAGAGGTCAGTCTCACAGGGCCGACACCGCGATATGACAGCACAAACACAAGACACCCGGCTTTGGCCAATAGCGGCGGAAGGGTCCGTCGCGGCCAAGGGTCGTCTGAAGATGGGTGCAGCGTCCTCCCGACCGGGTTTTTTGTCAAGCGACTTGATGCGCTGGCAGCTTTCCGCGCAGCAGCCACCTAGCACTTTGCCAGAGTGCCGCTTTCACCCGGCAAACCGAGCGGTCAGGCCACCATCGACGCGCCAGTTGGCCCCGGTGACGAAAGACGCCTCATCCGACAAGAGGAAGGCGATGCAGTTGGCGATCTCAGACGGCTTGGCCATGCGGCCCATGGCATGGGCGCTCACCACGCTAGCGCGCAATGCGGGGTCACCCCGGTCAAAGAACTCCTGCACCAGTGCGGTTTCGGTATAGCCCGGCGACAAGGCGTTGACCCGGATCTGGTGCGCTCCAACCTCCAGCGCCAGCGAGCGGGTCAGACCGACCAGGCCGGATTTGGCCGCCGCATAGGGGAACATGCCGGGATAGGTCATGTCGGCATGGACCGAGGCCACGTTGACCACGCTGCCCCTTTGCGCCGCGATCATCCCCGGCAAGACCGCACGGGCCATCAGCCAGGCGGCTTTGAGGTCAACCGAGAACACAGCGTCCCATTCCGCCTCGGTCATGGTGACCGGATCGGCATAGGCGTTCTTGCCGGCGTTGTTCACTAGGCCGGTCACCGGGCCGAACCGCGCCACCGCCTTGGCGCAGGCCCTTGCGATCTCGGCGGCCTGGGTGACATCGGCGATCAGATGCAAGGCATTCGCGCCAAGCTCGCGGCCTGCACTCAGATCAAACGAGGTGACCCGCGCCCCCTCGGCCAGCGCCTTTTCCACCGTGGCGGCACCGATGCCCCGGCTGCCGCCGGTGACCAGAATATGCTGCCCGTCTAACCGCCCCATCACCCCAACCGCCCCATCACCAATCCGCCACCGCGCCGTCGTGGTGATACCACTGCACGGGGGTCACGTCTTTGTAGGGGTGTTTGGCCGCCGCCTCAAAATTGATCTCGACCCCGATACCGGCTGCGGTTGAGGGCACGACATAACCGCCGACAATCGGGGTGACACCGCTGATAATCTCATCCCGCCACGGCACGTCGGACCGCATGACCTCCTGGATCAGAAAGTTTGGCGTGGCAAAGCCCAAGTGGATGTTGACCATGGTGGCAATCGGCCCCAGCGGGTTGTGCGGCGCCATCAAGACGCCAAAGGTATCGCACAGCGCCGCGATCCGGCGCACCTCGGTCAGACCTCCGGCATGGCAGACATCGGGTTGCGCCACGGCGATGGCCCCCGCCTGCAACAGCGGCAAAAACTCGCGGCGGTGACACAGGCGTTCGCCTGCCGCGATGGGAATACGGGTGGAGCGGGCGACGCGGGCGGTGCCCTCATGGTCCTCGGGTTGGCAGGGTTCCTCGATGAACCACGGGCGGTAGGGGGCAAGAACATCGCAATACTGAATCGCCATGGCGGCAGAGGTGCGGCCATGCAGATCGACCATGATGTCCATATCGTCGCCCGCCCCGGTCCGGGCGGCAGCCATCAGCGCCTCGGCCTGTTTCAGCGCGGCCAGACCGTCCAGTGGTGCGGTCTTGCCCACCGCCAGAATCTTGACCGCCGAAAATCCATCCGCCTTGGACCTTGCGGCTTTTTGCGCAAAGGATGCGACCTGCGCGCTGTCGTAAACGTCATGGCTGTCGCCGCCGCCCAGATGGTCATAGATCCTGAGGCGGTCGCGGCATAGGCCGCCCAGCAATTGCCACAAGGGAATGCCAAGGTCCTTGGCCTTGAGGTCATGCAGCGCCTGATCAATCCCCGACAGCGCCGACATGGTGACAATCCCGCCCTTGAAGAACGGGTGGCGATACATGACCTGCCACAGATGCTCGATGTTGCGGGGGTCCTGGCCCAGAACCAGCAGCGCCAGGTCCTCGATCGCCCCCACCACGCCACGGGTCTGAAACTCCAGCGTCGCCTCGCCCAGACCGTAGAGGCCCGGCACGTCCGTTTCAACCCGGACAAAGACCCAGTTGCGCATCCGGGCGTTGACGACAGTGGAGGTGACCCGCGTGATCTTCATTTACCGCCCGGTGATCGACTGGCGGCGGATCTTGCGGTCGATGATGGTCTGCAACACGACCGAGATCACGATGACCAGACCAAAGCACAACTGGGTGTAAAAGGCGTTGATCCCGGCCGACACGATGCCGGCATTGATCGCCCCGATGATATAGGCGGCGACGAACGACCCGACCACCGACCCGGTGCCGCCGAACACCGAGGTGCCGCCCAGAAAGACCGAGGCGATGGTATTGAGCAGGAAGCCGTCGCCCGTGGTCGGCCAGAAGTAATAGCCGTAGATCGAAGTCATCAGCCCGCAGAACACCGCAACCACCCCGGTCAGCATGAAGGCGCGGGTTTTCACACTGACGATGTCAATCCCCATCAGCCGGGCCGAGGTCGGGTTGTCACCGACCAGAAAGACATGCGCGCCAAAGCGGGTGCGGTTCAACAGGACCCACAGGATCAGCAGCAACAGCAGCATCCACAGCGTCTGCACCGGAATGCCGAACCACGATTCGCGCAGCAGCTTGTGTAGTGCCGGATACATCTCGGCGGTCAAAGGAACCCCGGTGCCGTTCATCAGCACCAGTTCCAGCCCACGAAACAGAAACGAAGTGCCGATGGTGATGACCAGCGAGGGGATGTTCAGCCAGGACACCAGAAAGCCGTTGATCCAGCCGCACACCGCCCCGGTGAACAAGCCTGCGATCAGCGCCAGCGGCCAGGCCAGCCCGGCCTGCACCGTCAGACAGAATATCGCGGTGCCCAGCGCCATGATCGAGGGGAACGACAGGTCGATCTC
>JBCKXH010000150.1:0-5492 GCA_038921555.1 Paracoccaceae bacterium
TTGGCCAATGAGGTGATCAAGCGGGGCCTGTCAGTTCGTGAAACCGAACGATTGGCGCAGCGCCCCGTCGGCCAAGGCAAGCCAAGGCGCGCCCGTGGATCAAGTGAGAGATCGGAGAAGGACGCCGACACCAAAGCGCTTGAGGCCGACTTGTCGGCCAATCTGAGGATGTTAGTCCAGATCACTCATAACGGACCTGATGAGGGTGGCACGCTTGCCGTGCGATACCGAACCCTAGAAGACCTCGATCTTTTGTGCGACGTCCTTTCGAAAATATCGCGAGATATGCGGGGAATGTAAGGCCGCAGACGCGGAATGCAGCCTAGCGCAAAGCTGTTCGGAAAACGCTCGGTTCGTCGGGCGGTTTCCGGTTCAGGATAGGCGCAAGCCGCGCTACCCCTTCGTCAGAAGCTCGCGCAGGATTGCGTTCAAGACCAGCATGCCGGCAGGGGTGGCCTGCAGTCGCTTTGGCTCGGAATGCAAGAGCCCGTCCGACACCATGGCGTCGATCCGGCGTCGATCTAGGTCATGACCTGAAAGCTCCTGAAAGCGCTGTATGGCAATCCCTTCCCTAAGCCTGAGGCCCATAAGGCAAAACTCGGAACCCGCCTCATCAGGCGACAGTTCATGGCGTGGCAGCTCGCCATGGCCCTGGGTTTCAACCGCGGCAAGCCAGGCATCGGGCGATCTGTGAGCCTCCGTCGCGAGCCTTTTGCCGCCGACGGTCAAGCGGCCATGTGCGCCGGGCCCGATGCCGATATAATCGCCGCCACGCCAATAGGTCAGATTATGCCGCGATTCCTCACCCTTTGCCGCGTGGTTCGAGACTTCGTAGGCTGGCAATCCGGCCCTCTCACATCTGTCCTGCGTCAAAAGGTAGAGGTCGGCAGAAAGGTCCTCATCCGGCAAGCCGGCAAGCTGGCCGCGACGATTCCGCTCATGAAAAACGGTGCCCTCCTCAATGGTCAGTTGATACAGCGACAGATGCTGCGGGTTCATCGCAAAAGCCTCGTCAAGCTCGCGGTCCCAACCGGCACGATCCTGACCTTGCCTTGCATAGATCAGGTCAAAACTGAACCGGGGAAAGGTTGTCTGGGCAATCTCGACCGCCCGCATCGCCTCTTTGGTGGTGTGCATGCGGCCCAGTTTCACCAAGGCTGCATCGTTCAGCGCCTGCACCCCAATGGAAACCCGGTTGACGCCGGCCTGGCGATAGTCGGCAAAGCGCCCGGCTTCCACCGAGGTTGGATTGGCCTCCAGGGTGATTTCCGGATCATTCGACATTGGCCAGCTTGCACGGGTCTTGTCCAGAATCGCCGCGACCAGGCCGGGCTCCATCAGCGACGGTGTGCCACCACCAAAGAATACCGATTGCAATAGCCGCCCGGTGGTTTCGCGGCTGACCCGGTCCAATTCGGAAACCATGGCCGCCTGCCAGCGCTGCTGATCGACCCGCACCGCAACATGGCTGTTGAAATCGCAATAGGGACATTTCGACTGACAGAAAGGCCAGTGGATATATAGCCCAAAGCCCGCATTCGAGGATAAACTCACCACATTCTCCTGTTCTCGCTCCATGATACCTACGCGTTCCAAAGGACAAACCACCGCCCGCATCATCGAAAGTTGGGCCAGAATGTTTCACGTGAAACAAGCGCCGATAAACTTCGCAACCGCAACGGCCCGGTGGCTGATCGCGTTTTTCATAGCCGGGTCCATCTCTCCCAGGGTCTGGTCGTGGCCATCCGGGCGAAAAATCGGGTCATAGCCATGGCCGAAATCGCCACGCATCGGCCAGACGATCTGCCCGGCAAGCCGACCCTCGAAAATCAGCTCCCTTCCATCAGGCCAGACCAGCGCCAGAACGCAATGAAACGCCGCTACCCTCGGCGCAGGTGCCCGAACCGCCTCCAGATAGGCCCAGGTCTTGGTCATCGCTATGCCAAAATTCCGACCCGCAGCACCCTCAGCCCAATCTGCGGTATAAACCCCGGGCGCTCCACCCAGGGCCTGCACGACAAGGCCGGAATCATCCGCCAGCGTTGGCAGACCCAAGGCGCGCATCCCGGCCCTCGCCTTCAGCCGGGCATTGCCGACAAAGCTAAGCTCGGTTTCTTCCGGCTCCGACAACCCGATTTCCTGCAACGAGTGCAGCCTGGTGCCGAACGGGGCAAGCAGCGCCGAAAACTCCGCCAGCTTGCCGGGGTTGCCAGTGGCAATCAGCAGATCGGCGCCACGCAATCCCGTCATCACCCGGCCCCGACAGCCCGCGCCTGCGCCCGCACCAACTCGGCCACACCGACCTCGGCCAGATCCAGCAGCGCCCCCATCTCGACCCGCGAAAAGCTCGCCCCCTCCGCCGACATCTGCACCTCGATCAACTTGCCCCTTCCGGTCAGCACAAAGTTCCCATCGGTTCCCGCCGAACTATCCTCGACATAATCCAGATCCAGCACCGCCTGCCCGGCATAAAGCCCACAGGACAGCGCCGCGACATGGTCCAGCATCGGATCGCTGACGATGAGCCCTGACTTCAAAAGCCCGTTCATCGCCAGCCGCAAAGCAACCCAACCGCCGGTGATCGCAGCACAGCGCGTTCCGCCATCGGCCTGAATCACGTCGCAATCGACCACGATTTGCCGCTCGCCCAGGGCTGAGCGATCCACGCCAGCCCGCAGGGCCCGACCGATCAAGCGCTGAATCTCCTGTGTTCGACCCGATTGCTTGCCGACAGAGGCCTCGCGCCGGGTCCGGCTGTTGGTGGCGCGCGGCAGCATGCCATATTCCGCCGTGACCCAGCCCAACCCGCTGCCCTTCAGGAACGGCGGCGCCTTGTCCTCGACCGTCGCGGTACACAAGACATGGGTTTGCCCGACCTTGATCAGACAAGACCCCTCGGCATGTTTCATCACGCCGATCTCAATCGAAACCGCGCGCATTTCGTTCAGCTTTCGACCAGAGGGGCGCATCATCCACCTTTTACCTGTGCTGCGCCAGATATCGCCGCCTGATCGCCAGTTGCAAGCCCGCAAGTTACCTGCCGCCAAGTTGCCAAGCTGATTGACGTCACCACCCGGCCATCCCTAAGTAGAGCGGACCGGAGTTCCCGCATGCTAGAGCCCACCACCCTGCTGGCCGAGATGAACAACCGCTCCCGCGAGGTCTTTCGCCGGGTGGTTGAATCCTATCTGACCTCGGGCGATCCGATTGGGTCGCGCACCCTTACCCGCAGCATGACGGAAAAACTGTCGGCCGCCACCATCCGAAATGTGATGCAGGATCTGGAATACCTCGGCCTCCTGGACAGCCCGCATGTCTCGGCCGGTCGCATCCCCACCCATCTCGGCCTGCGCCTCTTCGTCGATTGCCTGATGGAACTTGGCACCGTGGCCGCAGAAGACCGCGCCAAGATCGAGGCCGCAGCGGGCAACAGCGCCGGCGATGTCGCCTCTCTGCTTGATCACGTCAGCGCCACCCTGTCCGGCATCACCGGTTCTGCCAGTGTCGTCCTCGCGCCCAAGCAGGAATCCGAAGTCCGCCATATCGAATTCGTCAGCCTCAGCCCCGAGCGTGCCCTCGTCGTGCTGGTCTTTGCCGATGGCCATGTCGAAAACCGGGTTTTCACGCCACCGCCCGGCCAAACCCCGGCCTCCATGCGCGAGGCCGCCAATTTTCTCTCCTCGATCGCCGATGGCCGCCGGCTTTCCGACCTCGCGAAAAGCTTTGCGCGGGAAATAGCTGAGCGCCGTCAGGAAATCGACGTGCTGGCCCGCGAACTGGTCGAAAGCGGTGTGGCCTTCTGGGTGAACAGCGGCGACCGAAATGAGCGTCTTATCGTGCGTGGCCAGTCCAACCTGCTGTCAGGCGGCGCCGAGTCGGACAACCTTGACCGCATCCGCAGCCTGTTCGACGATCTGGAACGCAAGCGTGACATCGCCGACTTCCTCGAGTCGGCGGAATCCGGCGAAGGTGTGCGGATTTTTATTGGCTCCGAGAACAAGCTTTTTTCACTTTCGGGTTCCACTCTGGTGGTTTCTCCCTATATGAACGCCGATCGAAAGATCATCGGCGCCATCGGCGTCATCGGTCCCACTCGGCTGAACTATGGCCGAATCGTTCCGATCGTGGACTACACCGCCCAACTTGTCGGGCGGCTGGTTTCTGATCGGACCAAGGGCTAACGCTGGAAGGCAGACCTGAACATGACGAATAAACAGCCAATTCCCGAAGTGATCAGCGCTGAAGAGATGGAACTCGCCGATCTGGAGGCCTTCATCGCCAGCGATGAACTCGCCGCCCTGCGTGATGAGCGGGATGCGATGAAGGACCGCTTCATGCGCGCCCTCGCCGATGCCGAAAACGCCCGTAAACGTGGTGAGCGTGACCGCCGCGAGGCCGAGCAATACGGCTCCACCCGGCTGGCCCGCGACCTTCTGCCGGTCTACGACAACCTGCGCCGCGCCCTTGCTTCGATACCCGAGGAGTTGCAGGCGCAAACCGCCGCTTTCACCGAAGGGGTAGAACTGACCCTGCGCGAACTGACCAATGTGATGACCAAACACGGCGTCAAGCCGATCTCGCCGGTGATCGGCGACCTCTTTGACCCGCAGCAGCATCAGGCGATGTTCGAGGCGGCGCTGCCCGGCACCACGGCCGGTCAGATCATTCAGGTGATGACCGAGGGCTTTCTGTTGCACGACCGGCTGCTGCGTCCGGCCCAGGTCGGCGTGTCCTCCAACACCCAGGGCAACACCCAGGGTTAGCCATCAGCCCTTCAAAAGGCCCCGCAGTTCGTAGATCAGGCTCAGGGCCTCCTTCGGCGTCAATTCATCCGGCAAAACCGCTTTCAACCTATCCTCCAGCACAGAACCCTTCGCGACCGGGCGCGCCGCCAGCGGTGCGGCGCGGAACAGCGGCAGATCGTCGATCACCGTCCGCTGGCCAGCGCCCTGCCGCTCGCCGGCCTCCAAAGCCTCCAGCACCAGTTTGGCGCGCTCGATCACCGATTGCGGCAGGCCCGCCAGCCGCGCCACCTGCACGCCATAAGACCGGTCAGCCGCCCCTTTGCGGACCTCGTGCAGGAAAATCACCTCGCCGTCCCATTCCTTGACACACACCGTGGCATTCGTCACACCGGCCAGCTTGCCCGCTAGCGCGGTCATCTCGTGGTAATGGGTGGCAAACAACGCGCGGCAGCGGTTGACGCCGTGCAGATGCTCCAGCACCGCCCAGGCAATCGACAGCCCGTCATAGGTCGCGGTGCCGCGCCCGATCTCGTCCAGAATCACCAGCGCCCGGTCATCCGCCTGATTAAGGATCGCCGCCGTCTCGACCATTTCGACCATGAAGGTCGAGCGCCCGCGTGCCAGATCATCCGCCGCACCAACCCGGCTGAACAACTGGCTGACCCGCCCGATTCGCGCTGCGGCGGCCGGCACGAAACTGCCCATCTGCGCCAAGAGGACAATCAGGGCATTCTGCCGCAGAAAGGT
>JBCKXH010000151.1:0-5368 GCA_038921555.1 Paracoccaceae bacterium
AAATCTTTTCGAAAAGATTTGCAAATTCCTTCGAAGGAATTTGGCTCGGGCTGACGAGGGCAGTCGGGTTGGGTCCGTCCTCATCCCGCGATTTGCCCTCTGGCAAATCCGCCCCACAGCACTACACTGGCGCAAATCAGGGGGAAACATGCAGATCATCTGGCTTGGCCATTCCGGCTTTCGCGTTGAGATTGAAGGCGCGGTGCTGCTGGTGGACCCGTGGCTCACCGGCAACCCGATGTTTCCCGCCGACCGCCGGGCCGAGGCGATCCGCAGTGCCACCCACATCCTTTTGACCCACGGCCACGGCGACCACATTGGCGATTCTGTGGCCATCGCCAAGGAACTGGCCATCGAAATCGTCGGCATCTGGGACCTGATGGGCTTTCTGACCGCCCGCGACGGCGTCAAGATCATCGGTTTCAACAAGGGCGGCACCGTCACGCTGAACGGCGCCCGGGTGACGCTGGTCAACGCCAGCCACTCCTCCTCGATCGAGGGTAAAGCGGTCGGCTCCGAGGCCGGTTTCATGATCGCCGGTGAAGGCCACACGATCTATCTGTCAGGCGACACCGACATCATGGCCGACATGGCTTGGATGGGCGATTACCACAGACCCGACATCGGCATTCTGGCGGCGGGCGGTCACTACACCATGGACATGGCCCGCGCCGCCTATGCCGCGCGGCGCTATTTTGCCTTCAAGACCGTCATCCCCTGCCACTACCGCAGCTTCCCGCTGCTGGCGCAGAACGCCGATGACTTGCGCGCCGGCCTGCCCGGCGTGCAGGTGATCGAACCGCAGGTCCTGCAGCCGATCACCTTCTGACGCCGATATCCCGCGCGTGCGATGCGGCACCGGTCATCGCTTCCCGGCAAAGAAAGCCTTCATCAGCGCCTCGGCCTCAACCGCCGCGATGCCGTCATAAACCTCGGGGACATGATGGCATTGCGGATGCGAAAACACCCGCGCCCCCAGTGCCACCGCGCCAGATTTCGGGTCCGCCGCCCCATAATACAATCGCGCAATCCGTGCCGCCGAGATCGCCCCGGCACAGATCGCACAGGGCTCCAGCGTCACATAAAGATCAGCCCCGACCAGGCGTTCCGACCCGACAACCCGGCACGCCGCCCTTATCGCCAGCACCTCGGCATGGGCCGTAGGGTCGCATAATTCCCGCGTCCGGTTACCCTCCCGCGCCAGAACCCGCCCGCCCAGCAGCACCACAGCACCAACCGGGACCTCACCCCGCCCCTGCGCCAGCCGCGCCTCCTCCAGCGCGATCTCCATGGCGGAGCGGAACCCAAGTTGCTCTTTCATCTCGGCTCAAATACTCTCTTGGCTGGCCACCCCGCGCCAAGGATGACCTTTATGGCCACAAAACCCAAGCCCGAAAACACCGCCGCCAAAGCCCACCCAGGTGAGCGCATCGCCAAGGTGCTGTCGCGCGCCGGTATCGCCTCGCGCCGCGAAGCCGAGCGGCTGATCGAGATCGGCGAGGTGTCCGTCAACGGCCAAGTCATCACCTCCCCCGCGCTGAACGTGGCTCCCAGCGACCAGATCATGGTCTCGGGCAAGCTGGTCGCTGCGCCCGAACCCGCCCGCCTCTGGCTGTATTACAAACCCCTCGGCCTGGTGACCTCTAATTCCGACGAAAAGGGCCGCGCGACGGTGTTCGACAACCTGCCGCCCGACCTGCCGCGCGTCATGGCGGTCGGCCGTCTTGACCTCAACTCCGAGGGCCTGCTGCTGCTCACCAACGACGGCGAATTGAAGCGCAGGCTTGAGCTGCCCTCGACCGGCTGGCTGCGCAAATACCGCGTAAGGGTCAACGGCAACCCGACCGACCCCGACCTCGACCCCCTGCGCTGCGGCATCACCGTCGAGGGCGAGAGGTTTCAGGCGATGTCCGTCGTGCTTGACCGCATCCAGGGTGCCAACGCCTGGCTGACCGTCGGCATCCGCGAAGGCCGGAACCGCGAGATCCGCCGCGCCATGAGTGCCCTCAACCTGACCGTCAACCGCCTGATCCGGGTCAGCTATGGCCCGTTCCGTCTGGGTGATCTGGAACCGGGCATGGTCGAAGAGGTCAAGGCCAAGACCCTGCGCGAGCAACTCGGTGCCAAGGGCCAGACCGATGACGAAGACCGGCCAGCCCGCCGCAGCCCGACCAAAGTCAGTCATAATTCCAGCACCAGACCCCCTGCTGCCAAACCGACACCGCCGCCAAAACCGGCGCGCCGGCCCGCCACCGCCAAGCCTGCCACCGCCAAACCTGCCACCGCCAAACCTGCCACCGCCAAACCTGCCACCGCCAAGCTGAAACCCGGTGCGGGGCGCAAACAGCGGTCGCAGGCCTGGCAAAAGGCCAGCACTCCGGTCGCCCCGGCGAAAAGGCCAAGGCCCGCCACCACCCGCCCCCGCAAACCCGCGACCACCCCTGCCAGTTCAAGACCCCCGACGCGCCCCAAGCGCGGGGAATGATCAGCGGTTTTCCCGAGGCTTGCCTATAGCAATCCCGCCCACGCCTCGCTTATAGTCGGGGCGAATGTTGGCCAAACGTCAGATACACTCAGGTCAGGGGGAGGGCGGGTCATGTCAGCCAAGGGTCTACAAGCGCTGTCTTTCTGGTGCCTCGTCGCCCTGACCCTCTACGCAGCCTTTGGCGCAGGTCTGTGATGGCCCGGCGTTTCGGCAGCAAATTCAGCCCGAACCAGCCCGACACCACCGGAAAGCCGGGCGCCGTCGGCTTTCCGGTGGCCCAGCCTGACCCCGCCGCCGCCCCGGTCGGCTTCAAGGCCAATCTCTTGTTCGCCCTGCCGTTTGCGTTCATCTTCCAGGCCTTTCGCGGTGATCCGGGCGGGTTGTTCGCAGACCTTGGCACCGCCGCCCTGCTGATCCTCGCCGCCTGGCTGACCCGCGACGGCATCCGCGCCCATAATGCCTATACCGCCCGCCGCGTCGCCCGCCGCCCGGCCTTCCCGCGCAAGCTCATCGCCGCCTGCCTGACCGGGGCCGCCCTCATGCTGGCCACGTTGGACTGGCCCCAGGGTTTCATCTACCCCTATATCTTCGCTACGCTGGGGCCCTATCTCTTCGCCATGCTGGGGGCCGTGCTGCACCTCACCGCCTTTGGCTTTGATCCGATGCGCGGCAAGGGCATGACCGGGGTGGACCAGTTCCAATCCGCCCGCGTCGCCCGCGCCGTGGGCGAAGCCGAGCGACATCTGGCCGCCATGAAAGACGCGATCCTGCGCGCCAACGACCGCCAGCTTGAGGCGCGGGTCGAGCGCTTCTCCACCATTGCGCGCGGCCTGTTCCGCACGATCGAGGCTGACCCCGGCGACCTGACCGCCGCCCGCAAATACCTGTCGATCTATCTGATCGGGGCGCGCGACGCGACGGTGAAATTCGCCGATCTCCATGCAAGGGGCACCTCCAGCAGTGCCCGCGCCGACTATGAGGCGCTGCTGAGCGACCTTGAAACCAACTTCGCCGCCCGCACCAAGGCCCTCTTGACCGACAACCACAGCGATCTGGATGTCGAAATCCAGGTCCTGCGCGACCGCCTGAAGTTCGAAGGCTGAACCATGACCAACCCCAACAATTTGCCCCCCCCCTTACCCTTTCAGAAATACTCCACGGGGGGTGTGGGGGGTGTGAAACCCCCCACCGACCTCAATGCAGCAACCCCGCCCTTCAGGGCTAAATCAATGAGAATGCCATGACCGATACGACCCGCGATCAGGCCGCCCTCTTCCTGGCCGAACCCGGCACCGCCACCCTGCCCCTCGACACAGCCCCCCAAGCCCAGGCCGCTGAAATTCGCAGGCTGATGGCCGAGCTTGACATGACCAACACCCGCTCGATCATCGCTTTCGGGGCCGCTTCCCAGGCCGAATTGCAGGTCATCAGCCAGGCGATGCTGGCAGGCGTCAAGAACAAGGATGTCGGCCCGGCCGGCAACGCGCTGAGCGAGATCGTCTCGACCATCCGCGGCTTTTCCGGTGAAGAGCTTGAGGTGAACCGCAAGCCCAGTTGGTGGGACCGCCTGACCGGCGCTGTCACCCCGCTCGCCCAGTTCATCGCCCGCTATGAAGCGGTGCAAACCCAGATCGACCGCATCACCGAAAACCTGCTGCAACACGAAACCGCCCTCCTGAAAGACATCAAGTCGCTCGACCTCCTCTATGGCAGGACGCTGACCTTTTATGACGAACTTGGCCTCTACATCTCGGCGGGTCAGGCCAGGCTCACGGAACTTGACGCCACCACGATCCCGGCGAAAGCGGCCGAGGTTACAGCCACCCCCGAACATGACCAGTTGAAAAAGGCGCAGGAGTTGCGCGACATCCGCTCCCACCGCGACGATCTGGAACGAAGGGTCCATGACCTGCAACTGACCCGGCAAGTGACGATGCAATCGCTGCCCTCGATCCGCCTCGTGCAGGAAAACGACAAGTCGCTGGTTGGCAAGATCAACTCGACCCTGATGAACACCGTGCCCCTGTGGGAAACCCAACTGGCCCAGGCCGTCACCATCCAGCGTTCGCGCGAGGCGGCCGAGGCGATCAAGGGTGCCAACGACCTGACCAATCAACTGCTGACCGAAAACGCCAAGAACTTACAGGAAACCAATAGAATCGTGCGCAGCGAGATGGAGCGCGGGGTGTTTGACATCCAATCGGTGCAACTGGCCAACCAGACCCTGATCGCCACCATTCAGGAAAGCCTCGCCATCGCCGATGAAGGCCGCGCCCGCCGCGCCTTGGCCGAGGTTGAACTGGCCAAGATGCAAACCGCGCTGAAAGACACGCTATCCTTGGCCCGCGCTGCCACGACCGGCCTTGGCGCTGCCGCCGGGGGCGCAGTGCAAGACTGATGCAATGGCGGGGGAACAGAACCGGATGCGCCGCACTCCTGCTGGGAGCGCTTGCGGCCTGCACCACAGCGCCCGCGCTGGTGTTCAACCCCCCGCCCATCGTTTCGCCCGCACCGCCGCCCGAAACCCCGGCCAGCGCCGCCCTGCGCGCCTATTACGCGCAGGTCCAGTCCGCCCTCTTGTCGCAGGGCCTGCTGCGCACTGATGGTGGCGGCGAGGATGCCCCCTTCACCGACCGCAACCTGACCGAAAACTTCTTGGCGGTGGCCCTTTACGAAGAATATGCCCGTGGTCAGATCACCGCCACCCGCAGCCCGACCGCGATCCTCCTGCAACGCTGGACCGAAGCCCTGCGGGTGCAGGTCCGCTTCGGTGCCTCGGTGCCCGCCGCCCGCCAGGCCAGTGACCGCGCCCGCGTCGCCTCCTACCTCGCCCGCCTGTCGGCCCTGACCGGCCTGCCCGTCACCCTCACCGAGCAGAACCCC
>JBCKXH010000152.1:0-5360 GCA_038921555.1 Paracoccaceae bacterium
GAGAAGCGGTCGATCTGTCGTCAGACGACGGCCCCTGACGTTTCTGTGGCCCAGGTGGCGCGGCGATATGCGCTGAATGCCAACCTGATCTTCAAATGGCTGCGTGACGCAATCTATGCGCCGGGATTGATCCAAGGCGTTGTGGATGCTCGGTGTTTTTTGCCTGTTGAGGTTGTGAACCCTGCCTGTGCAGAACCCATCCGGCCCGTCTTGCGAGCTATGGCTGAATTTGGGTGACGCGGCATGATCATGCGGCGCTGCTCTTGTTGGCATCGCTCTGTGCGATACCGTCGTTGAATTTGACGCCTTCGATGACGCGGGGCAACTGGTTTGTGCCGTTGAGCTTGCGCCATTTTTTCGAAGCCGCCCTGACCAAGGTGAAGACCATCAGCTTGGCGGTCTTTTGCGACAATGCGCCCTTGGTTCGGACGGTGCGATGGCGGACGGTGGCGAAGACGCTCTCGATTGGGTTTGAGGTACGCAGGTGCTCCCAATGTTCGCCCGGGAAGTCGTAGAAGGCCAGCATGGCCTCGGTGTCCTTGGTCAGGCAGGTCACCCCGCGTTCATATTTGACGGTGTATTTTTCCTTGAAGGTCTCGATGGCCGCAAGCGCCGCCGCCCGGGTTTCGGCGTTGAAAATCTCGCGCAGGTCCGCAGTGACGGCAGGCTGCATGGACTTCGGGAAGTGGTTGAGCACGTTCGCGGCCTTGTGGAACCAGCACCGCTGATGACGGGTGCCGGGGAAGACCTCGTCCACCGCCCGCCAAAACCCCAGGGCACCGTCGCCAACCGCCAGCTTAGGTGGCGCCGACAAACCACGCGCCTTCAAATCGACCAGCAACTCGCGCCAGCTCTGCGTGCTCTCGCGGACCCCGACCTGGAAGCCCAGAAGTTCCTTCTTCCCTTCTGGCGTCGCCCCGATGATCACCAGCATGCACTCGGCCTGCGGCTCCATTCGGGCCTGCAGGTAGACCCCGTCCGCCCAAATGTAGACGTAACGGCGGGCCGAGAGATCGCGGCGTTGCCAGCGGTCATACTCGCCCTGCCAGCCTGCCGTGAGGCGCGTGACCACGCCCGGCGAAAGGTTCGGGGCATCCGCTCCCAGCAGCGCGGTCAGCGCTTCCTGGAAATCTCCGGTCGAGATGCCGCGCAGATAAAGAACGGGCAGTAGGGCATCGAGGCTACGCGACCGCCGTGCCCACTTCGGCAAAATGTTCGAGGTGAAGCGGATCTTCTTCTCGGGCGGCACCTCCGTCGCGCGGTCGCGCACCTTCTGCCGTTGCACCGGGATCGGCCCGATCCCGGTCTGGATCATCCGCTCAGGCCCGGTGCCATGGCGGACAATCCGCTGACGCCCGTCAGGCAAAAGCTCATCACCGAAAAACGCGACGAAGTTCGCCGCCTCTGCCTTTATGGCAGCTGCCAGCATCTGCCGAGCACCGTCGCGGGCAATCTCGGTCAACGGGTCGGTGATCGATCCGGGCTGGTGAAACGGGGTGATCGTCGTATTCTCTGTCATGGCGTATCGTTCCTTATGGAAGTTCTGGCAGGCTTGATCCCCCGCCACGATACGCCGCCTTCTCAGGCCCCATCACCCATTTTCAGCCATAGCTCGAGATTGACCCGACCCGCGGATCACCATACCGGCCAGCGGCATCTGACTTGGCCGCATGCAAAGGCCTGACAGAGACCGCAATCGATCACATGCACAAACGGGCAGAAACTTCTTGCACCACGGGCGGCAACCACAGAAGGTTGTTGGGGGTGTGAGCGCCCAGACATCTGCGCTTTCAAGATAGCTTGCGGATGCCGGGGCGCTCTGGCCCGTCAGGGCCAATCTTTGGTGGTGGGGGCAGGCGTGGGCTTCGGCCTTTCGGGCATCCAAATCAAAACAGCTCCTACACCGATGCTCTCGTGGCGATCTCCGATAGAAGCGCCTCTGCCTGGGCCAGTACGCCTCGCACAGCGGCATCCTCCAAATCCGGCGGATAGCCATATTTGCGAAGGACACGCTTCACCAACACTCTTAGCCGGGCCCTGGCGCTGTCGCGGTGTGCCCAGTCGATGCTGACCTTGGCTTTCAGGCCGACCAGCAGTTCGTGGGCGATAACTTTGAGTTGGTCATTGCCCATGACCTCAACGGCGCTCTCGTTGTCGGCCAGGGCGTCATAGAAGGCCAGCTCCTCCGATGTCAGCCCTGATTCCTCACCTCGGTTGCGGGCATCACGCAGCTCCTTTGCCAAGGCGATCAATTCTTGCAGCACTTCGACCGTGCTGATGGCGTTGTTGTGGTAGCGCGCGATGGCGTCAACGAGCCGCTCTGAGAATTTCCGGGTCTCAACCACATTGGAGCGACTGCGGGACCGGATTTCGTCGCCCAACAATTTCCTCAGGGCTTCAAGCCCGAGGTTCTTCTTCTCCATCAGACCGACTTCGGCGAGAAATTCGTCTGACAAGATCGAAATATCCGGGGCTGAAAGCCCTGCCGCAGACTGAATATCGACGATCTCTGTCGAGGCCACCGCGCCGTTGACGATCTGTCGGATGGCGAGGTCGCGATCAGCGGGCGACCGACCGGAGGGATCCGAGGCTTTCGTCATCGCCGCCCGCACCGTTTGCAAGAAACCGACCTCGTCCCTGACTTCGCGGGCGGTGTCGCTGGCAGCACACAAGGCAAAAGCTTTCGAGAGAGCCAAGACGGCGTCCTGATACCGACGAAGGGCGCGCTGCTTGGCGTCCTTGTCGGTCTCTTTTCGCGCCTGTTCATCTTGCCGAGCAAGAATCCAGTCGAGGGCACCAGCCAGCGCGATCAACCGTTCATGTGGCGATCCGATCAAGCCTTTCGAGTAGTCAAAGCCGTGAAACATCCCTCGCACAACATCCAGACGCTCCAGCAAGACCGCGACGGCCTCTGCCTCGTCAATCCCGGCTTGCTGTTGATCCGATTTAGAATACTGCCCCAAGGCGGTTTTCAGATTCTGGGCGATGCCGATGTAATCGACAATCAGCCCCGCAGGCTTGTCACGAAACACCAGGTTCACCCGTGCAATCGCCTGCATCAACCCATGCCCGCGCATCGGCTTGTCGATATACATCGTGTGCATCGAGGGCGCGTCAAAGCCGGTCAGCCACATGTCACGCACGATCACCAGTTTCAGCGGGTCTTTCGGGTTCTTGGCCCTCTTTGCCAGAAGGTCGCGCCGGGCTTTGCCGCCAAGGTGGCGTTGCCAGGGCTGCGGGTCCGAGGCCGAACCCGTCATCACAATCTTGATCAGGCCAGCAGCATCATCATCCGAATGCCAGTCCGGGCGCAGCGCGATGATCGTGTTATAAAGGTCAACGCAGATGCGGCGGCTCATACAGACGGCCATGGCCTTGCCATCCATCGCCTGCGCGCGCGCCTCGAAATGGGTGACCAGATCGGCGGCGACCATCGCAAGCCGTTTTTCGGCCCCAACCAGAGCCTCCACAGTGGACCATTTGCGCTTCAACCGCTCCTGCTCGCTCATAGCGTCATCTTCGGTCAGGTCAGCGATTTCGGCGTCGATCTTCGGCTTTTCCGCATCCGGCAGCTCGATCCGCGCCAAGCGGCTTTCGTATTAGATCGGCACCGTGGCACCATCTTCAACGGCCCGGCTGATGTCGTATATGTCGATGTAATGCCCAAACACCGCCGGAGTGTTCACGTCCGTGGCCTCAATCGGCGTGCCGGTGAACCCGATGAATGAGGCGTTGGGCAGGGCATCGCGCAGGTGCTTGGCGAACCCGTAGGCCATGTCACCGCTCTTCTCGATCCGCGCCTTGAAGCCATATTGGCTGCGGTGCGCCTCGTCGGCCATCACCACCACGTTGCGCCGGTCGCTCACCACCGGATAGGCCTCGCCCTTTTCCGGCGCGAACTTCTGGATGGTGGTGAAGATCACCCCGCCCGAGGCCCGCGCCAAGGCCGCCCGCAGATCCTCGCGGTTTTCGGCCTGCACCGGGGTCTGGCGGATCAGGTCGCGGCACATCGAGAAGGTCGCGAACAACTGGTCGTCCAGATCGTTGCGGTCGGTGATCACCACGATGGTGGGGTTCTCCATCGCCGGATGCTGCACCAACTGGCCGGCATAAAACGCCATCAGCAGGCTTTTACCCGAGCCTTGGGTGTGCCAGATCACCCCGGCCTTGCGGTCGCCCCCGGCCTTGCGGTCACACGGGCCCCGGCTGGCGGCAATCGTGCTGGCGGCCGCCCGCTTGACGGCGTGGAACTGGTGGTATCCTGCGATGATCTTGGCGATCCCGCCGTCCCGTTCGCCAAACACCGTGAAGTCCCGCATCAGCGACAACAGCCGCCCGCGCTGGAACACAACTTCGATCAGCACCGACATTTCCGGCGCGCCCTTCGCGGCCACATCCACCCCATCAGTGGTGCGCCACGGCATGAAGCGTTCAAGGTCAGCGGTCAGCGAGCCTATGCGGGCCAGCACCCCATCCGTCGTGACCAGCACGGCGTTGCAGCGGAACAGCGAGGCGATCTGCTCCTTGTAGGTCTGCAACTGCTGGAACGCCGCCCCCAGCGTCGCCGTCTCGGCCCCCGGCTTTTTCACCTCGATCACGCCCACCGGCAGACCGTTCAGGAACACCACCACATCCGGCCTGCGGTTCTTGCCGTTCTCGATCACGGTGAACTGCGCTATCGCCAGCCAGTCGTTCAGCTGATCCGCATGGTCCACCAGCCGCACCGCATCGCCGCAGATGCTGCCATCCTCCGCCCGGTATTCCACCGGCACGCCCTCGACCATGGCCCGGTGCAGGCGACGGTTTTCCTCGATCAGCGAGGGCCGCTCGACCGCCAGCACCTTGCGGACGGCCTCCACGCGGGCGTCCTCGGGGACCTGCGGGTTCAGCCGTGCCACCGCCGCCCGCAGCCGGGCCGTCAGGATGGTGTCGGAATAGGCGGCCCGCTCTGGTGCTGGGCCGTCCGGACCAGAGACAGCGTCGTTGAGGCATTGATACCCCAGCCCGCGCAGGTGATCGAGCAGGACACTTCGACTTCGGCCTCTGAGAGTGTGGGCATGAAAACCTCTTACCTGAACCGCTTTACGGGCTTGTCGCTCACTCGTGCGCTGCAAAATGTTTTGTGGGCCGATTTATCGCCAAATGTGACCCACAGCCCGATTTGATGCGCATAAGTGATCCTCAAAACGCCGCCCGCTCTCCGCTGAGGGTCAATGGATTGGCGAAGGCCAGCACGGCTTCCTGCGTTGTCAGCGGCGACAGCAGCACATTGGGGTTGGGGATACCGTGCAACACGCCCTCATAGCGCGCGACCGCGGCATTGGCCGGGCCGATCAGCGGCAGAAGCTGCGGCCAGTCGA
>JBCKXH010000153.1:0-5303 GCA_038921555.1 Paracoccaceae bacterium
AAGCCGTGGAGTTGGAGGGGTCACAAATCCGTCCAGTGGACGGATTTGCCCGACAACGCCCTACGCCCACCGCTTGAGGTTTGAGAATACCGAGGTGCACCCAGTGAAGGATCTCCTGTGCCTTTCGGCCGCAGACAACCTTGGGCTCGTGGGTGTTGTTCGGCATGTTCTCGTAGCTGATCAGACCGTCGGTGATGACCTGGGCACCTGGCTCGACCATTCGGCCGAGAAAGCCATGCAGACCTTCGACGACCTGTCGAAAATCTGTTCCAGCCGGATGCGCCTGGGATGACCGACTTGCGAAAGCTCGACAGCCCCAACTACCCTGATTTTCTTCGAAGAATCCGGATCTCCCGCTGGGCGCTCGATGGGGTCTGCCTTGCGCCGGAAGGGCATCCCGGTCTCGTCGAGCACGACGATCTGCTGTAACAGGCCCCGGTCAGGATCGACCATCGCCCGGCGGAGCCTGTGCAGCAGAAGCCAAGCGGCCTTGGTGCTGCCGATGCCGACCTGAGCCTGCAACTGAAGAGCAGAGATGCCGTTCGAATGGCTGGCGACGATGTGCGCGGCCATGAACCAGGTGCGCAGCGGAAGATGGCTGCCATGCATGACCGTGCCGGCTGTCACCGAGGTCTGTCGTCGGCACCCCGCACATTCCCAGGCGGGCCGATCATGGTTCAATGCCCAGCCCTTGCGGGCCCCGCAAACCGGGCAGACGAACCCGCCCGGCCACCGTCGCCCGACCAGATACGCAGCACAGGCCGCGTCACCCCGAAAGCGCGCCTCGAACTCTTGGCGCGACATCGGACGATCTGATTTCCAGCGGACGGGCATAACGGAACAATACAGGAACTCGCGGTCAGTGGCAAGCCCGTCCCACCACATGTTGGGGCTCCGGAGCCAAGGGGATAAGTCTTGAGCGTCAGGGTGCATTGTGCGGAAATATTAATTGGGCAAGGGGTCGATCATATATTTCAGAGCACGCAATCGCCGTAAACTCCAACAGTTTATCGCGAATTAACTGGCTGTTTTACAAACTCGATGCTCTGAAATTGAACCGACTTTCAGAGTCCTCAGCACAACCCGGACTATCCGTTGGGAAACTCAAAAGGATCAAGATAACTGTCTCTCACCCCGACGAACAACAAAAAATCGGTGATGCTCTCTCGACGATGGACGCCGAAATTCAGGCGGTGGCGGATCAGATCTCCAAACTCGAGACCTCCAAAATAGGTCTGTTGCAGCAGATGTTCGTTTAGGGGGTGGCCATGACGGGCGAAGTGATCCTCTATCAAACCGAAGATGGCGCGGCGCAGATCAGCCTGCGGGCGATGGATGGCACAGTCTGGCTGACCCAAGCGGAAATGGCCGCCCTGTTCGACACTTCAAAGCAGAGCATCAGCCTGCACCTGCGCAACATCTTTGCGGACGGCGAGTTGGTGGCCGATTCAGTTGTCAAGGAATCCTTGATACCTGCCGCCGATGGCAAGACCTACGCCACGCAGACCTACTCGGGCAAACTGCGCATGGAGGTGGCACAGCAACTGGCCGCCGACCGCTTTGCGGATTTCGACGCCGCCCGCAAACAGGCCGATGCTGCGCAAGCCGATACCGACGACCTCGCAGCCATCGAGGCGCTGGCCAAGGATTTGTCCCGTGACCGGGGCAAGGGCTGACATGAACATCCAGTCCGAAGCGCAGCTTGAATCCGGGCTGGTCAAACGCCTGAACAGCCTTGGCTGGGAATCTGTGACGATCTCCGACGGCGCTGGGCTGCGCGCGAACCTGAAAGCGCAACTGGAGGCGCAGAACGGCGTCAGCCTGTCGGAAGCCGAATTTACCCGCGTGTTGAACCACCTCGACAAAGGCAACGTGTTCGACAAGGCCAAGATCCTGCGCGACCGCATGGCCCTGCCCCGCGACGATGGCACGACCGCCTATATCCAGTTCCTGAATGCTGAAGAATGGTGCCGAAACCGCTATCAGGTCACCTCGCAGGTCACCCAGGCGGGCAGCTACAAGAACCGCTATGACGTGACGCTGCTGATCAACGGCCTGCCGCTGATCCAGGTGGAGCTGAAGCGCCGCGGCATGGAGTTGAAAGAGGCGTTCAACCAGGTCAACCGCTACCAGCGCCATTCCTATTGGTCGGACCACGGGCTGTTCCAATATGTGCAGATGTTCGTCATCTCGAACGGGGTGAACACGAAATACTATGCCAACAACCGCGACCAGGACTTCAACCAGACCTTTTTCTGGGCCGATGTCGAAAACCGCCTGATCACCCAGCTTGACGCCTTTGCCGACGCCTTTCTTGAGAAGTGCCACGCGTCAAAAATGATCAGCAAATATATCGTGCTGCACGAAAGCAACAAGGTGCTGATGGTGCTGCGCCCCTATCAGCATTTCGCGGTCGAGGCGATTGTCGAGCGGGCGCGCGCCGGGCGGAAGAATGGCTATATCTGGCACATGACCGGTTCAGGCAAGACGCTGACCAGTTTCAAGGTCGCGCAGGTGCTGATTGAAAACCCCAAGGTGCACAAGGTCGTCTTCGTCGTCGACCGCAGCGACCTCGACTATCAGACCACGAAGGAATTCAACTATTTCGGCGACGGCTCGGGAGAGTGTCAGATCTTCTGTGTAACTGTGCTTTGGTCCATGCTTCCTGAGAGGAGCAAGGGCGATGACGATTTCCAAGGAATTACTGGGCGAACTTTTGCAGGGCTACGATCGGCCTGAAGGTCTGCTTGGTATGAGCCGGGCCAGAAAATGATCCGGGGGATCATTTTCCCGGCGATTGGGCGGGCTGATGAAAGTGCTGAAGATCAAGCTGATGGAACGGATGCTGGGCACCGAGTTGACGGCGCATCTGGGCTATGAGGATGGCAAGGCCGCCCCGTCAGAGCAGTCCAATCGGCGCAATGGCACAGCCAGCAAGCGGCTGAAGGGGCAGGACGGCGAGGTGCCGATTTCCGTGCCCCGCGATCGGGATGGCAGTTTCGAGCCGGAACTGGTGAAGAAAGGCCAGACCCGGATTGATGGCATGGACGACAAGATCATCGGGCTTTATGCCGCTGGCCTGACAGTCCGCGATATCCGCGCCCACCTTGAGGATGTCTATGGTTTGCAGGCCTCTCCAGATCTGATCAGCCGCGTTACCGACGCCGTGCTGGACGAGGTTCGGGAGTGGCAATCCCGGGCGCTGGAGCGGATGTATCCCATCGTCCTATTCGACGCGCTGCGCGTGAAGATCAGGGACGCGGACAGCCGGATGGTCAAGAATAAGGCCGTTTATGTGACCCTTGGCGTCAGCAGGGACGGCGTCCGAGAGGTTCTTGGGCTGTCGGTCGCCGATAACGAGGGCGCCAAATTCTGGCTGTCGGTGATGAACGAACTTAAAAACCGAGGTCTCCAGGATATCCTCATCGCCGTTGTAGACGGGCTGAAGGGCTTCCCCGAGGCGATCACGGCCGCATTCCCGCAGACCACGGTCCAGACCTGCCCTCGCCGGTGGGCTCGAACCAGTGGTGCCTTCACCGGCTTGATGCATCTGGTGCGCCACACCCTGAACTTCTGTGCCTGGAAGGACCGCAAGGCCCAATCGTCGGGAAAACGATCCCCCGGATCGTTTTCTGACCCTCCTCATACCGCCGATCTCCGCCGGATTTACGGGGCCGCCACTGCCAATCAGGCTGCCGCCGAACTGGATGCCTTTGAAGGAAAATGAGCTGGGAACCGAAGGTCCGCGGAGCGAGACACCAAGAAACTGGCCTCGCGGCTCAAGTTCGCGGCCCTGCGTCAAGACGCAAGCGCAAGCACGTCAGTCTTTGGGATCTGGACCTGCGCACGCCGCGTGGCCTTGATCGCAGTGTCATGGCCCGTCTTGCGGATGGCGGCTGGATCGCCCGGCATGAGAACCTGCTGATCACCGGCCCCCCCCGACTTGACAAAAGCTGGCCTTGGCAAAAGCTGGATCGCTTGGCACCCTTGGTCACAAAGCTTGCCGTGACGGGCGGCCCGTCCTCTATCAGCGCGCCCCACGCATGTTCGAAGCCCTCGCTCTTGCCCGCGGGGTCCGTCTGCCAAATTGCGGCCGCTTTGAGCGCATCCTCAAGACCATCGCCCGCATGGATGTGCTGATCATCGACGATTAGGGCCTTGCCGTCCTCACCATCCCGGAGCGCCGGGACCTCCTAGAAATCCTCGAAGATCGCCACGGGCGCGCCTCCACAATCGTCACAAGCCAACTGCCCGTCGAGCACTGGTTTGAGGCCACCCTCGACCCGACCCTGGCCGACGCCATCCTCGATCGCCTCGTTCACAACGCCCACAGGCTCAAACTTACCCTCGACCGCATGCGAAAAGCCGCCGCCCGCAATTCAATCCTTGACCTGTCAGCACAAGCCTGACTCCATGAAACCGTCGGTCAAACCAGCGGGCACCTCTAAAAATGGGGGATTTTGCCTTTAAACGATCTGTAAGTCATTGTATTTATTTGATATAAGCACTCCGCAGGTCAATTTTTAGAGGTGCCACACCTGCCCATCTTCGCGTGGAATGGCCGCCCACGATCCCGTGGAATGACTGCCCACCTTCGCGTGGAATCCGTGCCCATCTTCCGTGGAATACGCAGCTTGTAGCCATTACGATGGGGATTCCTGCTTCTGACCTCATCAGATGTAGGGGCTATCGTCGCGATTACCCGTTCAGCGGACGCGCCGGTCACTACGGCTGCCCGGTGCTGCCATCGCCCTGCGTCGGATAGCGCACGATGGTGTCGTCGCCGGGGATTGCCGGGAAGCCGCAAAAGTTGGCGGTGTTGGCGAATTTGCCAGCACAGGTCGCGAGGCGCTTGTCGCAGCCCGCCCGCGCGATGAAGCTGTCCCCTTCGGCAATCGGGCGCACCGGCGCTTCCAAGAGTGTGATGGTGACGGTGCTGTCTGCGACCTCCTGCATCATCACCTCGGTGCTGCGCCCGGCATTTGCGCCACTGGTCCATTCGACCGTGCCAGCGGCGAACCACCCGAGCGCAAATGCCCCGAGGCCCGTTGCAACAAACCCCCGGTCACGGACCAGCGTCAGCACGGTGCCGCTGCCCCTGTATGCCGGAGCCTCAAGATTGACACCGCACCGCGCATCCCCCAGCGCCGCGTCGCAACTCGCCTGAAACGTTCGCCCGACGGTCTGGCCCAGCACATGCGCGAGGCTGCGGACCTCCGCCACGAACGCCATGCGGCCGCGCCGGATTTGGCCGACAGCCCCGTGGCGGATCAGCACCCGTTGGCTGGAGTCGGCCCAGTTCA
>JBCKXH010000154.1:0-5229 GCA_038921555.1 Paracoccaceae bacterium
TCGCATGGCGACACGGAAACCTCTGCCGCATCGGGTGTGCCAGTGCCAAGCTTGCGCGTCCTGCAAGCCGCCAGAGCAATCCAGTCACAGAAGTTCCCAAACCCGCATGGTGGGTTTCGCCGCACATGGCCGAAACAGGAAATCATGAAAGCGTCGATTGCTGCGGCGATGAGCGAGCATTTCGCCTGGAACATCCGCATCGTGTCGGATGCCATGGCAAAGACCCGTGGCGGCACATGGGATGCCTTGGTGGCGATATCTGGCGCTGGGCCGGAAGCGTCAGACACCGGGGGCAAAACGCTGGTCAAAGCATCGGACCACGACTGGCATCTGGAACTGGTGGATCGGAAGTTTCTGTTCCTCAAGGTTCCAGACATCGCAACCGCAATCCTGCCAGATGCGACCCTCGGGCGGACCGACCTGCTGCTCGGCATGGTCAAGAAGGACCGCTTCACGCTCATCCCTTGGGCCTTTGGCTCACCCCAAGGTCGCGCGGCCATGAAGACCGCCCTCGGGCCGGAGATCTATCAGACGATGGAAAAATTTTATCGGGTGGCGATGGCCGCCCACCGCCATTTTCTCAGCAAAGCGACGATCAACGCCAGCATGCATGCCGCATGGCATCGCATCGGCTGCATGGCCGCAAGGCGTACTTCGTTCAGGAACTGATCCAACTCCGGAAGGGAAAAACTGACCCATGATGCACTTCACCAACACAACGAGCACGGACGCCGCGACCATCGGTGACGATCTGCTCCATGGGGCGGAAGCCATAGCCATATTTATCTTTGGCAGCGAGAAGCACCGTCGCAAGGTTTATTATTTTGCCAACGAGGCCAAAGTGCGGCGGATGCCGATGTTCCGAATCGGCAATGTCATTTGTGCCCGTAAAAGCAAACTCATCGAGTGGATCGAGGTGCCGCAGCGTGATCTTTGATCAGCAACCCTAGCTTCGGTCGACAACCAAACCAAGCGGCAGTTCGCGCTGCATCAAAATGACAGTGAGCCAAGGGTTGCTACCAAGGCATTGAAAACGCTCATGTGAAAGATGCGCTGCCGATGACAAGAACGCAGAGCCCCCGCGATTTCGACGGCACAGCAAAGGCGCATGTGCGCCAGTTTTCAGGACACTCCCCGGTCGCGGACCTGGCTGCGCGCCTCAACAATCGCATGGCCGATCCGGCCCAATCGCTGCTGGGCGAACCCAACCCCAGCCACTCGACGAAATCCCAGCTGCGCCACGGCACCAAGGGCAGCATGGCAATTGAGATCGCAGGGCCACGCGCTGGGCGCTGGTATGACCACGAGGCCGGGATCGGCGGCGATGGACTTGAACTCATCTGCCACCACAAGGGCTTGCCCGATGCGGAAGCCCGGCGCTGGGCGCGGGATTGGCTTGGCAACATTCGGGCACCAGCCCGCCAAAACAGCCACCCCGACACCAAACACCATGGAACGCAAAACAACGGTGGCCGCGATCATCACCCGTTGCGAAAGCATCGCGGCGAGCCCGGCCGAGACCTATCTGCGCCAGCGCGGCATCACCCGGACGCCACCTCGCTGCATCAGATTTCGTCGTTTTGCCGCTGGCCAACATGGCGCTCTGGTCGCTCTTGCGACAGATGAAGCCGGAGAGGTCTTGGCTGTCCAGCAAGTCTATCTCACCGACCATGGTCAAAAAGCCCCGGTGAGCGTCGTCAAACGAACGAACAAAGCCGTCGATGGCTGGTCAGATCGCGCCGCTGTCCGCCTGCCAGGCATCGAGCCGCTGGTCCTGTGCGAGGGCGTTGAGAACGCGCTTTCCATCTGGCAAGCCACCGGGCAGGAAACTTGGGCCTGTCTCGGTATCTCCAATATCGCGCGGGCACCGGTGCCAATTGGCAAACCCGTCCTCATCGCGGGCGACGGTGACGCACCGGGTAGCAAAGCCCATCATCAGCGCCAGAATGCGGTCACTCTGCTTTGCGGACGGGGACATGAAGTTGCGGTAGCGGACCCACCGCAGGGGATGGATTTCAACGATGTGTTGCGCGTAAACGAAGAGCAGGCCGTCCGTGATCTGATCAAGCGATCCATCACTGCCAAGGCGATTTCCACCGGCTGGCGCCGTGATCTGCTGACCAATCGGGAAGGCGAGCCCCGCCCCGTTCTCGCTAATGCAATCCATGCCCTGCGCATAGCGCCGGAATGGCAGGACGTCCTCTGGCATGATGAATTCGCTACCAGCACTGTTGCACGCAGCCCACCACCATGGCACGCGGAACACGGCAAATGGCAGATCACCCCATGGTCCGACCTGGATGACTTGCTGGTTGCCGACTGGCTGCAGCACCAGGGTATCCTGGTGCCAGCTTCTGTTGCTGGCCAAGCGGTGGAGGCCGTGGCACGCGACCGGCTTTTCCATCCTGTCAGAGACTATCTCAACGTGCTTGCGCGGGACGGCGTGCCAAGGATCGAGGCGTGGCTTTCGACCTGTCTCGGGGCCGCAGACAGTGCTTACGTCCGTGCCGTTGGCCCACGCTGGCTGATTTCCGCGGTGGCACGCATCTACAGACCCGGCGCAAAAGTGGACTGCGCCCTGATACTGGAGGGCCCTCAGGGGATCAGGAAGTCGAGCGCCCTGCACATCCTGGGCCGACCATGGTTCGCCGACCGCTTGTCCGACCTCAGCAGCAAAGATGCCGCGATGGAGACAAAGAGCGTCTGGATCGTCGAAATTGCCGAGCTGGACACGATGTCGCGCGCTGAGGTCGGCACCATCAAGGCATTCATCAACCGAACCTGTGATCGCTTCCGTCCACCTTATGGCAAGCGTCTGGTCGACCTGCCGCGCCAATGCGTGTTCGCGGGCAGTGTCAATCCCGAGGGCGGATATCTGAAAGATGCCACCGGCGGTCGGCGGTTCTGGCCCGTGGCCTGCGGTGCCACCCCCATTGCGGCCATCGAACGGGATCGCGACCAGCTTTGGGCCGAGGCCTGCGTCCGGTTTCGCGCTGGCGAGCCTCGGTGGCTGGACAACAACAACCTGGAAGCCCTGGCAGCAGAGCAGCAGGCAGACCGTTATCAGGGTGATGCTTGGGACGAGCCGATCCGCCGCTATCTCGAACACGCGGCAGAACAGCACGATGGCGTGTCTGTCGCGGAGATCCCTGAAAAGGCGCTGGGCTTGGAAAAGGGGCGCTGGGCGCAAGCAGATCAGAACCGGGTCGCGCACACCCTCACCAGCATGGGCTTCAAGCAGTTCCGGGCCCGCGTCGGCAGCCAGCGCGAATGTCGATATCGGCGTGACAGCCTCGGACGGGAGCAGACAGTATGAGTGGGTCCGAGTCTGTCAGCTTTGGGTCCGGGTTGGGTCCGGGTCTGCGCACCTCAAATAACTCAACAAAATCAATGCTGGGTCCGGGTGGGTCCGGGTGGGCGCGACCCGGACCCATCAATGTCTTGCCGGGGCATGAAACGAAACGCGGCAAGTCGACCCGTACACTTTGGCAAGGACCGGGATCGGGACGGTTCCTTTTGGGCCGTTTCGTATGCGGGGGAGTGCCGCGCATGCGCGCATTCTGGACCGCCCCGCGCGACATGCCGGAATGGGCAGAATATTCCCGCTCGCTCATCCCTTCCATGGCATTGCCTACTCCGATTAAAGCAATGATATTGCTTGTTATTCAGTTGATTACACTCCCGACAAGAGCGACTCTGATTGCACGGAAACGATGCAACTCACCCACGGAGACCACGCCATGACCACCAAGACCGCGCCACCGCCACCAACGACAAAGCCCTGAACGCATTCATCACCGCCAAGTTCGAGATCGCCGCCATGCTGGCTCGGCTGGCCGCCCTGAGCGACGACCACTTCGAGACCGATCCCGACGCGATCAACTGGGGCGATGTCGGCACCCTGAACCACTACGCCAGCCTGCTGCGCCAGATCACCGACAGCGCGTTCCACGAGGGCGAACACGCCGCATGACGCGGCTGCATGACGCGGCTGCACCCCGACCAAGCCCCGCGATGGCGGGGCTAGCTTGCGTAGGAGGGCCTGCATTCCGCGCGCCCGGACCAACGCCTGAGAAGGAGCCCAAGCCATGACGAACCTTTCCGCCTCCGAGATCACGAAGCTCACGATCCTGATCGACGGCCAGCCGCGCGGGCGCTTGGCCAGCACCGCCAAGACGCTCGGCCGCCTGAAAAGCACGCTCACCGAAGCGCTGGGCGATCACACCGCCGCCGCAAAGCTGCTTGAGCGGGCCATGATCTGCGAAACCTACGGCGGTGCCGAGGCGACCCTGAAAGCCGCCCTCGCAGCCAGCCGTGCCAGCGACACGCCGCTTGATCCCGCCCAGCGCCATCAGATCGAACAGGACGCCATCACCGCCGATTGGGAGGCCGAACGCCGCGCAGACACCGGCACCGAGCCAGACGCCGCCCACAGCGCGCCCATCGGCGCGACGGCGGTGCCGGGCTGGTGGCCAGCGCCAGACACCAACACCGAAACCGACCCCGCGCCCAAGGCGCGCACACCGCGTGAGGGCACCAAGCAGACCGCGCTGATCGCCATGCTCCGCGCGCCGGACGGCGCGACCATCGAAGAGATCATCGCCGCCACCGGCTGGCGGGCTAACGTTGTGCGCGGCGCGATGTCGGGCGCGTTGGGCAAGAAGCTGGGGCTGACAGTGACCTCGGCAAAGGAAGATGACCGAGGTCGGGTGTATCGGATCAACCGGGCGCTGGCATGATCCTGCGCCTGTTCCGGGCCGGTCAGTCCAACAGCCGATAGTGAACCTCGGTCGGCTGGCACGCAGCACCGTTGATCGGGATCATATCCTGAGGGCAGGTGGACATGACCACGATACAATCGATGACTGCGCGTAGTGTCACGCAATCCCCCGGCTTGCTGAGCGGCTCACCGGCAGGTCTTTCAGGCCCAGCATCGTGGCGGCCAACACCCGACCATGCCCCGCGATCAGCTCACCATCGTCGGCCACCATGCAGGGAACCGTCCAGCCGAACTTGGCCATGCTGGCCGCGATCTTGGCCACCTGATCGGTGCCGTGAATCTTGGCATTGCGGGCATAGGGCCGCAGCCGGTCGATCGGCCAGTGTTCGATCTGGCTTGGTGCGAAGACCAGGTCCATCGTGGATCATCTCTCTGTTTTGGGGCTCTGTGGCGGCCTGGCTTCCACAGGGTGGCTTCCGCCAAGTGGCTTGCCACAAACTGGATTTGGT
>JBCKXH010000155.1:0-5129 GCA_038921555.1 Paracoccaceae bacterium
ACGTGAGCTTCCCCAAGCACTGAGATAAAGATACTGACCGGTGCCGATGCGGAAACGCTCATCCGAATTCGCCAAACTAAAAATTGTCGCGCCAGAAATATTTGGGATCAAAGGCGACTCAGCCTGAGCTACTTCGGAAATATGAATTCCTTTTCGCCTATTTTGAAGTATTCTCTCTAATTCGTCAAACAGGGACACTTGAGCCGGGTGTTTTATTGAAACATCTCTATCGTTCAAACCCCACAACCCAAAACCTAGTCTAATCAACGGCCCGACAGCCGAAATCTGAAACGTCTCATTAACGCCGCGCACCGCAATAAGTCTGGACTGTATTTCAGCGCTCGACAGGGGTCTTCCCGCTGATTCGATTAACGACACTATAGTTTGTCGAATATCAATTCGACTTGCGGATGTCGCGTCGTTTTCGCGATCCCCCATCCATGTCATACGACCTAAATTTTTGAGAACGCGCGACCCGCGCAACATGAAACTCACAACATACTTGCTCATTGAACCGATCGGCACTTCAGCCTCAATCAACGCCGAAAGAATCTCAGAGCAATGCCATTGTCGGTGATCAGGTCCCGCCAAAATAAACCTCTCAGCCTCTTCCCGAATCTGGTTAAGTTCTTCAACGGTATATCCGACGTGCTTAGCGACACCGTAGGTGCCGCGACCAAGCAGAATACCAACTGCTGCAGCAGAACTATGGGCACGACGGCTATCTATAGTTCGACCCTGCCTCTCGGTCGCTCGGAGCGCTATTTCAGAATAGTGGAGCGGAGATTCAGCCTCTGAAAGGACTGCTTCAACAGCCTGATCCGCGCCACGACCATATGAAATCAAAACTCGCACTCCGACTTCGTCCGAAACGAAGTGACCTAAGCGACATACAATTTCAAAGAATATCCCTCTAAACTCTTTAGCCTCCTCCTTGATAAGCCTGCCGACCATCGTCGCCGCAAAATCCTCGCTCCATTTTTCGTCCACTCCAAACTTGAGTAGTCGAGTCGCTTCTGCGACAGCCATCTCCCATTCCAGTTGAGTCAAAAATCCAAAGTAGTCTATTCCACCAATGCGAATGATCGCGCAATTCCCTGCGCAAAAGTTTTCTAAAATATAGCTTAGTGCGCCGCTCCACTGTGACACCCCGACAAACCATTCATCGGCCGCCTCAATGCCAAGCACAGGCAGCGGAAACTCGCGTCCGATCAGCATTAAGTCCAGCTTCTTGGTCAATAGATCATCCCAATAGGCACTCCTGATTATCCGATCGATAACCTTACTCTCAACCTGTCGGATGCGCTCCCTTGTAATTCCGTAGTCGTCGGCTATTGACTGGAGCGTCTCGGCTGGGCGACCATAACCCATCCGCCGAGCTAGAATGTCGCGTTCCCGACTTTCGAGATCCGCAAACGTTCGGTCCAACGCGGTTTGTAGACTCTCGATTTCCACTTCATGGATCTTGGCCTCAATTGAGAACGGGCCATCCTCTAAGGCGGTTAGTAACGAAGAGCAAAGATCGTTAACGGACTTTCGGCCAAAGTTAGGCAGCCGGAGCAATTCGTGAAGTTCGAATTTCGCGATATCTCCAACGTTATTGATGCCTTGAACTGAGAAAACATTGGAGACGCGAACGGTTAGATCAATCGTGCTTACATTTCGCTCTTTGAGCCAAATTGGCGCAGCGTGCGCAATTGCACAAGGGTCATCGTGCTGAGTACCGATCAACGCGCGGAATCTAAATAGGCCAGCGCGATATCGCTCGTCTTTAGTCAGTTTCAATTCCTGAGCTAAATATGTTTCGTCATCGAATATTCCTTCGCGGTCGAAAACACTGGGAAAGTCAAGCCGCTCTGCCAAAAAGGCTAAAACCCAACCGACCGGTGCTCTGCTATGCCGACCTTTCCCCGACTTCGAGAGTGATTCAATTTCGGACGTTTCGACTTGATAACCCCATCCCCGAGTACCCAAATAGACCGGAAGGTCGCCAACCATCCCGACAGTCTCAGCGGAAGCTTCATATCCCAGCGGCAAACCATACTTACCGGAGGCGGTAATTAAAAGGCGCCCCTTGTAAGCCCCAACGACGTCTTCGAAGGCCGATGCTGGTGGTCGGTCAAAACCGATATGAAGGACTCCGCACTTCTCATGCTGCGACCGCTGTCCCCAAGCCTCAATTACAGCTTCCAAATCGCGACACACATGCACGGACCAATCGTCCGTGCCATCTCGCACCATCAGATATGCTCTAATAGGAAGGGTCACTCTTGCGACGCCACTTCTGCAAGTTGATCAAAGATCGCCACGAAGTCTATTTCTCCCCTCTCAGCTTGCAGTGAAAGCTCTTGAATTCCCCAATCTGCCAGTCTTTCCGCAAATTTGTAGATTGAGAGCCCTGGCGAAGATTCTCCTAGGATTGTCTGGATTGCATTTCGAATAGATTGGTCCGGATCGATCGTCGCCACGCTAAACACGGTTTGCGAAGAAATCTCCGGTGGGTTGCATCCCTGAGCCAAAGCCAGCCCAATTGCGAAACGATAGGCATCGGCCATTTCCTTGAAGTGACCATCTTCCTTCAACCGCTTTAACTTTCCGTGGGTGGCTTCCGACACGCCAATCATTGTCGGCTCGGAAACTTTCATGCATTCTTCCTTTCAATGACGGAGTGTCGGGAGTTGATTTCGCGAATGACCTAAACGGCCCCTATCCTCGGAGATAGAGCAGCCAGGTCAGTTTCCGGTCGAATTTCTCCGCTGTGGACAAGCAATACGAGTTGGCTCGTAACTGTTGGCAGATAGGACAGAATATTGTCGCGGTGCTTTAGGTCAAGTCGGCCAAAGGGAGTATCCATGACAATCGGACCCGCGGCTCGACCTGTGCGGTTGAGTCCGTCAATTAAGGAAAGCGCGACAACCTGCTCTGCCCCAGCGCTGCGAATCGTAACCTTACGACCCTGATCGTCAAGAATGCTAAGCCCATAACCTTGATTTATTTCCAATCCTCTAAAAGTCTTTTGCGTGGTCATCTCGCGAAACGCCTCGGTGGCACGCTGCTCGACGGCCTTGCGTAGGCGGTCCCGCAGTCTCTCGATGCTTTGCGCGAAGACCATTTCAAGTTGAGAGCAAACAGTAACCTTGACAGTGCTGCGCTGACTCCGAGTCTGAGTTAGGCCTTCGATTGTACGTTGCGCAACGGCTAAGTCGCCCTTCACTTTTTTAAGCTCCTTCTTACGAGATGCTATATCTCTTTGAAGTGTGGCCTCCTCCTGAAGCTTTGCATCGCGAAAAGATCGCTTTCTGGCAATCTCCGCAGTATCATACCCGGCAATTTCGTCGCGTAGCTTGGCACTTTCGTTCTCAACCTTTGTCAACTCAACTTCATGCCCCTGAAGATCACGATTGACTTCGGCAATTCTGTCTCGTGCGTTGGTCCCCTTAATTTTACTCAAGGACTCAATTTGGGAAGAAAGACGCTGCAAAATATCGGTGTTATCCTTGAACTGATTCAGGTCCCCCTCAAGTCTCCCAAGATTCGCCCCTATCTGAGCGCGCCTTTCATTTGCGAGATCTTGCTTGCAAGTCGGGCAGACATCAGTCTCTAGGAGTCTCTTGAGTTGGGATATCTGAGTTTCAACGCCAGCTTCCTTCTTGATTTGAAGCGAAAGGTCGCTTCGTTCCTTCTCCATTTGCTCACGGCGAACTGAAATCTTTATTTCAACTAGGTCGCGCCAAGAGTGGGCCAGCAGTTCAAGTCTTTGAGTTTTCTTTTGATCTCTATAGTCTTCAATCTGTTTTTGGCGGTCAATAAGCGAATCGAGGCGACTCTTGGCAGTATAGATGGATTGTGATGCTTCAATTTCATCATCAAGAACCATTCGCTCAGACCGTACGGTATCTAACTTTACTTGCAGATTGGTGTAGTCACGCTCAATAGTCTCTTGGCGCGCACTAAGTTCGGCCTGTTGGGTTGCATGCTGCTCTAGGCCCGCAACGCGTTGGAGATCTTGCTGCTGCGTCCTACGTGCTACCTTTAGAAGTGTACCGAGTTCGTCTCGTCCGTGGATGAGTGCGGGTACGCCTAGTACCTGCTCGATCGCTTCTTTGATCCGCCGACCCTGATCGCTGCCTTCGACTAGCAGCATTTCGTACTCGCCGAGAAGCTCGCCATCAAAGAGAAAGAATCTTGAGACTTGCTGCGGTGCGATGCCGTTGATCTCAGCTTCGACTAGGTCACCCTGGATCGGAATTCCGTCTTTGCGTAGGTAGACTTGAGATTGAAAGTCTTCGGGTCGATTTGGAGTTCCTACCGTAGCTCTCTTTTCCGCTCGGCGCCGAAGGTCGTAAGCGTGTCCGTTTGCTTCGAACTCAATATGAACTTCGATTGTCCATTCGCCCTCCAATGCGGCTTCTTTATTGAGGATTTCGTGTAGTGGTATTGCAATCGAGTGGCGGCCGACGGCTCGGCCGTAGAAGCCCCAGCGGAGTGCGTTGAGGAGGCTCGTCTTGCCTCGCATGTTGTCGCCAAAGACAAGCATCACGTTTTGGAACTCGTCGCGCGGAAACTCTAGCCGAGTCTGGCCCTTGTACGGCATGAAATTCTTCATCGTAATGCTGTGAAGTTTCATTTCGCGCCTTCCCTTCTGTCGTCGGTAGAAATAAGCGTATTCACGCGTTCCTCAATCAGTCGATCCATGGCGTGAACTGATTGAGATCGATCCATCGCGAACTGATGCGCCTTCTGAATAGCGTAACAGCGCTTTAGCAAGTCGATTTCGAGATCAGGGGCTAATTGAGCGCTAACCGCGAGTAACGTTTCAACTGCGAGATCGTCACTATTCTCCATCTTCATTTTCGTCCTCTATCCCTGCGTCCACAAGTTCGTCAGGATTGAAACCCAGTCTAGTACAAACGCTCCGTAGCTCCGCTGAGGCCATCTTGTTAATGGCGTTGTCGGCGAACTCTATAGCGCGCAGCATCTCCGATTTCAGAAGTGAGGTCTGATCCGGTTCATTTTCGAGGCTCAGAGGAACAACTATTGCATCATGTATCGTTGCAAAGTGTTTCCCCAGCGACTTCCTCAGGACGCGGCCCCGTCGTTGAATGAATTGTCTAGGGTTCTGGGAAGAT
>JBCKXH010000156.1:0-5088 GCA_038921555.1 Paracoccaceae bacterium
GCGGCTTTAGCATCGGCGACCCGCCCGTCCGCATTGGTGGCTACGACGATTTCCTGGCGCGCGACTATGTCGAAAGCTTCCCCCTCGATGTGAATGCGCTTTCGTTCGCGGCACGTTACGCGAAAAAGGTTGGTGAAGGGTGACAAGGCCCGATGGTCAATACTCGGCGTTGTCAAACTCCTTTCGCTGGGCCACCCACTCCAGCGCAACCGGCTCCAGCAGCCCCGCCAGCGTCACCTCAGGCCCCTGTCCCCCCTCAACAATTGCTTCCACCAGTTTGGGGGCCAGCAGGTTCAAGCGCATCACCCGTGTCATGTAGGAAGAAGCGATGCCTTCTTTGGCGGCCAGATCGCCGATGGTCGAAAACTCGCCTGACTCCAGCATCCGCTTCCACCGGAACGCCCGCGCCAGTGCCTTGACGAGGGTGTCGTCGGTCTGGCGACGGACATGCGCGCCGGGCGGCAGCTGGATCTCCTTGCGCCCACCCCGCTTCACGATGCGGAACGGGACATGGATGGTCACGGTTTCGGGGATTGCCTTCGCGCGGTTCATGTTGCGAAAGCTATGCAATCAAACATGATGTTTGCGGACAGACTCTAAATAAACTCAAACTCGGCGGCGCTGAAAGCCGCAAGGCCCAAGTCCGTGTCGAAGGTGAGCGTGGCGATCTGCACCGCGACACCGGCTCCGTTGCCGTCGGCGTCGAAAAACAAATTGCCGGCACCCGCATCCGCATTGTCGAAGATGAACTGGGCCAGCGCCGTGGCACCCACGGTTCCCGCCGCGTTGATGGTCAGCCGCGCCACGATGTTGCCGGCGTTGATTTCGCCGAAATTGCCGCTCACCACCGCGAGGCTGTCGGCGCCCACGGCGAAATCCAGGATCTTGTCGATGCCGCCCGCGGTGTTCTCGAAGATGAAGGTGTCGGCCCCTAAACCGCCGAACAGCCTGTCGGCGCTGCCGCGGCTGAACAGGAAATCGTTGCCGGCCCCGCCGCGCAGCACATTCACGGCGGCATTGCCCGCGAGATAATCGGCGCCG
Organism: Paracoccaceae bacterium; assembly: GCA_038921555.1. Classification (GTDB taxonomy): domain Bacteria; phylum Pseudomonadota; class Alphaproteobacteria; order Rhodobacterales; family Rhodobacteraceae; genus Stagnihabitans. Next base: position 1,042 of record JBCKXH010000156.1, read on the forward strand.
TCCGAGCCGACGATGTTTTCGATATTGCCGAGCAGATCGTCGTCGGCCAAAAAGCCGTCCATGTTGCCGAGCGGATCGGCGGTGAGATCGAGATCGGCATAGAAGCCGAAGCCGAAGCCGAAGCTGGAGCTGGTCGCCAGGATGTTGGCATAGGTGATGGTGTCGGTGCCGACACCGCCGTCGATCACGTTAAAGCCGGCCCCGCCGGCGATCACGTCATTGCCGTCGCCGCCGTCGATGATGTCGTCGCCATCGCCGGCGTTAATGGCGTCGTTGCCGGTGCCGCCCAACAGCAAGTCACTGCCCACGCCGCCGGCGAGGAAGTCGTTGCCGGTGCCGCCGTCCATCTGGTCGTCGCCCGACTGGCCATGGAGCCTGTCGTTGCCATCGCCGCCCAACAGCACATCGTTGTTCTCGCCGCCAGCGGCCACGTCGTCGTTGAGACCGCCGTCAAGCGTGTCGTTGCCTAAGCCGCCATGCAGAAAATCATTTCCGGCATCGCCGTTGACCGCGTCATCGCCAAACCCGCCGGAGAGGAGATCGTTGGCGGCGCCACCCGAGAGCGTGTCGTTGCTCGCGAGCCCGAAGAGCTTGTCGTCGCCAGCCCCGCCCTGCAGGACGTTGTTGCCGGTCGTGCCGTAAATCTCGTCGGCGAAACTGCCGCCGATGACGTTCTCGAACGAGATGAGCGTATCCAGCGCCGCGCCCCCGGCGTTGAGCGATTGATTGGCCAGGTCGATCTTGATGCCCGTCGCCGAGGCCGCATAGCTCACCGTGTCGCTGAAAGCCGTCCCGACGAAGGCATCGGCGCCGGCCGTCGCCACCACCGTCACCGCCGCGTCGCGAGCGTCGATGATGCGGGTGAACACGTCGAAGCCGGTCAGGAAGTTAAAGTTCGACCACGAGACCGCCACCCGACCGTCTTTCAGGATGTCGGCACTGAGCGTGATATTCTGCAGATTGGTGACTGCGGACGCATCGCCGAAACTGAACAGGGCGATGGCGGTAGGCCCGCCTTCCAGCGCACCGGTGTTCGTATTGTAGACTTGGGCGTAAATCCCGTCCTGTTGCTGGCTGCCGGCGACAAAGGTCGTCCCGGTATCAGCCACCCAGAGGTTGAGAATTCTTCCGCCGCCGAGGTTCAGCATAAGCTTGTCGAGCACATTGGGAGTGCTGCCGGTTTGCCCGGTAGTGGCGCCGCCTGTGGCAGGCAAACCGAGGCTATAGTTCGCCATGCTGCTGCCAACACCCGAAAATGCCGTAAGCAAGAGGTTAACATTCGTATTGCTGTCGCCCGCGACCACATGGGTTCCACCCTGCAGCTTGATCAGGTCGCGGACATCGCTTCCCGTCACAACGCTTTGCGAATTCGCCGTCGAGAAGATCGTGAAGTTGCTGAGCAGGGCAAAGTGCTCGCCCGCGACATTGCCATCGGCGAGCTGGGTGATCCCCACAATGCCTGTCACCGAGGAGTTGATGTCGGCGGCGGCAACGACAGTTACGCCGGTGGTGGTGAACCTCGCACTGCCGATCTGCGTGACAACCGCATCCGTGGAAGAATACACCACCTTGTATTCGGACGCGCCCGTGGCAACCAGTTGGGCCCCGGTGGCGCTGGTGCCGGTTACGGTACTTGTTATTTCCCCACTGGTGCCGGTGCCGGTTGCGCCATCGAAAGAGCGCGTCACCACTTGCGTTCCCGAGGTCCAGGCAAGCGTGAATCGGCCATCGGCGGTGGCGACAATGTCGGTCAGAACCTGATCGCCGACCGTAACGGCATTGCCCGGCGTGGCTCCGCCCACCGCAATGCCCAGACTGTCGTAGCGCTGGAAAAAAATATCCTTCTGGCCGCCGAGGTCGGTGTTCCACGCCACGACAAAGCCGCCGCCGGCAAGCTGCGCGGTCTGCACATTGGTCTGGATGCCGCCCAATCCGCCGGTGTTGACGATGACTTCCTGTGTCAAGGTGATAGCCATGACGAATGTCTCTCCTGTTTCGAGAATATCCTGTGGTCCCTCGAACCCAGCTTGCACCAAGATTCACTATGCGTCAAGCGTTGCCGAAGCTCTCGGGCTCCGCCGTCCAGAACGCAATGCGCGCGGGGATGGGATTGGTCATGCGGGTCTCCGGTGAGTTGGAGTTGCACGATTCCATTGGTCGGGCGGATAGTGTAGCGAACTTTCTCCAGTCGCGTCAGAGAGTTGGGCCGCGTCTCGGATATGCAAACGGCGCAGGCCGAGCGCCAGCAACCCGCACAGTTCGGCGCGGTGATCGGCGGGTGACATCTGGTCGGGTGGCAGAGGGTTCGGGCGATTCATGCGGCGCCCGCCCCATGAGAGGATACGGCAACATGCTGCGGCTGAAGTCCGCACCACCCGCGCTCACGTCCGGTTCGGTATGGTGAGAACCCCCGCATCCTGAGTTCTTCGCCCAGCGACCGCTGTGACCCGCGCTCGAAGCCCCGTGCGTCTGCCCATTCGCTCCAGCTCTTGTAAAGTTGTGATGATGGCACCCGGGCTGACGCGTCCGACATGCAGCGTTCTTCGATCCACTGGGTGACAAGGTCTTCGTCCCGGAAGTATTCATCTGCCGCTTCACGAATGCAGGGTGGGGGCACAAGGCCGCCTTCCTGCCATGCTTTGCAGCCCTGTAGCATCCAATGGAAGATGCCGTCGCGTTCGCGGTGGATCTGGTCGAGAAGTGTCTTGTCTCGCTTTTCGGCCGGAATCGTTACGTCGAAGGGGATCAGATGCAGCCTGCGCTTCATGGCCTCGCCCACACCGACCAGACGCGGCCGGGTGTTGCCTGCCACCAGGATCTTGAAGGTGGGTCGAATTTCAAAGAAGTCGCGATAAAGAAACCTGACGCGCAAGGTGTCCCCGCCCGTAATCGCCTTGATCCGGCTTTCCGCCCAAGGGCGTCCCTGTTCGGTCTCGGTCACAAAGACGGCTCGGGCTGTTGCCAATCCTGCCAGATCGGTGGGATGGCGCTCACCGTTTGAAGACGTGAATGTGTCCAGCGGGGCAGTTGCCGCATAATCGCCCAGCACATGAGACAGGGCATCGATGAAGACACTTTTGCCGTTTGCGCCGGTGACATGCAGAAAGAAGAAGGCGTGTTCCGTCATGCTGCCGGTCAGGCAGTAGCCAGCGACCCGCTGCAGGTAGTCTGCAAGCCCCGCCTTGCCGCCCGCGACTTCGTCCAGAAACTGCATCCAGCGGGGGCATTCGCCCGCGGGCGAGGCCTTGGAGATCCGCGTCAGAAGATCATGCGACGAATGAGGACGCATCTCGCCGGTGACGAGATCCAGCGTGCCGGCAGGGGTATTGATGATCATCTCACCCCGATCCCAAGCGGCACCCAGCTCGGCAATGCGCGGATCTGTGCGGGCGAGTTTCTCGATGGCATTGATGGTCCGTTCGCTGCACAGTTTGCGGGCCATTTTTTCGTCATTGAGCGTGCGTGCTGTCACGCGGCAGATCATTCTGACGCGATCGAATGCGACCCGCCTCTCATCCTGTTTCCAGACACGGCCCGTCCAGACCATCCAGGCACCTCGCGCCGGGACATACCGCAGTTCGTTGCGCGAGCGCGTGACGAAACGATCTGCCACATCATCTTCGCTTAAGAACACCACCTCGGGTAGCCCGCTCGCTGAGGATTTTTCTGCATCTCCAAATGATTGCTCATCGTCAACGTCGTCGGAAGTGACAAGCTTTCCGAGGTTAGGCATTGGTCCATGGGAGTCGATGTCGCGCTTTAATAAGACGTCAAAACTCGCGCGCAGTTTGACCAAGTCCCACGGTGGATCGATGCAGGCGGCATTGTGCTCCTGGACATGAACCCACGCCTCATCCAGCGTGATGGGACCGGACCGTACAACGTGCAGCCAGTGGCCGATCACCTTGCCGAGGGCTTCAAACCTGGTGATTTCATCATGGCTGTCGGCCCGAATGCGTTTGAGCTTCAACTCCGTTGCGGTTGTTCCTTTGGCCCTTGCAGAGATGACAGATTGGGACTGTTCACCTACTTCAGTAGGAAACGTCG
>JBCKXH010000157.1:0-5048 GCA_038921555.1 Paracoccaceae bacterium
ACAGGCCCTTGGCCGTGACCATGATGTCAGGCTGAATGTTGTAAGTCTGCCAGGCCCACATCTGGCCCGACCGCATCATGCCGGTCTGCACCTCATCGGCGATATACATCGTGCCGAATTTTTCACAAAGCGCCTTGCAGGCAGGCAGATAGCCGTCTTTCGGCAGCGGAAAGCCGTAAGTGGCGGGGATCGTCTCCATGATCAGGGCAGCTATATCGCCGCCCTGCAAGGCGCGCTTCATCGCGTCGATGTCGTTGAAGGGGACGTGGAAAAAGACCTCGGGCTGGTCGGAGAGGAATATCTTGGAAAAGCGTTCATCGCCGGTGGCCACCGACAGACCGCCATGGCCATGATAGCCCTTGATGATCGACACGATCTTGCGCCGCTTGGTGGCGTAGCGCGCGGATTTCAGGGCAATATCAACGGCCTCTGCCCCGCCCGCGCCAAAGACTGCGTATTTCATCCCCGGGCTGGCCTTGACCAGAACCTCGGACAGGGCCGCCCGCGCGACGGAAGGAAACCAGTGGTTGCCCATGTCGAAATAGTCAAGCGCGCCCTTCAGGGTTTCGACCAGTTCCGGGTTTCTGTGGCCGAGATTATAGGTGCCGCCATTGAGATGCAGGTCGATCAGACGCCGCCCGCTCATATCATAAAGGCAATAGCCCTCACGCCGGTCGATCACCAGATCAATGCCGGCTTTCTGCCAGAACCTGGTCTTGTCCGGGTTCCAATACTTGATGGCTTTGTCGAAAAGCTCTTGCTTGCTGTCGAATTTGAAGTGGCCGTAGTCGAACATATTGCGACTCCTTCGGGCAAAGTTTACCCGGTATCAGTCATTATATGAGTGAAGCACGTCAGAAATCAGTTGTCAATCCACAAAAATCCGCGCATCCTTATGACGAATGTTGGAACTCGGTCAGATTGGCGTTATCGCCAGAACGATCGCCCTCTGGTGTGACGGCGCAATGTTCCGCGACGTGGAGGAAAGATGAGCAAACCCGGATCCCGGCTGAGGAAATCCGAACGACAGTCCCGCATCACGGCGGAACTGCGCGCCACCCCTGCGCTGCGGGTCAATGAATTGGCAGCGCTGCTTGCGGTCTCGACCGAAACCGTCCGCCGCGACCTGAGCGAAATGGATGAGGCCGGAACGATCAACCGAACCTATGGCGGCGCAATGCGGAGGGTCGCGTTTGAACCGGCTGTCGCGGTGCGGGAAGGTCTGATGCTTGCCGAGCGCGCGCAGATCGCCGAGGCGGCGGCGCGGCTGGTGGAACCCAATGACATCCTGATGATCGGCGGTGGCGCCACGACGCTGCATTTCGCCCGCAGGCTTGCGGTGCTGGTCGATCATCTGACCGTGATCACGCATGGGTTTTCGGTGGCCATGGCACTGGCGCAGAACGCGACCCACAAGGTGCAGATATTGCCCGGACAATATGACAGGCGCGAGGATCTGATCCAGGGGCCGGACACCATCGACGCCCTGCAAAGATTTCGGGCCAACAAGGTGTTCCTCGGGGCAAGCGGGCTAACCCCGGAGGGACCGAATGATGCGGGTCTGGGGCCCGGCATGACCTATGGTGCGATGATCAGACGCTCGGCGCTGGTCTATATTCTGGCGGACCACAGCAAGTTCGAAGCCCCGTCGCTGACGGTCTATGGGCGCTGGACGCCCCAAACCACGCTGATCACTGATCGGCACCCGACGGGCGATCTTGCTTTGGCCATTGCACAGGCCGGGACCAGGTTGATCGTGACCGGGACTGATCAGGGGTGATGGCAAGCAGGGCCGGTGAGGCGGGCATCACTTGCTTGCGCCGGACTGCCAGCGCGCTGCCGGCCGGCAGATTGGGCCTGTCGCGGTTTGGTTCCGGTCGTTTGCGAGCGATGCTTGTTCAGAGGCCAAATCACCTTTGCCCTGATGCCGACTGAGACAACCCCCGGATTTGTCTGTCGTTGACAGAGCAACTCCACAATCGCACCCTGTTCCATCCCCGAGGATCCCATAGACCCTCGGCGATCCGCGTTCTTCATGGCAAGATCGGTTCAGCGGGACATTCGGGACCGGGTGCGGCCATGCTGATCTATCTTCACAGACAAGCGACGACGACGCCGAAGGTGCGAGGAGCCGCCAGTGGTGCGCCATTGGTTCAAGCCCAATGGCGGCGGCGAGGGCAGCGACCACGCCCAAGGTGCGAGCGGCGATCCAGGCCAGTGCCGAGCCCGCTGCGGCGCTGCGCGGAGCGCTACGGCACGACTGAGCAGACGGTCTGCAAATGGCGGCATCGTGAGAGCGTGCATGACCCGCAGCCACACCATCATCTGGCAATAGGCACGAGCGACCGGGTCGAATCCGTTACCCGCGATGCTACAACGGACCATGCAAAGACAAGGGCCCCAGACGATCTGTGGTCTATCTCATTGAATGTCTCAGGAAATCTGGCTCCGGCGGTAGGGATCGAACCTACGACCAATTGATTAACAGTCAACTGCTCTACCGCTGAGCTACGCCGGAACACGCGGGGTCCTATAGCAAGGTCATAGGGGGGCGGCAAGGGGTTGGCGGAGAAATAGACCTGGCCTCAGACTGCGTGGAAAATGGTGGTGGCCAAGGAGTTGGGGTCGGGGGAGGGGCCGGGGTGGAGGTTGGGTTTTGCTCGGTCGCGGGCGGTGAGGTCGATCAGGTGGGCCAGCACGTTGCGGGTGGCGGCCGGCAGAAGATCCGGGGCCAGGTCGGTGTAGACGCGGGCCGCGATTGTGGCGGGTGTGGCGGGGCCATGGTCGCGCAGGGCGGCGAGGATGGCGGCTTCGCGGGCAAGGCGGTGGTCAAGCAGAAAGCCCAGGCGGGCGGCGGGGTCGCTGACGGCAGGGCCATGGCCGGGCAGCATGCTCGACCAGTTCCGCGCGGCAAGGCGGCGCAGCGAGGTCATGTAATCACTCATGTCGCCATCGGGCGGCGAGACGAGGCTGGTTGACCACTCCATCACATGATCGCCGGAAAACAGCACATCGCCAAGGGCAAAGCCCATGTGACAGCCCATGTGTCCGGGCAGGTGCAGGGCCTCGATCTGAACGGCACCAAGGCTGAGGCGGCTGCCATCGCCAAGGCGGCGGGTTGGGGCAAAGTCCGGGTCGGCACCTTCGCTGCTGGTCAGGCCCTGGGCGGCGAGGGCGGTCATGGTGGCGCTGCGGCCACTGCTGGCGGGGCCGTAAGCCAGAACCTGCGCCCCGGTGGCGGCGACCAGGCGGCGGGTCAGGGCGGAATGGTCAAGATGGGCATGGGTGACAAGGATATGGCCGATACGCTCGGACGGCGACAGGGTGGCCAGGATGGCCGACAGGTGGCTGTCCAGATCGGGGCCGGGGTCGATGACGGTGACCTGACCTTCGCCCACCAGGTAGGTGTTGGTGCCGGGCCCGGTCAGCGCTGAGGGGTTGGCGGCGCGGATCTGGCGGATCATCTGGTGCATGGTTGGTGTCCTGCAGCGGCGTGCTTGCCAAGCGGATAAGGCCTGATGGGACGCTATGGCAAGAAAAACCGGTTCACAGGTGGCCCGGAAATGGCATAGGATCGCGCCATGGCCTTCCGTTTGAAAAACTATATGCCGCGCAGCCTGTTCGGACGGGCGGCGCTGATCTTGGTCGTGCCGGTGGTGATGATCCAGCTTGTCCTGTCGGTCGTGTTCATCCAACGCCATTACGACGGGGTGACGCGGCAATTGTCGCGCGGGGTGATGCTGGAGACCCAGGTGCTGCTGCGCACGGTCGAGCAGGCCGAAACGCTGCCTGAGGCGCAGGGCAGGGCGGCCGCCATGGCGCGCGATCTGGCGCTGCAACTGACGCTGCCGGCCGGGCCGGTGCCGGAGGGCGGCGACCGGCGGTCGGTCTGGGATCTGTCGGGGCGCAATGTCGGCACGGTGCTGCATGACGGGCTGCCCCAGTTGCAACTGGTCGATCTGCAATCGGACAACCGCGAGGTGCAATTGTGGCTGACCACGCGCTTCGGGCCGCTGCAGGTGGTGGTCAGCCGCAGCCGACTGACCGCCTCGAACCCGCATCAGTTGCTGGTGGTGACGGCACTGGCCTCGATCCTGATGACGGCGGTGGCCTATGTCTTTCTGCGCAACCAATTGTCGCCGATCACCCGGCTGGCCGCCGCCGCCGAGGCCTTTGGCCGTGGGCAGAACCTGGCCTACCGGCCACGCGGCGCGCTGGAGGTGCGGGCGGCGGGCTCGGCCTTTCTGGACATGCGGGCGCGGATCGAGCGGCAGATCGAACAGCGCACCCTCTTGCTGTCGGGGGTCAGCCATGATCTGCGCTCGCCTCTGACCCGGCTGAAGCTGGGGCTGTCCTTGTTGCCCGACGGTGCCGACAGCCTGGGTCTGAAGCGCGATGTCGAGGATATGGCGCGGCTGGTCGATGAGTTTCTGGCCTTTGTGCGCGGCGATGCGCTGGAGGAGACCGCCGAGGCCGATCCGGCGGTGCTGGTGGCCGAGGTGGTTGACAAGGCGCGGCGCACTGGCCTGGCGGTGACGCTGGGCGCTTGCCGCGGTGTGGGCCGCGTGCGGCTGCGACCGCAGGCGATTGTGCGGGCGCTGGACAATCTGGTAGGCAATGCGGTGCGCTATGGCACAAGGGTCGAGGTGAGCTTTGCCCTGACCGAGCGGTCGTTGCGGCTGTCGGTCGAGGATGACGGGCCGGGCATCGCGAAGGACAAGCGCGACGAGGCGTTACTGCCCTTTACCCGGCTGGACCCGGCACGCAACCCCAATCAGGGCGGCGGCGTCGGGCTGGGCCTGTCGATTGCCGCCGATATCGCGCGCAGCCATGGCGGCACCTTAAGGCTGGGGGTGAGCGAGGCTTTGGGCGGGTTGCAGGCTGATCTGGTTCTGGGGCGCTAGGGTTCCCCATCTGACACTTGCTACCGGTTTTCTCTGATTTCATCGAGCCTGTCCAGCGCGCGTCGTTCCCGGGTTAGGATATCCTCAGCCGTTTTGGTCCAGGTGAAGGGCTTCGGCTTGGTGTTGTGCTGCGCAAGGTCGTCG
>JBCKXH010000158.1:0-5000 GCA_038921555.1 Paracoccaceae bacterium
TTCTGCTTAGAACGACGACTTCCTCGTCAGCCTCATCGCGCAGTGAAAAACTCACCCGATTCCCCTGATGGCGCGGGGCATCCCCAGCCCTTCCAGCACCTCGGCCGGTTTCTGCATCGGATCGACCGGGGCCGCCCCTTCGTGAAACGCCAGATCGACCAAAGCCGCGCTGACAAACTCCACCGTGGCAAAGCCCTGATCATAGCTCCCCGCCGCCAGCAACCGCTCCCGCATATCCGCCGGCATCGGCCCACCCATCTCATAGTGCCGGGCATGTTTTTCCAGCACTTCGGGCACTTCCAGCCAATGCTCGTAAAGCTGGCTTGGCAGTTCCACGAAATCCAGTGCTACATTGGTGCCGCAGATGAAGCCATAGGTCACATTGCTCAGCATCTGGTGCAAGGCATGGCCGAATTCGTGGAACAGCGTCCGCGCATCGTCAGAGGACAACAGCGCCGGATCAGCCTTGGTAAAGTTGCAGACATTCACCACCACCGGATGCTGATCGCCGCCCGGCCGCTTTTGCGCGCGGATGTCCGAACACCATGCGCCTAGCCGCTTGGAGCCCCGGGCGAAGTAATCGCCAATGAAAACCGCAATATGCGTCCCACCGCGCGTCACTTCCCAAGCCCGCGCATCAGGGTGATACAGCGGCACGTCCAGGGCGCGAAACTCCAGCCCGAACAGCCGGGTCGCGCAATCGAACATCGCCCCCAGCATCGCTGCAAGCCCGAGATAGGGTTTCAGCAAGCTCTCATCCAGATCATGCTCCAGCTTGCGCCGCTTCTCGGAATAATACCGCCAATCCCAAGCCTCCAACGGCCCCGGGGTGCCATCTGCCCGCAGCAATCCCTCCAGCACGGCCGCATCGCCCAGCGCTTTGCGCTTGGCAGCCTCCCACACAAGCGACAGAAACCCAAGCACCGCGGCGGGAGTTTTGGCCATCTCCGGCTCCAGCCGCTAGGCCGCGAAACTGGCGTAGCCCAACAGCTTCGCCCGCTCGTAGCGCTGCTTCAGGATCTCTACCGCTATTGCCCGGCTATCGGTGACCCCGCCATTCGCGCCCCGCGCCACCCAGGCCTCATAGGCCCGCTGCCGCAGTGCCCGGCGCGGGCTGAACTGCAAAAACGGCACGATCAATGACCGGCTCAGCGTCACCACCGGCCCCCTCCCTTTCTCGACCCCCGCCCCCTTCTCGACCCCCGCAGCCCTGGCCGAGGCGACAACGAACGCCGGCAATCCCTCCAGTTCACCCTCCGCCAAGGGCATCGCCCATTCCCGCTCATCCGCCAGCAGGTTCTGGCTGAACTTGGTCCCCAGCACCGCCAACCGCGACTTGACTTCAGTCAACCGCGCGGCCTCCCCCCCCTCCAACAGCGCCCCCGCCCGCACAAACATGCGGCGGTATCGCTCCAGCACCCGTGCCTGCTCGGGCCCCAACCCCAACCCGCACCCCCAACCCGTCCCGCCTCTGCCACAAGGCATCAACCCGGCCAAACAGCGCCTTGTTGTTGGTCACCTCCGAGCCATAGTCACTCAACTTCGGCGCAAGCTCACTTTGCAGCGCCTCGCGCGCCACCGTGCTATCAGCGCCGACCAAGTTGTAAAACACCCCCGCCACCCGCCCCAAAGTCAGTTCGGACAGTTCCAGCGCCTGGGTGGTATTGGCGAATGTCGCAGCCTGCGCCTGCCGCGCAATCACCGCCACATTGGCCCGCGCCTCGCTCAGCGCCGCGTCAAAAGCTGGCCCGAAATCCTCATCCCTGATCGCCCCGAACGGCGGCAAGGCAAACTCGCCACCCCATTCCCCCAACAGCACGTTGCCCATGCCCTACCCTTTCATCTTTTCATAAATATCCTGGGGGTGAGCCGCAGGCGAGGGGGGCTGGATCGGTTCAGGCGATGACAGAATCGCCTGAACCGATCCAGCCTTTTGATTTTTCGCAAGTCGGGCGGGAAAACCGGTTCCCACTTTTCCCTGACTTGCTCTAGCCCCCTGCTTTTGCCCGCAACCGCGCTTCCAGCCGCCGCAGCACCAGACTAAGCCCGATCGTCATCGTCAGATAGATCAGCGCCACCACATTATAGGTCTCGAAATAGCGAAAGTTGCCCGCCGCCGTCACCTTGCCAAGCTGAGTGATGTCCGAAACCCCCAGCACCGACACCAGCGAGCTGTCTTTGACCATCGCCACGAAATCATTGCCCAATGGTGGCAAGATCACCCGAAACGCCTGCGGAAACACCACCAGCCGAAAGCGCTGCCAGCCTGCCAGCCCCAACGCCTTGGCCGCCTCGACCTGACCCTTGTCCACCGCCACCAGGCCCGCGCGAAATATCTCGGCCAGAAAGGCCGAATAGGCCAAGGTCAGGGCAACCACGGCGCGGGCGATCAGGGGAAAGTCGCGGGTTCTCCACAGCCCCCACCCCAGCCCCTGCAACACCCAGTTCACCGCCACCACCAGCGCCGGGGCACCAGCAAAGGCGACGTAGAGCAGCAGCACTATGATCGGCACGCCCCGCATCACCTCGACATAAAGCCGCGCCGCCTGCCGCAGCACCTGCCAGCGCGACAGACCCGCCAGCGCCAACGCCAGCCCGATCACGCAGGCCCCACCGTAAGCCACCAGCGTCACCATCACGGTGATGCCTATCCCCTTGGCCAAGATCGCCAGCACCTCGGCATAGACCTGGTTGGCCCAGACCTCATAAAACAGCCAAAGGCCGATCCCGACCAGCAGGATCAGCCACCATGGAAAGTCATCTTTCTGCTCAGACTGCATCAGAACCGGCCCCGCCGCGCGGCAGGGCCATAAGGGGTTACTGGACTGTCCAGGTCACTGGCCCATCTTGTAATCAAGGAACCACTTCTTGTTCAGCGCGTCAATCGTGCCGTCCGCCTTCAGCGCCGCAATCCCGGCATTGATCGGCGCCACCAGATCCGAGCCCTTGGGGAAGATGAAGCCGAAATCCTCGACCCCCAGCTTGTCACCGACGATCTTCAACCCGCCACTCGAGGCCTCGACATAGCCCGCCCCCGCCGTGCCATCTGTCAGCACCAGATCGACATCGCCCGATTTCAGCGCTTCGACCGTCGCGCCAAAAGTCTCGAACAACTTGATGCGCGGATTGGCTTCGTTGCCGTCCAGCATCTCGTAGACTGCGGTGTAGAACGGCGTCGTGCCGGGCTGGGCGGCGATCAGCAGATCGGCATTGGCCGCGAAGGTGGCCGCATCGGCAAAGCGGCTTTCGTCACCCCTGACCAGCATGACCATTTCCGACCGCATATAGGCATCACTGAAATCGACCATTTCCTTGCGGTCATCGCGAATCGTGATCCCGGTCATGCCGAGATCAAACTGACCCTCCGACACCGCCGGAATCATCGCATCCCACGAGATGTTTTCGTATTTGACGGTGAAATTCAGCCGCTTGGCCAGTTCCGCCATCGCGTCATATTCCCAACCGACCTGCGTGCCGGCCTTGTCCAGAAACTGCAGCGGCGGATAGGCGTTTTCCGTCACGACGACGATTTCCTTGCCGCCAAGGTCTGGCAAGTCCTGCGCCAAGGCGGCAGTGCCTGCCATCAAAGCAAGACCGGCGATTGCACCAGCGATTTTCATGTTGTGACCCCCCATTTTAAGCCAATATCGCAAAGCGATGCGCGACTATGGCCAAGCCGCCGGGGTGGTGCAAGTCCCTAGTAGGGCGCGCATTGATGGCGCACCTCCCGCTCAAAACACGAAATCCGCCGCCACCAGTTGCCCAGCCACCGCAGTGTTGATCGACAATGTCCCGACATACAGCCAGCTGCCCGACCTGATCACATCCCCAAAACCGACACCCATATCGCTCAGATCAATCCTGTCCTCACCGCGGGTGAAATCGCTCAGATACATATTCGACCCGCCATCCGCCGCAAGGAAAACAAACCGATCGGCCCCGGCCCCACCGGTGAAATAATCCTGCACCGCCCCGCTTCCGCCACCATACATCACGTCGTCGCCAGCGCCGCCGTAAAGCGAATCCCAGCCCGCCCCGCCATCCAGCCTGTCATCCATCTGGCCGCCATACAGTTGATCGTTGCCTTTGCCGCCGCTCAGCACATCGTCACCAAGCTCGCCATACATCACCCGATTGCCCCAAGCCCCGCCAGCGGTTCCGCCGTAAAGGCTGTCCGCCCCGCCACCGCCATGCAGAACTTCATCCAGACCGCGCCCATCCAGCAGATCGCGCCCCTTGCCGCCGAACAACTGGTCACTATCACTGCCGCCGGTCAGCGTGTCGCGCCCCGCGCCGCCATACAGCATGTCATTGCCCTCGGCCCAATTCGCCGCGGCCTCAAAGCCGTACAACGCATCATTCCCGGCACCGCCATAGACCCGGTCGCTGCCGACATTGCCCCAAAGCTGGTCATCCCCCGCGCCGCCATGCAGCGTGTCATCCGCCTGCCGACCGTGGACGGAATCCGCCCCCGCCCCGCCATTCAGCCGGTTGGACCCGGCGACACCAAGGATATTGTCTCGCCCAAGCGACCCCGTCACGCTCAAAACCCCGGCCAGCATCGTCACGGCCCAGCCCGCAACTGCCGCCGCCGCCCCGTATTGCGCTTGCATCGCCGCGACATCCAGGGTGCCAAGACGATCAGTATAGGGGGAGGAGCTGTTGTAGGTCATCACCGTATGCCACTGGTCATCAAGCGCGCTGTCCAGCGTGATGTCGCCCTCCCAGGGATGCTCCAGCCCCATGGCGTGGCCGAGCTCGTGTAGAATGGTCAGGAACCCAGAGCTGCCCTCGTCATAACTGCCCGACTGGTCGATCACCAATTCGCCGCTGCCGGTATCGTAGTCGGTCGAATAGGCGGTTTTGGCCCAACCGCCCCAAGCCGAACCCGAGGCGTTGTCCCGCTTTTCGCCGCCCTTGGCGCGGCCGAGGATGAGGTGGCCGCCATGGTCTATCACGATGAGAACGTCTTTGGCGAGGTTACGGCGTCAAGCTATCGC
>JBCKXH010000159.1:0-4944 GCA_038921555.1 Paracoccaceae bacterium
GTTCTGAGCAGCGCGGGCAGGATGGCGGCAATTTGGTCGGCACTTTGGTCGGCGGGCCGCAGGGGAATGCCGGGGCGCAGGGTGGCGGGGCGCAGGGTGGCGGGGCCGAGGTGGTGGCGGGCAAGGTGGGATAAAGCGGCCTGGTGGGTGGCTACGTCGGCACCGTCAAAGCTGGAGCAGCCGAACAGCAGGGCCGCGGCTTCGGCATCGACCAGCCGGGTCAGCGCGGCCCAGGCCAGGCGCAGGATGTCGGGATCGTGGCAGTCGGGGTGCAGGCAGAAGCGGCCAAGCTCGATCATCGGTTCTTTGAGTGCGGCAAGCGGGGTCAGGTCATAAAACTGCGCGGCGTAGCTCTTGGTGATGGTCTGGCCGCTGGGGAAGGACATCAGGCGAAAGGTGCAGACCAAGGTGCCCGTCGTGGTGTCGTGGATCAGCATGTGGCGGCAGTTGGCGTCGAATCGGTCGCAGTCGGTTTGGTCGGCATTGGCGGGCTGGCTATGGCCGCGCAGGGCACGAAAACGCTGGTGGCGCAGGGTCAGGGCGGCATCGGGGACGTTACCAGCAAGCTGGGCACGGTAGATGCCGCGGGTCAGGTGGGTCACGTCATCTCCTCGTGAGCGGGCTTGGCTAAGGGCGCCAGTCGGCCTAAGTTCGGCCAAGGCAAGCACGGGGGGCGAGAATGGACAAGGTGAACAAGAGCGATGCGGAATGGCGGGCCGAACTGGATGCGCTGGCCTATAAGGTCACCCGGCAGCATGGCACCGAGCGGGCCTTCAGCAACGACAGCTTTCCCAAAGGTCCGGGCCTCTATCTTTGCCTGTGCTGCGGGGCGGCGCTGTTCGGGCAGGACAGCAAGTTCGACAGCGGCACCGGTTGGCCGTCGTTCTTTGCGCCGCTGGACGGCGAGGTGGTCGGCGAAACACTGGACCGCGGCTTTTTAATGCAGCGCACCGAGGTTCACTGCAACCGCTGCGCGGCCCATCTGGGCCATGTTTTCCCCGACGGCCCGGCCCCGACCGGGCAGCGCTACTGCATCAACGGGGTGGCGCTGAAATTCGAGAGCAAGACGGAATGACCGGGATGTCGTTTTACGCGACATCGTGTTTTTATGTGCGTTCCCAATAGATTAGGCGTTTTCATTAACTTTTTGGAAAGCACGTTGCGAATGGGTCGCAAGGTAGCGGCGGGGTGAACCCCGCCCTACTGGAACAGGTTGTCGGTGTTCAGTTTACCGATGTTGCCGAAGATCTGCGCCAGAACGCCTTTGCCGCGGATGTTGGTGGTGGTTACGCGGCGCGACAGAGGGACGATGCGGCCCTTCTCAAGCCCGAATCGCTCGATATTGGCGACGGTGCCGCCAATATCGAAGGTGATGGCCACGACTTCACGGGCAATCTCGACCGAGGCGGCGGCCCCGACGGTTTTCCAGCGGCTTTGGACGTAATACCAGGCATCATCGCCCAAAAGCTCGGACAGGGTGGGTTTGCCGATGGTGGCGGCGACCGAATCGCGGGTGTCGATGCCGATTTGCAGAATGGCCAGATCCTGATCGGTGGGAATATAGCCGTGGTTGGTATAGAGCGGCTGGCAAGCGGCGACGATCAGGGCTAGGCCAAGCACCAGACAGCGACGAAGGGTTAGCCCTTGTCCTGAGCGCTGCCCTGCCAGTCCCTGCCCGTCTGAAACGCCAAACGCCATCCCTGCCCCTGCCCCGCCTGCCTGTCCCGTGACCCTGTGGTCCGGGTCCTTGTGCAGGCTCCCTGAGCATGGATTACAGAAGGTTGCGCTGCGGTTCAAGAAAGGAACGCTTGACCTGCCATTCGCCCAGGTTCAAAGCCGATTGCCAAGGAGACAAGTGATGACCAGAGATCCCCCCGACACCGCCCGGCCAAGCCTGCCGTTTGCCGTGACGGCGATTGCCGGGCGCAGTTCGACCCATGTCAGGTTTGCCCCCGATGCCGCGACGCGCAAGGTGATCGCGCAGGCGTTGGGCCTGTTGGCCCTGCCGCAGATGCAGTTCAATGGCGACATCAGGCCGAGCGGCAAGCGCGACATGGTATTGTCGGGCAAGCTTTTGGCGCTGGCGGTGCAGCCCTGCTCGGTGACGCTGGAGCCGGTGCGGACCCGCATCGCGGAGCAGGTCACGCGGCACTATGTTGCCGATATGAAACTGCCCGAGGGTGACGAGACCCCGATCCCCGAGGATGACACGCTGGAGCCTCTGGGCGAGGTGATCGACGCAGCCCAGGTGGCGATCGAGGCGCTGGCACTGGCGCTGCCCTTGTATCCGCGCGCGCCGGGGGTGGAATTGGGGGCTGCGGTGGCGGCACCACCCGGGGCGGAGCCGTTGCAGGATGCCGGGCTGAAACCCTTTGCCGGGCTGGCAAAACTGATCGTCAGGGCCGACAAGCCAGAAGCTAAGGACTGAGGACATCTCAAGGCAGAAAGGGGCTTGCGCTTGGGCTGGATCCTTCTATGTTCCGCGCTTCATTCAAGGGGCTGAAACCGGGCCGACCCTGCGGGGACGCGAAGGGAAAAGTCTGGAAAAACAGGGGCATGTCCCCAAAACTTCAGGTGAGACATGGCTGTCCCGCAGAATCGCACGACCTCTTCCAAAACCGGTATGCGCCGGGCGCATGACGCGCTGGTTGCCGCAAATCCGGGCGAATGCCCGAACTGCGGCGAGTTGAAGCGCCCGCACCACGTTTGTGGTGCCTGTGGCCATTACGATGCGCGCGAAGTCGTGGCCTCGGTCAGAGCTTCAGACCTTGACGAGGACGCGGCGTAAGCCGCCTTTCGGGCAAGCCGCCAGATGGCAAGCGCAAGCGCATCTGCCGATGGGGGCCCTACGGCCCTTTCTGACGACGGGGGCCCGGCGGCGCTTTCTGACGGTAAGCCGCGTTATGTGATTTCGGTTGACGCCATGGGCGGCGACCATGGACCGGCGGCTGTTGTCGCCGGTCTTGCCATTTCGGTGGCCGCGATGCCGGATGCCGATTTCATCCTGCATGGCGATGAGGTCGAACTGGGCCGCCTGCTGGCGCGGCAGGTCGGGTTGACCGGGCGGGTGTTGATACGCTCGGCCCCGCGAGTCGTGACGATGGCGGACAAGCCTGCGCAAGTGATGCGGCATGGCGAGGGCACCTCGATGTGGTCGGCGATTGAGTCGCTGCGCGGCGGCGAAGCGCAGGTTGCGGTCAGTTGCGGCAACACCGGCGCGCTGATGGCGGTGGCGATGATAAGGCTGCGCAAGTTGCCGGGGGTGGGGCGGCCGGCGATTGCCTGCCTGTGGCCGTCGCGCAATCCGGGCGGCTTCAACCTGATGCTGGACGCCGGTGCCGACATCAAGGCGGATGCCGGGGATCTGCTGCAATACGCCATGATGGGCGCGTCCTATGCGCGCAACGGCATGGGGATCAGGCGGCCAAGGGTCGGGTTGCTGAACATCGGCACCGAGCAACACAAGGGCAGCGCCGCGTTGCAGCAGGCGCAGGATCTGATCGCCGGGGCGGCGCAGATCGGCGATTATGATTATGTCGGCTATGTCGAGGGCGTCGATCTGCCCTCGAACCGGGTGGATGTGATCGTGACCGACGGCTTTACCGGCAATGTGGCGTTGAAAACCGCTGAAGGCACCGCGCGGCTGATCGGGGATTTTTTACGCGAGGCGTTCAACGCAACCTTCCTGTCGAGGATCTCGGGCCGGTTGGCCGGGGCGGCGCTGGGGCGGTTGCGTCACCGGATGGACCCGCGCCACGCAAATGGCGGGGTTTTTCTGGGGCTGAACGGCATCGTGGTGAAATCGCATGGCTCGGCCGATGCCACCGGGGTCGCCTCGGCGCTGGCCATGGCTTACCAACTGGCGCGCTCGGGCTTCAGCGCCCGGCTGGCGGCGCGGGTTGCATCTGCCCAGGGCGCGGCGCACAGTGCTGCGACTGCGGACCAAAGCGCGACTGCGGTCCAGAGCGAGACTGCGGCAACAGGGGCGGGGCAACCGGAATGACATTGCGCGCCGTGGTCATTGGCGTCGGGCATTATTTGCCTGACCGGGTGGTGTCGAATGCCGAACTGGCCGGGCTGATCGACACCTCGGATGAGTGGATCCGCTCGCGCTCGGGCATCGAGCGGCGGCATTTCGCAGCCGAGGGCCAGACGACCTCGGACCTTGCGACGCGGGCGGCCCGGGCGGCGCTGCTAGATGCCGGGATCGCGGCCAATGAGATTGATGCGATCGTGCTGGCGACCTCGACCGCCGATCTGACTTTTCCTGCGGCGGCGACCATGGTGCAGGCGGGGCTTGGCATGACCGCAGGCTTTGCCTTTGATCTGCAGGCGGTTTGTGCGGGCTTTGTCTATGCAATGACCACGGCCAATGCGCTGATCGTGTCGGGTCAGGCCAAAAAGGTGCTGGTGATCGGGGCCGAGACCTATTCGAAACTGATGGACTGGAGCGACCGCAGCACTTGCGTGCTGTTTGGTGACGGCGCGGGTGCGCTGGTGCTGGAGGGGGTCGAGCAGCCGGGTCTGGCCAGCGACCGCGGCATTCTGGCGGCTGACCTGCACAGCGACGGGCGGTTTTGTGACCTTTTGTATGTCGATGGTGGGGTATCCACCGGGACGACCGGGAAGCTGCGCATGCAGGGCCGCGAAGTGTTTCGCCATGCCGTCGAAAAGCTGGCCGAGACCGCCCATGCAGCACTGGACAAGGCCGGCTTGAGTGCCGATGACGTTGACTGGATCGTGCCGCATCAGGCCAATATCCGCATCATCGAGGCCACCGCCAAGCGGATGCAGATCGCGATGGACCGGGTGGTGGTGACGGTGCAGGACCATGGCAACACCTCGGCGGCCTCGATCCCCTTGGCGCTGTCGGTCGGGCGGGACCGTGGCCAGATCAAACAGGGCGACCTTTTGGTGACCGAGGCGATTGGCGGCGGGTTGGCC
>JBCKXH010000160.1:0-4853 GCA_038921555.1 Paracoccaceae bacterium
CCTCACCCCCAACCTGCTATCCTCCCCGCATGTCCGCCCAACTGCACCACCTCCTCACCGAAGCCGAGGCGCAGCTTGCGCCCGAAGATCAGTCGCGTCTGGCCCCGACGATGCCCACGGTGATATTGCCGATCAGGCCAAAGCCATAGGCGCGACCAGACGCCCCACCAGCCAGCCTGAGATGCCGCCAATGATCAGAACTGACAGTAACCCAAGGAAAAACATCGCTTTTCCCCAGTTGATTCAGCGTCAGAAAGCCGCCGCAACCTCATACATGACGGGCTCGAACCGACTGCACAGGGCGGCAATCTTGCGGTTGCGCGCCCGCATTTCCGGGCTGCGCAGCACTGCCATGAAATCTTCGCGCCGCTGCCATTGCGAATAGTTGGCAATCCTTGTCTGCGCGTCATTCACATGCAGCCCGGCCGAGATGAAGCCGGGCTGGTGGCAGATGAATTCGCCGTAAGCCGCCTTAAGCTCGTCCAGCAGGTCGGTGCAGGTGCCCGGGGTCATCTCGAAGGTGGTGATCACGGTCTGGCCCTGGAAATCCTGAGAAATCACTGTCATTTTGAAGCCCCCCTGACCCGAGCTTAGCCGCACTTTCGCCACGCGGCAAGCTTGGCAAAACCGCGATGGGCCATAAATGATGGGTCAGAAATTCTGGTTCCCCCCGCCACTCGATCTGCGTTAGGGTGGCTCATGGACCATGACGCCTGCAAACCCGCTGAAATAGCCCGGTTGATCGAGGTCGCCGGGGCGGCCATGACGAAAATGGCAATGAAACCAATGGTTTGTCTGGCAAAAGGCGCGTAGTGCAACGCGCCGGTGGGGCGGGCGGTTTGGCGCTGGCGTAGCGCTATGCCTATCTGGGCGGAAAGGTCTGAGATGAAAAAGCTGCTGGACGCCAACCACCCGTTCTTTGCCCCGCCATGGCGACGCTGGGCGACCTGCCTGTTGCCGCTGGCCTGGGGCCTGTTCGAAATGATCATGCAAGACCCGTTCTGGGGTGTTTTGTTCATCGGTGCAGGGGTTTACGCGGGCTATGTCCTGATCCTCAAGGGCCCCCCGGGCAGTTGATAGACCCGCGCATTTCCCCTGAATCCCCGGTCAGTGAGCTTTCGTTCAACCGGCATCCGGTGACCTGGGGGACAAGGCCGATCATCGTGGCCCTGATCGCCTGATGCTCACCCCTGGAGGCCCAGCCGAGGCGGATCACCTCGACCATCCGGTCGGTCCAGAACACGGTATAGGACCGCCCGGCGACGCTGACATCCAATCGCTGCGCACCCAGCATGAACGGTGAGGGTTGCGCCCCGCAGGCGGCCAGCAAAATCAAGTGGATAAGCCATCTCATCGCCGCAGTTTGGCGTGGTTTGGTTAAGGAAAGATGAACGACCTACATTGCATCTACATCGCATCTCCATTGCATGCACCCGCAGGTGTAGGGCCCGGTTAACCAAGGTTTGCCACTGTGGCGGCGCGATAAGGAGGCCGCCATGCCCAATCTTGCCAAACAGACCCCGCGCCAGAGGGCGCATTTCACCTATATGATGGACGTCATGCGCCGCTTTGAATGGGACATGCACAACCGTCTGGAAATGTCGGACCGCATCCCGGAGGAGTGGCACGAGATCGCCAAGCAAGGCCCCGCGCGTGAGGTGGTCCGGGTCAACCTCGGGCTGGAGGCGGATGTGCTGAAATTCTTCAAGTCGATGGGCAAGGGCTACGGGCCGCGCATCAATCTGGTGCTGAAAAGTTTCATGCACGCCCGGCTGGCCGGGGTGATCGACGGGGCCGAGACGATCAACCATTTCAAAGAGCGCAGCCTGTCGCATGACGGGCACAAGCCGCAGTTCGGTGATATCGCAAAACAGGTCAAGGCCGAGTGGGCCGGCGCCCCGACCCCGACCGACACCAAATACCAGATGGCCCGCGCCTGGGAGGTGATGCGCAAGAACCGCGCCGATCTGGATGAGCGGGGGAAAGAGGGGTTGAATTTTGTACGGTTTGGACGTATGGTAAGGTTTGTATGAAATGGTTGGCTGCGATGATCACCAAGACCGTTTCCGAGACGCGCGAGGAACTGTCCGACCTGCTGTCCAAGGTCCAGCACAGCGGCGAGGTTCTGCACATCACCCGGCACGGCAAACCGGTGGCAGTGGTGGTGTCGGCGGAGGAGCATGCGTTTCTGGAGGAATGCGAGAGCCTGTATTGGGGGCCGATTGCGGATGCCGCCTATGCTGAATACCTGAAGAACCCCGGCGCGGCCAAAACGATTGAACAGATCATGGCCGAGGATGCCAGCGACCAAGCCGCTGAATGACCCGATCTACCGTGATCGTCGTCCCGGCTGCGGAAAAGCTGCTGCTGGCCGTCCACGACCGCGTTTTGCGCAGACGTTTGGACATGGCCATCTACCGGCTGGGCGATGACCCGCGACCTGTCGGCGTGGTCAAGCTGGCCGGGTATCAGGATCGTTGGAGGCTACGGGTCGGGGAGTGGCGGGTGGTGTACCGGATCGAGGATGGGCAGTTGGTGATTGTGGTGGTGACGGTGGCGGTGAGGGGTGGGGTTTATCGGTGAGGGGGGGTGGTAACCCAGACCCCGGCTTGCTGGTTGACTCACCCAAGGAATTTAGTATGAATCTCAGACTGAGATGGATAGCCATCACTGAAATTTGGAATTTGACCTAGAACCATGAATTGGGAAAAAGTGGCGGCAGGAGCGGTTGGTGAGACTGAAACAGTTGACTTCAAATCGAAATTCGACAAGAACGAGCCAGGCTTTTGGTGTAAAATTGTAAAAGACTTGGTTTCCTTTTCAAACACAGACGGCGGTGTACTTGTTTTCAGGCTGGATTCTGATGGTAGTCCAACTGGTGACGATTGCAGTTCGGCGGCTGAAGTAGATGTATCTGAAATTTCCAACCAAGTCTTAAAATATACATCCGAGAACGTTGGAAGCATTAAAAAATTTCAGGTGTCAAGATTTGGAATTCCATATTGGTGCATTTCATGTGACTCTGAGCGCGTGTTGCTGCCCTTTACACAAGTAGGCAGTTATGAGGTTACGATTGATGTCACGAAGGGCAAGCCAAAGCTCCAACCAAAGACTGAGTTCCGTGTGGGCGTGATTTATGTGCGACACGGCTCAAAAAGCGAGCCTTGCACTCGCGACGATTTGATTCGGTGGCGTGACCGAGAACTCAACGAAATTAGAGACTCATGGCTATCGAACATACGAAAAGTTGTAGAGGCACCAATTGGCCAAACGGTTGTCGTTTCAACCCTTGCACCCGGCGACATTGCAGGTACACCCACGGTTTCGGCAAGGCTAACGAACGATCCGAACGCATTGCCAGTCCGGCTGTCTGACCCAAAGAAAAATTGGCCCTATCGGCGCGATGACGTTCTGAAACGAATAAAAGATGAATTTCCGTCAATTACTATCAATAGCCACGACTTGGTTGCTGTAAAGCATTCGCATGGAATCGACGAGGACAGTCGGCCCGACATGATGCTGAAGACGCATCAAGATGCGGGTCCACAATACTCAAATATATTTCTTGACTGGATAATCGGGCAGTTTCACGGCGACTCGGAATTTTTTAAGAAAGCTAGAACCAAATGGCGATTCGACAATTACAGTCCCGTGACCGACCTCACCCATCCATCTTCAACGCCGCAATAAACGCCTCCTGCGGGATTTCCACCTTGCCGAACTGGCGCATCCGCTTCTTACCCGCTTTCTGCTTGTCAAGCAACTTGCGTTTGCGCGAGGCGTCGCCGCCATAGCACTTGGCCGTCACGTCCTTGCGCATCGCCGACAGGGTCTCGCGCGCGATGACCCGGCCGCCAATCGCGGCCTGGATTGGGATTTTGAACATGTGGCGCGGGATCAGTTCTTTCAGCTTCTCGACCATCGCGCGGCCACGCGCCTCGGCGCGGTCGCGGTGGACCATCATCGACAAAGCATCCACCGGTTCCTCGTTGACCAGGATCGACATCTTGACCAGAAAATCCTCGCGGTATTCGGCCAGCACATAATCGAACGAAGCATAGCCCTGCGACACCGATGTCAACCGGTCGTAAAAGTCGAACACCACTTCGGCCAAGGGCAGGTCATAGACCACCAGCGCGCGGTTGCCGGCATAGCTTAAATCCAATTGGATGCCACGGCGGTCCTGGCACAGCTTCAGGATATCGCCAAGGTATTCGTCGGGCACCATCACGGTGGCCTTGATCCGCGGCTCCTCAATATGGTCGATATAGGTCAGGTCGGGCATGTCGGCGGGGTTGTGCAGATCGCGCACCTCGCCGTCTTTCATATACAGCTTGAACACCACCGAGGGCGCGGTGGTGATCAGGTCAAGGTTGTATTCCCGCTCCAGCCGGTCGCGGATGACCTCCAGATGCAAGAGCCCAAGGAAGCCGCAGCGGAAGCCGAACCCAAGGGCGGCGGAGGTTTCCGTTTCCGACGAGAAGGACGCGTCGTTCAGCGACAGCTTCTCGATAGAGTCGCGCAGGTTCTCGAAATCGGCGGCATCAACCGGGAACAGGCCGCAGAACACCACCTGCTGGGCGGGTTTGAAGCCGGGCAGGGGTGTTGCACAGCCACGGCGTTCGTGGGTCACGGTGTCGCCGACGCGGGTGTCGCGAAGCTGCTTGATCTGGGCGGTGAAGATGCCGATCTCACCCGGGCCAAGCTCGGCTATATCGACCATCTGGGGTTTCAGCACGGCCAGCTTGTCGATGCCGTAAACCGCGTTGGTCTGCATCATGCGGATGCGGTCGCCCTTCTTCACCACGCCGTCCATGACGCGGATCATCACGACAACCCCAAGATAGGAATCA
>JBCKXH010000161.1:0-4812 GCA_038921555.1 Paracoccaceae bacterium
CGGTCAGGCCAGGGGACTAACCTCGGTCTGCTCGGCGCATCCTCAGGTCATCGGCGCCGCCCTCGCCCTTGGACGCGCCGTAGGCAAGCCGGTGTTGATCGAGGCGACCTGCAATGAGGTCAATCAGGACGGCGGCTATACCGGAATGCGCCCAGCCGACTTTCGCCGCTACGTCGAACAAATCGCGGCCGAAGAAGGCTTCGACCCCGGCCAGCTGATCCTTGGCGGCGACCATCTTGGCCCCAACCCGTGGCAGGACCTGCCCGCCGCTCAGGCGATGGACAAGGCCTGCACCATGATGGCGGAATATGCGCAGGCGGGGTTCAAGAAGCTGCACCTTGACGCATCAAAGCCCTGCGCCGACGATGCCACGCCGCTGCCGGATGCCATGATTGCCGCCCGCTCGGCCCGCCTTGCCGCCGTGGCCGAAGCCAATGCCAGCGGTGAGCGGCCGGTCTATGTGATCGGCACCGAAGTGCCGATGCCCGGTGGCGCGCTGGCAGTGGTCGAACACCTGAGGGTGACCGCGCCTGAAGCCGCCCGCGCCACCGTGGCCCTTCATCAGGCGGAATTCGCCCGCCACGGCATAGCGAACGCCTTCGGCCGGGTGATCGGCCTTGTCGTGCAGCCTGGCGTTGAGTTTGGTCGCGAGAATGTGGTCGCCTACCGGCCTGAGGCCGCCCGCGGTCTGGTCGCCGCATTGGACGACCTGCCGCTGATCTATGAGGCGCATTCGACCGATTACCAGAGCACTGCGGCGCTGACCGCCCTAGTCCGCGACGGCTTTGCCATTCTCAAGGTCGGCCCCGGCCTGACCTTCGCCCTGCGCGAGGCGCTTTACGGCCTCGACCACATCGCCGACGTGCTGTTCCCCGACCGCAGCACAGGCCTGCGCGCCAGCATGGAACGCCTGATGCAGCAGCGCCCCCAGCATTGGGCAAGATATTACCCCGGCACCGCACAGCAGCAGAAATTGCAACGCCATTTCAGCTATTCCGACCGCATCCGCTATTACTGGACCGACCCTATCGCCGCACAAAGCGTCAAGGACCTGCTGGCCCTGCTTGCCGACCACCCCCTGCCCGAGCCTCTGATCAGCCAGTTCCTCGCCGCAAGCTACAACGCCGTGATGTCGGGCAGCCTTGCCCCGACCGCCGACGCCCTGATCCGCGCCGCCATCACCCGGATGCTGACCAGCTACCACACCGCCTGCGAGGCATAGCGCGGCCCGCAAACCTCACCACTACCCGCAAACCTCACCACTACCTTCAGGCATTCCGCTTGTCCGAATGGCGCGCGCCTCATGGCTGCACGCCCGTCATCGCGACAAGCGCACCCTCGAACGCGGCCAACGCGCCAATGCCTGGGGCTCGCCAGTAGTCATGCTTCTCGTTGTGAACGACATGCTGAAAGCCATGCGTCTTCATGATGGCGTCGCTGCCGTAATCACGAACAAACACCTTTGAAAAATACCAATGCGACACTCGGCGGCTCAGCCCACCCACCTTCTGCCCCCGGAAATAGACCATCATCTGCATTCGGCCTGCCAAGCAGGTATAGTCCGGGTGGGCGTTGAGGGACCAAAAGAAGGCCGCAACCGGACCAGGCAGCTCATTGATGGCGGTGCGAGTGTCGTCGCTCAGTTCGCGCCGCGAAGATGCTGTCGCCACTCTTACTCCGGTCGCGGCCGGTCTCGGCAGGGGGCTCACTAGCTGGGTCACTGGCGCGGTTGATATTGTCGTGCGCTCGCCACCGCGAAACTGCCCCGCTGCCGCCTGCCACGAGGCCCGCTTGTCGGCATCAGAGACCCGCGCACTGGGATGAAACCCGACAGCATCAAAGCGCAGACCCGCCGCGACAAGCCGATCCCGCGCCTTGTCGCCAAGAACGAAGACGAAGGCGTGGCTGAGCAGCGCAAGCTGCGGCGCGAGATAGGTGGCCGCGCAGGCCGCTTCAACGCGCCTCGGGTGTCGTCCGCCCGAAACCCGCGCAGAACAAAGCACGGCGTTGGTCGTCCAGGTCTTTCTGAGTTGCTCAGCCAAACTCTGGTCCGGCCAGAAGTAATCGAGGATCCGGCACATGTTCCGGTGAAATGACGTTGGCCGTCCTTGCCGAACAAGGCCGCCGCGCTGCATGGCTTCGGTGAACACCCGAAGCGAGTTGTGCAGCATGTCTGTGGCGCTGCCGCGATAGTTCGCGTCGTCGGGGGTATCGCCGGGTTCGGCGGTGACAAGCACGAGCTTTACGTCATCCAACGATCCGGTCGCACCGCCGAAAGCGCAGGGAACCAGCCCGCGATCCGGTTCCCATGTGCAGGCATTCGCACAGGCACCGGCGAAATGCTGGCAGGGCGCATAGGCAGGCAACAGAAGATCGAGCAATGGCTGTGCCGTCATGTTTGTTCTCCTGCGCCCCCAAGCGTAAACTTTACCTACTGGATTGTCTCACTCTTGTTGGCACGGAGGGCCCGACCCGGTCAAGCCCGGTCCACATCAGGGCCAGCCGATGGTGGCGGGGGGCCATGGTTGGAACCGGCGGTCAGAACCAGCCGCCAGCAACCCAAGCGTCGCGCGCCGCACCTAGGGGAACCTGCGGGGCCAGCCTGTCGGTGAGGGCGGAAATCATGCGATGATCCACAGGACGCTGCGTTGGCGAGGAAGAATCCTATGGAAAACACCGGTTTGCCGCTCTTGCGAGGACAGTGTCTGTGAAGGTTGATATAAAGTTAACGAAAACAGCTAACTGATTGGGAACAAAGGAAAAAACAAGATATCGCATTCTGCGACATCACGCGACATCCCGCCAGGCCGCCGCTCATGCCTCAGCCCTTGCGCCCCACCAGCGCATCGGCAAATTCCTGCGGGTCAAACGGCGCCAGATCGTCGATCTGCTCGCCGATGCCGATGGCATGGATCGGCAGGCCGAACCGGTCGGCCAGCGCCACCAGAACGCCACCGCGCGCCGTGCCGTCCAGCTTGGTCATCACCAGCCCGCTGACATCGGCAATCTTGGCGAAAATCTCGACCTGGGTCAGCGCGTTTTGCCCGGTCGTCGCATCCAGCACCAACAGGGTATTATGGGGTGCTGTCGGGTCCAGTTTGCGCAGAACCCGCACGATCTTGGCCAGTTCCTCCATCAGATCGGCGCGGTTTTGCAACCGCCCCGCCGTGTCGATCAGCAACAGATCCACCCCCTCAGCCTGCGCCCGCGTCAGCGCGTCAAAGGCCAGGCTGGCCGGGTCGCTGCCCGCAGGCGCCGTCAGCACCGGCACCCCGGCCCGCGCGCCCCAGATCTGCAACTGCTCGACCGCCGCCGCCCGAAAGGTATCGCCCGCAGCAATCACCACCGACTTGCCCGCAGCCTTGAACTGCGCGGCCAGTTTGCCGATCGTCGTGGTCTTGCCAGAGCCATTGACCCCCACCACCAGCACGACCTGCGGCTTGCGCGGATACAGCGGCATCGGACGCGCCACCGGCGCCATGATCCGCGCAACCTCGTCCGCCAGCGCGCCCTGCAACTCACCGCTGGACACCCGCCTGCCGCGCCAGACAACGGCGATATTGGCGGTGACGCGCAGCGCGGTGTCCACCCCCAAATCGGCCTCGATCAGCAGATTCTCCAGACTTTCCAGCATCGCATCATCGACCAGCCGACGCGTCTCGTCCCGCCCCAGCAGCCGCCCCAACAGGCCCGGCTTTCCCACAGGCCCGGGTGCCACCTGAGGCTGGCCAACCTGCGGGCCAACCTCAGGGCCAACCGACGAGTCAACCTCTGGCACGGCATCGGTAACCAGCGCATCCAGCCCATCGCTGATCTTGTCAGCGGACCGGAACATCCGGTCGCGGAGTTTCTTGAAGAATGACATGGCGCCCCCGGTTTCCCCTTCACCTAGTCAATCCGGGCCGACAAGGAAAGGGTTCCGCCGGTGCCGAACCGCCAATACACGCCGCCGCCGATCAGGATCAGGGCCTGTCCCAGCCAGCAAAGCGGCCAGACCGCCACGGACAGCACCCAGGCCCGCCCAAGTGTAAGCGGGCCAGACATCCTGATCGCCAGAACCAAGTCCGACAGCACGAACAGCGCCGAGCCAAGTTGCAGGACCCGCACCCCCCAGCCGGCCAGCCCCGCCACCGACAATGTTTTCAGCACCGCACCCGGCCAGCCCCCTCGGCTTTGCAGGCGATCATCACCCAGCAAAACCCCGCCGCCAGCACGGCCACGATGAAGATCGCCTGCATCCCTTGGCCTCCCACTTGCCACCCGACCTTCGCTCAGACACCACCTCTGGCACCTCCTCTAGCACAAGCGCCCTTACCCTTTCCAAAATACTCCCGCCGGAGGCCCCGTCGCCAAGCGGCCCCTTCGGCCGCGCAGCCAACACATCACTTGCGGCATCGCCGCTCCACCGGATCACTGCCGGCATCAGGCGCGCCCTCTGGCAGTTCGCACCACCTCTGCTACACTCGCCCCATGCGCCCCCTGCCAATCAGCCTGTTCGCCTTTGCCGCCGCAAGCCCGCTTGTCCTGTTGGCCCTGGGCCTTTGGTCGGGCGGCCTATGGCCCGATCTGGCACTGCTCTACATGGCATGTGCCGCGGTCAGCCTTGATCTGCTGATCCCCTGGGCGGCCTGCGATGCGCCGGATCAGGAGTTTCCCTCCGCCGATGCCCTGCTGGCCGCCCTCGGCCTGTTTGGCCCTGTAGCACTGCCGCTGTTGACCTGGGCAATCGCGGGCCCCTCCGGCCTGGCCCTGCCGGCTCGCGCAGCCCTGTTCGTGGCCGCAGGCCTGTGGTTCGGACAGGTCGGCCATCCG
>JBCKXH010000162.1:0-4792 GCA_038921555.1 Paracoccaceae bacterium
GCCGGTGTTGCGGTGTTGCGCTGGCATTGGGTGAGTTTGGCCGCCACCATGCGGGGGCGTGGCGGGGTGCAGGGGTTAGCGGCTGCGCAGCGGTTGGGGGATGCCGGGCTGCTGGCCTTTGGGGCGGTGTTGCTGATCTTGCCGGGATTGGTGAGCGACCTTGCCGGGCTGGCCTTGATGGTGGCCCCGGTGCGGCGCTGGGTGGCCGGACAGATTGGCGGGCTGATTGGCGGGCGGGTGGTGGCGACCGCAGGCTATGACGGCGCGCGCGATGTCGTGGAGGCGAGTGCCGTTGAAGTGGTGCCGACTGGATTGCGGTCGCCTTCGGGATGGACCAAGCCCTGACGGGCTGTTACGAAGCTGCAGCGCATTTAATAGGGAGTGGATGATGGCCGAGGAAAGCAGCGGGAATGGGGCAGTGGCTCCAGCGGCGCCGGTTGTGAAGATGCAGATTCTGGCGCAATTCGTGCGGGACATGTCGTTTGAAAACCTGGTGGCGCAGAAGGGTCTGAGCGGGACCGAAATGCAGCCGGACATCCAGGTTGGTGTGAGCCTTGATGCGCGCAAGCGGGTGGTGGCGAACCAGTATGACGTGATCGCCAAGTTCAAGGTGACCTCGAAGAACAAGGCGAATGGTGACACGCTGTTCCTGATGGAGCTGGAATATGGCGGGGTCTTTCAGATTGAAGGCGTGCCGGACGATCAGTTGCATCCGTTCTTGCTGATCGAATGCCCGCGGATGCTGTTTCCGTTCATCCGCCGGATCATCTCGGACGCCACACATGACGGCGGCTTTCCGGCCCTGAACATCGACAACGTCGATTTCATGGCCTTGTATCGCCAGGAGATGGCGCGGCGGGCGGCGGCACAGGCGCCAGTGGTGGCGGTGCTGGCGAACTGAGCCAGTTTCAGGGTCAGCCGCGTCTTTTCCAGATTGCGGTAGCGCCAAGCGTGGCGACGAAAGACTGGTGGGCGATCAATTCCGCTTCGGTCAGGCGGCTTGGCAGGGCGGTGGGCCGGGGTTGGGTGCGCGAGGCGGTGTCGGGCCGGTTGGTCGCTGCGGTCTGGGCGGCGCTGTTCAGGGTCAGGTCGGGTTGGCGGCCGCCGATCAGTTCGAGGTAGACCTCGGCCAAAAGCGCAGCGTCGAGCAGGGCACCGTGCTTTTCACGGGCGGAGTTATCGACACCGAAGCGGCGGCACAAAGCGTCGAGGCCGGCGGGGGAGCCGGGAAATTTCTGCCGGGCCAGCGCCAGGGTGTCGCAGGTGCGCGCCATCGGCAGGGCGGGGTGGCCTGCGGCGGCAAGCTCGGCGTTCAGGAATTTCATGTCAAAGGCGGCGTTGTGGATGACCAGCGTGGATGTACCGATGAAGGCAAGAAATGCCGGGGCCAGGTCGGCGAAGCGCGGTTTGTCGCGCAGGAAGTCATCGGAGATTCCGTGAACCTCGAAGGCTTCTTTCGGCATCGGGCGGTCGGGGTTGATGTATTGGTGCCAAGTTTTACCGGTGGGCAGGTGGTTCACAAGTTCAACCGCGCCGATCTCGACGATGCGGTCGCCACTGGCGGGTTCCAGCCCGGTGGTTTCAGTGTCGAGGACGACTTCACGCATTTGTGGTTCGAATATAGGCAATCAGGGCTTTTACATAGGCCGTGGTTGCGGGCAGGTCGAGGGTTTCGACGATATGGCTGGCGCGGCGGCGCTTTTCGGCATCCGGCATTTGGCGGGCGAGGATGGTGGCGAAAAGTGCTGGCGTCATGCCGAGGCGGGCCAGGACGCGGGCGCGTTGCAATAGGGGCGGGGCGGTGACCAGGAGGGTGGCATCCAGCGTCGCCTCAACGCCGTTTTCAAAAAGCAGCGGGATGTCGAGAACAACGATCGGGGCGGTTTGGGCCGCAATGAACGCCGCCCGGTCAGCGGCGACCAGGGGGTGGATTATGGCCTCAATCCTTGGCAGGGCGGTCGGGTCTTTGGCCACATGTTCGCGTAATGTTTCACGTGAAACACTGCCGTCCCTGACCGCTTCGGGAATGAGGGCGGCGATCTGGGCCACGGCCGGGCCGCCGGACGCATAGAGGCGGTGGACGGCGGCGTCGGCATCCCAGACCGGGATATTCTGCGCGATGAAGATTCCGGCTGTGGTGGATTTTCCCATGCCGATGGATCCGGTAAGGCCGAGTTTGAAGGGGAATTTCATAGGCCAAGAACGGCGGCGCGGCTGGCGTCGTCAACCTCGGGGCGCTGGTTGAACCAGCGTTCAAAGCCGGGGGCGGCCTGATGAAGCAGCATGCCAAGGCCATCGACGATCTGAGCGCCGTGCTCTTGCGCGTCAATCAGGAACTGGGTCATCAGCGGGGTGTAGACGAGGTCGGTGACCAGCGCGCCGCGCTCCAGCGCAGCAAGGGACACCGGGAAATCGGGCTTGCCCGCCATGCCGAGCGAGGTGGCGTTGATCACCAGCGCCGCCCCTTCCAGCATATGGGCGGCTTGCAGCCAGTCATAGACCTGCAGGCGGGTGCCAAAATCGGCCCGCAAAGCCTCAGCCCGCGCTCTTGTGCGGTTGGCGATACGTAACTCGGGCACCCCAAGTTCGACAAGGGCGGCGATCACGGCGCGGGCGGCACCACCGGCACCGAAGATGGCTGCCGGGCCGGCTTGGGGGTTCCAGTTCGTTGCATTCTGGCGCAGGTTGGCGATGAAACCCGCGCCGTCCGTGTTGTCGGCGTGAATCTTGCCATCCTTGCGGAAAATCAAGGTGTTGGCGGCACCGATCAGGGCGGCGCGGTCACTCACCACATCGGCCAGCCCGAGCACGGTTTCCTTGTGCGGGATCGTGACATTGAGGCCGACGAAGCCAAGCTTCGGCAGCAGAGCCAGCGCCTGTTTCAGGTCGGCCTGCGCCACATCCATCGGGATGTAATGGCCGTTGATGCCATAGCGTTTCAGCCAGAAGCCATGCAGCGCGGGCGAGAGGCTGTGGGCAATCGGGTGGCCGATGACGCCGGCCAGCGGGATCATGGCCAGCGGGGTGTGGGGCACAGGGCTATGGCGCAGGTCGGTCACGATGCGATGAACCCTCTGAGTGCGAGAAAGGCCAGGAGCGGTAAGAGCGGCAGGCCGAGAATGGTAAAGTAATCGCCTTCGACCGCGGAGAAAAGCCGGATCCCTTCGCCTTCGATCTGGTAGGCGCCAAGGCTGCCTACGATCTTGGGCCAGTTGCGCGACAGATAGGCGTCAAGATAGGCGTCGGAGATGTCCGCCATGGTCAGTTTGGCGCTGCCGATGTGGCGCCAGATCGGCTGGGCGTCATGGTAAAGCACAATGGCGGAATGCAGGTGGTGGGGCTTGCCGCGCAGGGTTTGCAGCTGGCTGCGGGCCTGGTGGAGGTCTTCGGGTTTGGACCAGAGCTGACCGTCGAATTCCAGCACCTGATCACAACCAAGCACCAGCGCCGCCCTATTGCGGTCGGCCAGTTTGCGGGCTTTCAGTTCGGCCAGAGTATCCGCCACATCGCGCGGTTTGGCGCGGTCAGCCGCCAGCGAGGCGCGGACGGCCTCTTCGTCGATGCGGGCGGGTTGGGCGGAAACTGCCAGTCCGGCGTTCCGCAAGAAGGTCAGGCGGATCGGCGATGCAGAGGCGAGGAGCAGGGCAATCTCGGGCATGGGGACATTTCTGAAGCGGGCAACCCTGTGGAAAACCCGGCTTTGTTCTGGCGGCGTGAAACCGGGAAAACCGGGGTCGTGCTGCGAAGTGGGGGGGTTGCCCGCAGGCTTGTCAAGGGCTGGGTGCTTTGCCCCCCGGGGGACAGCGGTCAGTTGCGGTTGGGGAGAACCCGGTTATGCAGCGGTCTGGGATCACGGCTGTTCGCGAGAGATGGCCTGTCGATGGCATTCATTAATATGGTTTTTCAACTAGTTATTGATTGATGCCTGAAGTCTTTAGCCTTTGTCCGAGCCTTGTCCACCGCAGGCTGACTGGGGAAAACCATTGGGAGAAGGTCAAGAATTCTCTTATCCACCCTCCCTACCTCATCATCATTCTTTACTTTATATATCATTTATATAGAAGTGAGGGTGGACATGGGCGACTTTCTGGCGACCTGGTATCCATGGATAAAGACGGCGCATGTGATTTCTGTCGTGGCATGGCTGGCCGGGCTGTTCTATTTGCCGCGGTTGTTTGTCTATCATGTTGAACAGGTAAAGGCCGGGTCGCCGACTGACGCGATGTTTCAGACCATGGAGCGTCAGTTGCTGCGCGGGATCATCGGCCCGGCCTCGCTTGCGGCTTGGGTAACCGGGCTGGCACTGGTGTCTACCCCGGGGATCGTGGATTGGGGCGAGGTCTGGCCTTGGACAAAGGCCGGGTCGGTTCTGGTGATGACGTGGTTTCAGCACTGGCTGGGTAGGCGCCGCAAGGATTTTGTTGGGGGTGTAAACAAAGTGACTGGTTGGCAGTACCGGCTGATGAACGAGGTGCCGACGCTGTTGTTGGTTGTTATTGTCGCTTCGGTTATCGTGAAATTCTGAAATGGTTGACATGGGAGGCATGCGATGCTAGGGGGTGGTCAGCGCGGCCGTTCGGCCATCCCGCAATCCACACATATTTCGCTGTTGCCCGGCTGGACCGGTGCCGTCGCAAGGATCTCTCATGACTGTTGAACATTTGAATCTGGCCGATCTGAAAGCCAAGACCCCAGCCGAATTGCTGGCAATGGCCGAGGAGTGGGAGATCGAGAATGCGCCGTCGATGCGCAAGGGCGAGATGATGTTCTCGATTCTGAAGGAACATGCGGA
>JBCKXH010000163.1:0-4788 GCA_038921555.1 Paracoccaceae bacterium
AGCCGCGCAGCGCGGCGGTGCCAAGCGGGTGCTCGGCCCGGATTTTCGAAACGCCGGATAGGCTTGGGGAGGCCAGCGGCCAGATCAGAATCCTCGGACAAACCTCGTTCTGACCGGGAACGAGGTTCGCGACGGCAGAGCTTTATGCTGCGGCATCGGGATATGTAGCTCGGCGGCCGGTGTTCCGGCCCGGAACACCCGCGTGACTGGACGTCGGCGAAGACGAGAGCTCCGTTGTGGGTCACAACGTAGCTCCCTGCCTGAACTTGGGCGTCATATTGGGCGGCGACTGGCGGATGAGTATGACGCGGCGCAGGCATGGGGCGAAGTGGCAACCGGGCAGCCGAAAACTCTTGACGACGGCAAGAGTTCTCGGGCTACGACACGACCAGATCGACCATGCCAGCCTGATCCACGACGTCGATTTCGCCGATCCGGGTTTTTGGCTGCCATCGGCTGAACGACCCCAATGGCATTTGTAACGATCGTGTCGCCGCGGCCCATTGGGCGCCAGCCCATGCGCTGAAAATCGAGGCCGCAGCCAAGCGGCGTCTGGCCAGAAACTATGACGCCGCGCATGCGCGGGCGAAGCAGTGAGGGTACTTGACGGAGGCCAGAAACGCGTTGGCGACACCAACGCGATTGCGACTGCGGCCGACCTTTGCCTGCGCCGTGATCAGATTGACGAAGTTTACCGGCCTCACGATACCAACGCCGCTGATTCCGGTTCCAAATTCCCTGCGCGTGAACGACGTCCAAGCCACACATGACGATCTGATCGACACTGCCCATCGGGCGCAGGCAGGGGAGAACATTAACCGGTCCGGTGGGTAGATTGCGAGGGATGTTGCAGAACCCAACATCCCTTCGGTAGCCGATCCCGACGCTGCACGGCGACGCCGATCGCCCTGCAACCCCCGTCGCCTTGCGGCGGATGACGCCCGTTGATGTCCCCCCGTCGAGGGTTCCACCCTTCCCGCCACACCCCGCCGAATGGGTGGAACGGTTCACCCCATTCGCACCCGGAAGGGTTCCACCCACCTTCGCGTGACGGCGGTGGACGGTCCTCGGAACGGCCCTTCTGACCCCATGGGGTCCACCCTTTATCTGACGTGATTTCAGCGCCTTGCGGGAAGGGTTCCACCCTTTTCGGCGGGGTGACGCTTGACCGGGTGGACCGGTTCCGACGTCGCGGGGGCTGCCGGAAAGATGGCAGAACCGGGGGCAACGATACCCCAACTCTGGTTCTGATCCACCTTGTCCATCTTCCTGCATCACCCCCTGCACGTCACCGCCACGGCCCTCGGGCCGACCGGCGCGCGCGTGCCCGATGCCCGGGGGCGGCGATGAGCGGGCGGGACTGGCAGGCCTTCGATGCCGAGTTGCGGGCACGGGCGCAGGAGCTTGCGGTCGAGCTCTTGGGCAATCCGAGCTTGCGTGCGGGCCATGAATGGCGCTGGGGCCGCAAGGGCAGCCTGTCGGTCGTGATCACCGGTGCCAAGGCCGGCATGTGGTTCGACCACGAGGCGGGGATCGGCGGCGGGCTGGTCGATCTTGTCGGCCGCATGCGCGGGCTGAACCGTCACGAGGCCCTGCACTGGACCGGCGATCGCATCGGCATGGCGGGCGATTTCGGGATGCACCCGCGCATCGCCAAACCGGCGACGCGTCCTGCGGCGGACGGTGCGTTCAGGCCGCGCGGGGCCTCTGTCGCTGCCGAGCCGGTTAGTGCCGTCTCCGGCGTGCCAGAGCCGGAGGCCGCGACCCCCGCTGCGCAAGCCGCCGCCCGCGCCGCACGGATCTGGGCGATGGCACATTCGGCCCCCGAGGATCACCCCTATCTCACCGCCAAGCAGGTCCGGCCGCTGGCCTTGCGCGCTGATGCCCGCGGTCACCTGGTCGTGCCGCTCCAGGACGTGGACGGCCACCTTCACAGCCTCGAGACCATCGCCCCGGACGGGGCCAAGCGATTTCTCGCGGGCGGTGCCAAGCGCGGGCATTTCGCGGTGGTGGGCGCAGAACCTGCGCCGCTGGCCGACCTCACTGGCGCGATCCTGATCTGCGAAGGCTGGGCCACCGGTGCGAGCCTGCACATGGCAACCGGCCGCACCGTCATCGCCGCGATGGATGCGGGCAACCTGTCGCCGGTGGCGGAGGCCGGTTTCCCGACGCCGATCTCGTCCTCGTGGCCGACAATGACACCAAGCCCGACCGCGACACCAACCCCGGCGTCGATGCCGCGCGCAAGGCCGCCCTTGCCGTCAATGCCCGCATTGCCGTGCCCGAAGCCCCGGGCGACGCCAACGATCTGTTCTGCGCCGCAGGTCCGGAGGTTGTCGCGGCGCTCGTTGCGGGCGCGGCGAAGATCCCGCCACCGCCGCCAACATACCCGGCGCCGGTCCTGACGCCGGACCAAGCCCGCGCGACACTCGCGGACGCCATCGCGCGCTTCATGGCCGCCGTGCCCGCCTACTGGACCGCCGTCGATGCCGCCCGCGAGGCGGCACAGGACGCGGCTGAGGATCGCAATCCGCTGGATTTCAACACTGCCGCGCGGGCCGCACTGCCGCCGCTGCTCGGCCTGCCGGTCGATGTGGGCCTCG
Organism: Paracoccaceae bacterium; assembly: GCA_038921555.1. Lineage (GTDB taxonomy): Bacteria > Pseudomonadota > Alphaproteobacteria > Rhodobacterales > Rhodobacteraceae > Stagnihabitans. The sequence goes on from JBCKXH010000163.1 coordinate 2,604, forward strand.
GCAAGACCTCGCGCGCCCGGACCGCCATCGCGGGTCTCCTCGCCTCGGGCGGTCTGGTCGGGCGCAAGGTGGTCTATGCCGTGCCACGCCACGATCTGGGCGTCGAACAGGTGGCGGCCTTCGCGGGCCTTGGCCTGCGCGCCATGCTCTGGAAAGGCCGCACCGCGCCCGATCCCTCGGCAGAGAACCCGGATCAACTGATGTGCCTCGACAGCGAGGCGACCTTCGACGCGCTGGAGGTAGAGCATCCGGTCGAACAGAGCTGCTGCAAGGTCAAGTGCTGCGGCGAGTTGCACCTCTGCGCGCACTCCACGCCTGCGGCTATCAGCGGCAGAAGCCGCAAGCGCAGGCCGCGCAGGTCGTCGTCTGTGCCCATGACAGCCTGTTCCACATGAAGCCCGAGGCCATCGGCACGGTCGGGCTCTTGGTGATCGACGAGGCCTTCTGGCAATCGGGCCTGCGCGGCCTCGACGGCAAGGCCACGCTGACGCAGGACGGGCTGGAACCGGGGCGGACCTCGCTCTCCTGCTACGGTGCCAAGGGCAGGATCGACATGGGCGCCACGACGGACCTCGTCGCCGCCCGCAACCGGCTGTGGAAGGCGCTGCAGGTCGCAGAACCCGGGCCCCTGCGTCACGGGTTGCTCGAAGCCGTAGGTCTCACCCCCGAGGACTGCCGTTCCGCCGCGACGCTGGAACGCCGCCGGATGCGCGATGCGGGGCTGCTGCCCGGCATGTCCCCGGTCGAGCGGCGCAAGCGGATCGACAAGGTCCTGCCGCCCCCGGGCGAGCCATGGGCACCGCCCGGGCGCTGCGCCACGCTGTGGCTGATCCTCGCCGAGGCGCTGGAGAACGGCCAGGATGCCGCCGGGGCCGAACTCGGCCATGAGCGCACCGACTCCGGCTCGGTCCGCGCCCTGCGCCTGCGCTGGCGCAGCCGTCTGCGCGCGGGCTGGGCGGCCGAAGCGCCGATCCTGCATCTTGATGCCACGCTACGCCCCGAACTGGTCCAGACCTACCTGCCGCTGATCGACATCGGCGCGCCCGTTACCGCGCGCCAGCCCCATGTCCGCATCCGCCAGGTCACCGGCAGCCCGACCTCGGCCCGTGGGCTGACGCCCGGACCGGACGCGCCGGAGCGCGACCGCAAGGCTGCCGCAAGCCGTTTGCGCGACCTTGCCGCCTGGATTGCGCTACGCGCGCGCCAGTGCCACCGCCCCGGCGCGCGCATCGATCTGCTGGTCGTCGGCCAGAAGGCCGCCATCGACGCGCTGCGGGCGACCGGTTTGCCGCCCCGCGTTGAGGCGGTGCATTTCAACGCGGCTCGAGCGGCCTCGACCGCTGGGGCGACATCGGCGGCATGATCGTGCTGGGGCGCACGCTGCCTGCGCCACGCACGGTCGAGCTGATCGCCATCGCGCTGACAGGCCGGGTGCCCGCGCCGAACCCGGAGGAGGCGGGCTGGTGGTATCCGATGGCCGAGCGGCGGCGGCACCTCGCGGGCGGCCGGACCGTCCCCCTCACCATGGAGACCCACGCCGACCCGATCGCCGAAGCCGTGCGCTGGAGCATCTGCGAGGGCGAGCTGATCCAGGCCATCGGGCGGGGCCGGGGCGTCAACCGCAGCGCCGACACCGCGCTCGAGATCGACCTCCTGACCGACGTGGTCCTGCCGGTAACGGCCGACGGGCTGGTGCCTTGGTCCGACCTCAAGCCGACCCGGCGCGACCTGATGGCGCTTTCGGGCATCGTCATCGACAACGCCGCCGACATGGCCGCGTGTTTCCCGGACCTCTGGCCCTCGGCCGCGGCGGCCCGGCAGGATCGGGCGAGGAGTGTGACATTTGGCTATTATAGGGATCTCTATAATAGCCAAATGTCCCCTTCCTCTGCGGAGGTGACGTACCGCCCGGCCGGACCCGGCCATCGCGCCCGGACCGCCCGTGTCGATCTCGCCCGCATTCCCGATCCGGAGGCGTGGCTCACCAACCGCCTCGGGCCGCTGGCCAGCTTCGAGGTAACGCCATGTGACACCGCTGCGCAAGATGCGCCGAACCCGTCCGACGCCGAGCGCATCGACGCCCTCGGATCCCGCCTGACCGCCAGCATGCAGGCCGTCCTCGTCGCGCGCCGCGCCGCCCTCGATGCGCTCGCCGCCCGGCTGGAGACGGCGGCACCTGTCGGCC
>JBCKXH010000164.1:0-4774 GCA_038921555.1 Paracoccaceae bacterium
CTGAGGAGCCCGAACATGACGATCTATGACGCCGAATGGGTAGCTGCCGAAGAAGCCAAGCGCGCCTTTGTGGACGCAAACGGGCTATACAAGACCGAGGATGAGCGCGCGTCCTGCGGCGTCGGCCTTGTCGTGGCGATTTCCGGCAAACCGTCGCGCCAGGTGGTGGAAAACGGCATTGCCGCGCTGCGGTCGGTCTGGCACCGCGGTGCGGTCGATGCCGATGGCAAGACCGGCGACGGCGCGGGCATTCATCTGCAAATTCCGGTCGAGTTCTTTTACGACCAGGTGCGCCGCACCGGGCATGAGCCTGACACCAAAAAGCTGATCGCCGTCGGTATGATCTTCCTGCCACGCACCGATTTTGGCGCGCAGGAATCCTGCCGGACCATCGTTGAGTCCGAAATTTTGCGCATGGGGCACACTATCTATGGCTGGCGGCATGTGCCGGTTGACACTTCGGTTCTGGGTGACAAGGCCAATGCCACAAGGCCTGAGATCGAGCAAATCCTGATCCGCTGCGAGTCCGGCGCCGATGCCGAGCAGTTCGAGCGTGAGTTGTATATCATCCGCCGCCGCGTTGAGAAGGCGGCGCTGGCGGCGCATATTCAGGGGATGTATCTGTGCAGCCTGTCGTGCCGCTCGATCATCTACAAGGGCATGATGCTGGCCGAACAGGTTGCGGTGTTCTATCCCGACCTGATGGATGAGCGCTTTGAGTCGGCCTTTGCGATCTATCACCAGCGCTATTCCACCAACACATTCCCGCAGTGGTGGCTGGCCCAGCCGTTCCGCATGTTGGCCCATAACGGCGAGATCAACACGCTGAAGGGCAACGTCAACTGGATGAAAAGCCATGAGATCAGGATGGCCTCCAGCGCGTTTGGCGACGCGGCTGAGGATATCAAGCCGATCATCCCGGCGGGCACTTCGGACAGTGGCGCGCTGGATGCGGTGTTTGAAGCCCTGGTCAGGTCGGGCCGCAATGCCCCGATGGCCAAGACCATGCTGGTGCCTGAGGCGTGGTCCAAGGCCACCACCAACATGCCAAAGGCCTGGGCTGACATGTATTCCTACTGCAATTCGGTGATGGAGCCGTGGGACGGACCGGCGGCGCTGGCGATGACCGATGGCCGCTGGGTCTGCGGCGGGCTTGACCGCAACGGCTTGCGGCCGATGCGCTATGTCATCACCGGCGACGGGCTGCTGATTGCGGGTTCCGAGGCGGGCATGGTGCCGGTGGATGAGGCCACCCTGGTCGAAAAGGGCGCCTTGGGGCCGGGTCAGATGATTGCCGTCGATATGCTCGAGGGCAAGCTCTTTCACGACACCGAGTTGAAGGACAGGCTCGCCAGCGCGCAGCCTTACGGCGACTGGGTTGGCAAGATTGTCGATCTGAACGCCCTGTTGCGCGACGTGCCCGAAGCGGCGCTGTTCAGCGGGGCCGAGCTGCGCCGCCGTCAGATTGCCGCCGGCTATACGCTGGAAGAACTGGAGGAGGTCCTGGCCCCGATGGCCGAGGATGGCAAGGAAATGATCACCTCGATGGGTGATGACACACCCCCTGCCGTGCTGTCGTCGGTCTATCGCCCGCTCAGTCACTATTTCCGCCAGAACTTCAGCCAGGTCACCAACCCGCCGATCGACAGCCTTCGCGAAGGTCGGGTGATGTCGCTGAAAACCCGCTTCGGCAATCTGCGCAACGTGCTGGACGAGGACAGCAGCCAGACCAAGATTCTGGTGCTGGAAAGCCCATTCATCGCCAACAGCGAATTTGACGTGCTGGCCAAACTCTTTGGCGATCAGGTCGCGTTCATCGACTGCACTTTCGCCGCCGATGCCGGGCCCGATGCCCTGCGCCACGGGTTGGAGCGCATCCGTGCCGAGGCCGAGGATGCCGTGCGCTCGGGTGTCGGACAATTGGTGCTGAGCGATCAGCATCAGGGTGAGGTGCTAGTGGCGATGCCGATGATCCTGGCCACCTCTGCGGTGCATTCCTGGCTGACCCGCAAGGGGTTGCGGACCTTCTGCTCGATCAACCTGCGCGCGGCTGAGTGTATCGACCCGCATTACTTTGCCGTGCTGATCGGCTGCGGGGCCACCACGGTCAACGCCTATCTGGCGCAGGATTCCATCGCTGACCGGGTGTCGCGCGGGTTGATAGACGGCACCTTGTTGGACGCCATGCGGCGCTACCGTGACGCCATCAACGCCGGGCTCTTGAAGATCATGTCGAAGATGGGGATTTCGGTGGTGTCCTCCTATCGCGGCGGCCTGAACTTCGAGGCTGTCGGGCTGTCGCGCGCCATGGTGGCCGAGTATTTCCCCGGTATGCAAAGCCGCATCTCGGGCATTGGTCTGACCGGTATCCAGATCAAATCCGAAGAGGTTCACGCCAAGGGCTGGCTTGGCGGCAGCGATATTCTGCCGATTGGCGGGTTCTACAAGGCGCGGCGTTCAGGCGAAAAGCACGCTTGGGAAGCGCATACCATACACCTGCTGCAAGCGGCCTGTGACAGCGCCAGCTTTGACATCTGGAAGCAGTATTCCGCCGCCATAAGGGCGAACCCGCCGATCCACATCCGCGACCTTCTCGACATCAAGCCGCTGGGCAAACCGGTGCCGATTGAGGAGGTCGAAAGCATCACCTCGATCCGCAAACGCTTTGTCACGCCCGGCATGTCGCTGGGCGCACTTGGCCCCGAGGCGCACAAGACCCTGAATGTCGCGATGAACCGCATCGGTGCCAAATCCGACTCGGGCGAGGGCGGCGAGGACCCGGCGCATTTCCTGGCTGAGCCGAACGGCGACAACCCCTCAGCCAAGATCAAACAGGTCGCCAGCGGTCGTTTCGGGGTCACCGCCGAATACCTGAACGCTTGTGAGGAATTGGAAATCAAGATCGCCCAGGGTGCCAAGCCCGGCGAAGGCGGCCAGCTTCCGGGCCTGAAGGTCACCGCGCTGATCGCCCGCCTGCGGCTTTCCACCCCCGGTGTGACGCTGATTTCACCGCCGCCGCACCACGACATCTATTCCATCGAGGATCTGGCGCAGTTGATCTATGACCTGAAGCAGATCAACCCGCGCGCCAAGGTGACGGTGAAACTGGTGGCCTCATCCGGCATCGGCACCATTGCGGCGGGTGTGGTCAAGGCCAAGGCCGACATCATCCTGATCTCGGGCCACAACGGCGGCACCGCGGCCGGCCCGGCCACCTCGATGAAATACGCCGGCATGCCGTGGGAGATGGGCCTGACCGAGGCGCATCAGGTTCTGGCGATGAACAACCTGCGCGAAAGGGTCACCCTGCGCACCGATGGCGGCTTGCGCACCGGGCGCGACGTGGTGATGGCCGCGATGATGGGGGCCGAGGAATACGGCATCGGCACCGCCGCGCTGATCTCGATGGGCTGCATCATGGTGCGGCAGTGCCAGTCCAACACCTGCCCGGTCGGCATCACTACGCAAGACCCCAGCTTGCGCGCAAAGTTTACCGGCACGGCGGACAAGGTGGTCAATCTGATCACCTTTTACGCCCAGGAAGTGCGCGAAATTCTGGCAGGGATCGGCGCGCGCAGGGTCGATGAAATCATCGGACGGGCCGATCTGTTGTCTCAGGTGTCGCGCGGGTCGGCGCATCTGGATGACCTTGACCTGAACCCGCTGCTGATTACCGTCGATGGGGCGTCCAAGATCACCTATGACCGTGCCAAGCCGCGCAACGAGGTGCCTGACACGCTGGATGCCGAGATCGTCAAGGACGCCGCGCGGTTCTTTGCTGACGGCGAGAAGATGCAACTGTCCTATGCCGTCAGGAATACCCACCGCACCATCGGCACAAGGGCCTCCAGCCATATCGTGCGGAAGTTCGGCATGAAGAATGCCCTGCAACCCGATCATCTGACGGTCAAGCTGACCGGATCTTGCGGCCAGTCGCTGGGGGCTTTTGCGGTGCGCGGGCTGAAGCTGGAGGTGGTGGGCGACGCCAACGACTATGTCGGCAAGGGTCTGTCGGGCGGCACCATCACCCTGCGCCCGGCGATGAACTCGCCCCTGACCGCGTCGGAAAACACCATCATCGGCAACACCGTGCTCTATGGCGCGACCGCCGGCTATCTTTACGCCGCTGGCCGCGCCGGTGAGCGCTTTGCCGTGCGCAACTCGGGGGCAATGGTGGTGGTTGAGGGCTGCGGCACCAACGGTTGCGAATACATGACCGGCGGCGTGGCCGTGATCCTTGGCCGCATCGGGGCCAACTTTGGCGCCGGCATGACCGGGGGAATGGCCTATATCCATGACCCCAAAGGCGTGGCCGAGGCTTTCATCAACCTGGAAAGCGTGGTGACCTGCGCGGTTTCCCACCCCCATTGGGAGGCGCAGTTGCGCGGGTTGATCGAGGCCCATGCCAGCGCGACCGGATCGCGCCAAGCCGCACGCATCCTTGCCAACTGGCAGGCTGAGCGGGCGCACTTTCTACAGGTCTGCCCAAGAGAAATGCTGATCCACCTGGCCCACCCCCTGTCGGATGCGGCGCTCAAGGTTCCGGCAGAATAGCTGCGATTGCTTTACCCTCCCGGCCCGGCTTACAGCGGTTTGCTTTCAATCCTTCACAGATTGAGGGCAAACTGCGGTATACTTCCCCCTTACCCTTTCACAAATACCTCTGCGGGGGTGTGGGGGTGCAAAACCCCCACCGCTCTCGATGCAGCAACCAGCCAACCCGTAGGCCGCCCCATGTACAAATCCCTCAACGCCCCCGCCATCGGCATCAAGA
>JBCKXH010000165.1:0-4771 GCA_038921555.1 Paracoccaceae bacterium
AACCCTCATCACCAGAACCGCTCAATGATCTTCAAGCGATTCCCCTGAGAGCACAGGCAGGGCAATCGCTTGAATCTCGATGGATTCCCTTTCTATGGCAAATCTGCTTGCCTGGGCTGGTCATCAGACGAGGATCGCGCCATGGGATATCCTCATCTGACAAGAACATCCAAGAACCAGACTTCCCCTGCAGGTCGCGCAGATTTCCAACCCCATGGCGGCGCAGGTCGAGCCATCGGGCACCATCGGTTCGAGCCCGTTGGCGAGGGGTCGAGGCCAGATCGCGAGACCTCCGGGTTCAGGAACTCCCGCAGCGAGCCATTGACGGCACCATTGGTTCAAGCCCAATGACGAGCGCGAGCAGGTCATCGATGGACACCGGCAGCGCCCGGCGCAGTGCCACGGCCTCTTGCGCCGCAGTCAGCGTTCGGTGGGGCAACGATTCACTGGATCGTTGCCCTTTCCACCTCGCTTTGCAGCCGGTGCGGCGTGTGACTGCGGGTCATGCACGCTCTCACGATGCCGCCATTTGCGGACCGTCTGCTCGGTCGTGCCGCAGCTCCTCGGGCATCGGCATGATCGACATGCCCGAGTTCAAAAGCGCCACCACCCCCGCCCCTCCCACGCCCGCCCCTGCACCATCAGCACAGGTGGCCTCGCCATAGGCGCAGGTCTGGGCGGATGTTTCGCCGTCACATCCCGCGCGGCCGGCGGCGGCGGGGTTGGGGGTGAAGGCGGGGCAGGTGAAGGTGTGGGAGAAGGATTTAATGAGAACTGAGGGGTGGGGGTGATTCGAAAGGGAAATTGCTCGTTCCCTAAGGGTAGGTGACCCATCTTGGCCATTGACTGGGGGCTGGGGTTAGAAAGGAGCGATGTAGCCCTGTTGGTTCCAAGGGAATTCGGACAAATTCTGACAGCGGTGACGGATTTCTTCCTGCATAATGTCCATTCACAAGGCGCCACGGGCAGAATATAGCGCTTAACGTCCTGTCTGGAACGGACATCCATAGCGCACCGCAACAAAGGAGCGCGATATGACCATCAACGTCAAGACTTTGGAACTTATTCTTCGGGAGAAGGGGTTTTCCCAGAAGGCGCTGTCTGATCGCGCTGGCGTCAGCGCCAAGACCATCAGCCGCATCATCGCGGGAGGGGGGCGCAATTCGAACAAGAACACGACGGCCAAGATCGCCAAGGCGCTCGGGGTATCGCCCGAGGAACTTGCCGCGAGCCCGACGGACAAGGAACTTCGTGAGATCAAGGCAAAGTTGCGCGCCTTCGTCTCTAGCCGCACGATCATCGACCTGAACGGGCAAACCAACATCCATTTTGATCTTGTGGCTGCGCGCTATGGAATTTCGCCGCAGGCGCAGATCGAGGCTGCGCCGCTGCTCTTCACGATCCTTGCGGAAATGAGCTTTGCGGATCGGCGGAAGCGGCTGGCTGTCTTCCGGGCAGCGCAGAATTCTGCTTGGAATTTGCACCCGCAGCATCTTCAGCGCGGCATCGAAATCCTCGACTACAGGATGGAGTGCTTGCTCGACAAGGAAGAGAAGTCGATTAAGGCCAAGGACCTTTCGGGGGCTACTATCAATGGTGAGGATGAATCTCAGGATTGGTGGGTGGAGGACGAGGGTGATCTCTTTGTCGGCTTCCTTGATCGTCTGGGGAGGCAGATGGACAACGATCTGATTGACGTTGAGGGAGGCACTGCAACCAACCTTGAATACTCCGTCCTTCGGGCTGACCTTTCACGCATCACCGGAGACGATGAGTTTGCGTCCGAGGCATTGCGTCTTGGCAGGGTTCGGGTGCGGGACATTCCGACCAATCTGCTTGGCGAAGAAATGGCTGACGCACGGATCGTCTGGCTGGCCGACCATCTGACGACCAATGACCGCGCCGCTTTGGAAGAACTGACGGCCTCGCGCTCGAGTTCAAGCTCGACTTGGGTGACACCAATTCAAAGGGAGCATCGGAATGAGCAGTAAACATCGTCGTGATTGCGTCGCCATCTGCGTTGAAGCAGGCTTGAACGTCCTGAACATCGAGGACCGGGGCCGCCATCTTGCCGTGGTCTGCTCGGAGGGTCGCATTTTCATGCCCTGCACACCGAGTGACCATCGTTGGCGGAAAAACGCATGTTCCGCCGCTCGGCGGCTGGGAAAACAACCAAAGTGTGGGTTTTAACCCACCCTACGAACAGGGCAATCGCATATGAAACTGACACGCCTCTTCGAGCGTCTGCAACGCCTCGCGGAAGCGACGAACGCGACGAGAGAGCAAGGTTCGTTCGCAGAATGTCGTTCTGGAGCGAGCATTGCAGCCAAACGCGATAGCCAGGCAAATCGGGGATTTCCGCCGTCAAGCCCTCCCTTTGGCGGGACAATTGATTCGGGCTCTGGTCATTTCCTGGCCGGGGGGGCGCTTTGGGTGACGAATGCGGCCAACCATGCTGGCTGCCGAAACAGCCCTGCCGGCTTCACCTGAAAGTCGCCTGGAATCGTTCTAAACAGCCTTGCCGAATAGTTAATGAAAACTGCTATCTAGTTGATAACACATGATAAAACATGATGTCGCGCAGAACGACATCATGCGACATCCCCCCGAAATCGGCGCGGCAAGCCCTGATTCAATAGGTGGCCCGCCCGCCCGAAAGGTCAAAAACCGCGCCGGTGGTGAACGAGTTTTCCGCGCTGCACAGCCAAGTGATCATGCTGGCGGCCTCCTCGACCTCCAGAAACCGGGCGCGCGGGATGCGCGACAGCATGTAGTCGATGAATTGCGGGGTCAGCGTGTCCAAAATCCGGGTCTTGGCGGTGGCCGGGGTGACGCAGTTGACCGCGATGTTCTGGCCGGCATGTTCCTTGCCCATCGACTTGGTCAGCGCGATCACCCCACCTTTTGAGGCCGAATAGGCCCCGGCATTCGGATTGCCCTCTTTGCCGGCGATCGAGGCGACGGTGACGATGCGGCCATAGCCCTCCGCCACCATCTGCGGCAGCACGGAACGGCAGGCGTTGAAGGTGCCGGTCAGATTGATGTCCAGAATGCGCTGCCATTCGGCCGGGTCATAGTCCATCACCTTGGCGTTGTTGCCGGCAATCCCGGCGCTGGAAACCAGAACTGCGATGCTGCCCTGCGCCGCAAGCACCGCCTCGGCCGCCGCATACAGCGCGGGGCCGTCAGTGACATCCACCCGGTAAGCCCGCGCCTGCGGCCCCAGCGCCTCTGCCGCCTGTTCGGCCAGCCCGCCGTCGCGGTCCCAGATCGCGACATGGGCCCCCGAGGCCGCCATGCGCCGCGCCACGGCAAATCCGATCCCCTGCGCGCCCCCGGTGATCACCGCCACCCGGCCGGTCAGATCATACTGGTTCATCGTCCCACTTTCCTATTCCGGCACCGGTGCCGCCGGGTCGATCAGACCCTCCGCTTGTCGATCAGCCCACAGCGCCAGCGGAACCCGCGCCTGCACATGCCCCGCACCATAGGATGGGCCAGCACGAACTGCAATGCCACCGCAGGCAGCGCCACGCCGAACCCAAGGCCCGGCACCGCCATCGCGGTCGAACCGATTCGGCGCAGCGGCAGATCCGCAAATGCCATGATTGCCGCCTTTTGCGATGGCAGAACCCATCGCAACCTCAGGCGGTCAGACCGGATTTGGTTTGACAAGCGGCCAAGCCTGGCCGCACAAACCCGCCATTGGCCTCTGTCTCATGGCGGGACAGGGCGGAGCTTGATGAGGCATCATGCACAGCGGCATCCGTGGCACCTATCCGATGCTTTTTGCGTTCTTCGGCCCGGACGGGCCGCTGCCGCCCCTTACCGCCTGACCCGAACCGAAAGGCCCTACATGCCGACTTTCCCGATCATCGACAGCCACCTGCATGTCTGGGATCAGACCCGGCTGCAATACTCGGCCTTTGACGGCCATCCGCTTTAAGGCCACCCTTACCACGTCGAGGATTATCGGCGCGATTGCTTCCCCCTTGCTGTCGAGGCGATGGTGTTTCTTGAATGCTATGCCGACTTCTGGCCCCTTGGCGGGCAGTATCTGGAAGAGGTCGAATTCGTCGAGGATGAGGCCCGCCGCGATCCGCGTCTCAAGGCTATCGTGGCCATGGCACCGTTGGAGCGGGGCTGCGGGGTGCTGCCAATGCTGACCCGGATGCGCGACCATCATCCGTTGGTCAAGGGCATCCGCCGCATCATGGAATTCGCGGCCGACCCGCGCGCCCTGACCTTGTCGGATGACTTTGTGGCGGGGGTCAACCTGCTGGATGACTTCGGCTGGCATTTCGAGATCAACGTCAACCATAGCCAGATGGACATCATCCACGATTTCGTGCCGCGCATTGCCTGCCCGCTGATCCTGGATCACTGCGGCAAGCCGGGTATCGCGCAGGGCCGGATCGAGCAATACCGCGCCGATCTGCGCGCCCTTGCCCGGCACCGGAACCTGTGGATCAAGCTCTCTGGCCTGCCGGTCTGTGCCGACCAAGCCAGTTGGAGCGAAGCTGACCTGCGCCCCTATATCGCGGCCACGCTGGAGGCATTTGGCCCCGAGAGAATGATCTATGGCGGCGACTATCCGATCTGTCTGGCGGCCACCACCCTGCCGCGCTGGGTCGAGGTGCTGGACCGCGCTTTCAGCGACCTTGGGCTGAGTGAGACGGAAACCAGGGCAATCTACCGCGACAATGCCAACCGGTTCTATCGGCTGGGTCTTTAGGGCAGGGTGGGTAGGCTTTTCAAGGCGGCGTAGCAG
>JBCKXH010000166.1:0-4767 GCA_038921555.1 Paracoccaceae bacterium
GACTCAAAGCCAGGCCATCGGCAAGTCCAGAGGCGGCATGACGACCAAAATTCTGGCTCTGGCCGACGCACTCGGCAATCTGGTCGACTTCAATCTGCTGCCCGGCCAGCGCTTCGATACAGTCGGGGTCGAACCCCTGATCCGGAATATCGAGTTTGGAGGATTGATCGCCGACAAGGCGTTCGATAGCGACTGGATCATCGAAAACCTGAATAAGCGCGGCGCGAAAGTCGTCATTTCGCAGCACCCAAGGCGCAACGCGCCGCTCCAGATCGACGCTGAGATTTACAAATGGCGGCATCTCATCGAGAATTTCTTCTGCAAACTCAAAGAGTTCAAGCGCATCGCCATGCGAGCTTGCAAAACTGACACCTCCTTCACCGCAATGATCTACCTCACCGCAGCTATTATCAATTCACGGTGAATCTCAACAGGCCCTAGACGGCGATACCGAGGCCAAGTGGCACGCAGCCATTCGCCCCCTGTTCGGCCTGATCCTTGAGCGGATGGGCATTCTGCGGTATGAAGGCGGCACGATTGCTGATGTCGAGGCCGAGGGCTTCAACTTTGAGGACATTTATGGACAGGTTTCAAGAGATGGCCGTGATGGGCTTCGACGGGCCGGATTCGTTCTCACCGAAAGCGGAGATCAAGGCGGAGATAGCGCGGCTGGAGTCGGGCGAGACCGGGCCGATGATCAAGTCGCGGCTGGCGTCACTGCGCCAGATGCTGCTGGAGGCGACGGACAAGGGCGGGTTCCGGCCAGCGCCGACCTGACGCCAGCGGCTACCGACGATTTCGACAGCGCGCTTGACGATGTGTTCGGCACCTCCAGCAAGGAAGGCGCTTCTCAGACTGTCGCCCGCCAGGAGTGGGAAACAAAGTGGACCGATGGCAATGATCCAACGGTGTCCCTCGTTCGCGGTTTCGGCAGGGACGCCATAGAGACGGCGTACACCGGCGCCGCTACGCCCGTGCTGGGGAAGGGCAAATACTTCTTCATCGAAGGCCGCCCGCAAGATCGGGACGCAGAGAAAAGCGCGCTGGAGTTTGGCCCGAATATAGAGCGCATCAAGCCGGCGGAACTAAATCTTCTTGCCGTGACGACGCGAGATGAATGGGTGGCCCTCGCTAAAGAGGCGGGGTGGCGGTATCCCAACCCACACAGCCTCCGAATCTGCATGCGGGCGCTTCATGCTCTCCACAAGAACCGCGTTGTATGATGGCTGGTTGGTGAATCGTGACTGCGGATTGTCGCATCCCGCCGCGTCCAGTCGTTTTTCGATTGGCGGGTCTTATGGTGGGTTTGAAGGACTATATCGTATAAAACTACGTATAATCAATGATATATGGCGGACTATGCCGAGGAGCCGATCGAGACTTATCTGCCGGTCAGGACCGAGCGGCTGGGATTTCGATGTCGGTGTCGAGACGCAGAAGAACTATGCCACCGGGGCCTATGCGTCCGGGCCTTTGTCGCAGCGTGAAATCGGCGTGGCCGATTTTCAGCGCAAGGTCGCAGAGGTTCTGGGCATGGTTTGGGCGGCGCGTTGCCTTGGGTGGCCCAAGGGGTGTATCTGCCGGGGGAGAGTGAAGGGTTGAGCGGATGGGTCTGACGCGGCGCGGCGTTTTGGCGGGGTTGCTGGCCGGGGCGGTGTCGCCTGCCTTTGGCGATGCGGTGACAACTTCGCTGCGCCCGCGTGGCCGGGCCACTGCAGCGGCGGTGGTGCCGCAAGGTAGTCCGGCGGGTCTGGTCGGCGCGGCCGGGCTGGGCGGGGTGACCGGCTATATCGTGGCCGAAGTGGCGACCGGTCAGGTGTTGGAGCAAGAGAACGCGCAAGCCATGCTGCCGCCCGCCAGCGTTGCCAAGGCGATCACCGCACTTTACGCGCTGGAGCGGCTGGGCCCGACTTACCGCTACCTCACCCAGGTCATGGCGGTGGGGCAGCTCACCGGCGGGCGGCTGAACGGCGATCTGGTTCTGGTGGGCGGCGGCGATCCGACGCTGGACAGCGACAAGCTGGGCGATCTGGTTGCCGCATTGGCGCGCAGCGGGCTGCGTGAGGTTTCGGGGCGCTTTCTGGCCTATGCCGGGGCCCTGCCCTCGTTTCACCGCATCACCGAGGATCAGCCGGTTCAGGTCGGCTACAATCCCGGCCTGTCGGGGCTGGCGCTGAACTTCAACCGGGTGAATTTTGAATGGGCCAAGGGCGGGGCTTCGGTCGCGATGAACGCGCGGGGCGAGCGTTATGTGCCTTCCGTCAAGATGGCCAGGATGGCGGTGGTCGAGCGGCAGGCGCCGCTCTATGCTTACCGGATGGCGGCGGGGACCGAGGACTGGTCGGTGGCGCGCGGCGCTTTGGGCAAGGCGGGCAGCCGCTGGTTGCCGGTGCGGCAGGTGGCGCATTATGTGGCCGAGGTGTTTCAGACCCTGTGTGCCGCGCAGGGCATCCGGCTGCCTGCGCCGCAGGTGGTGCAGGTGATGCCGCAGGGGGTGCGGGTTTTGGTGGAGCGGGCGAGTGATGATCTGGCCATTGTGCTGCGCCAGATGCTGCGGTTTTCCACCAATATCACCGCTGAGGCGGTGGGGCTGACCGCTTCGCGGGCGGGGTCGCTGGCGGGGTCAGCAGCGGCGGTCGAGGCTTGGGCGGCAGCCCGGCTGGGGTTGCAGGCGCGGCTGGTCGATCATTCGGGACTGGGGGCCGCGTCGCGGGTGACGGCGGCGGGCATGATGCGGGCGCTGGCGGCGGGTGACCGGGCGCTGGGGCTGCGGCCGCTGCTGCGCAATATCGGGATGCGGGATGATCAGGGCCGCGCGGTCAAGGACAGCCCGGTCAGGGTGCTGGGCAAGAGCGGGACGCTGAATTTCGTCTCGGGATTGGCGGGGTTCATCGAGCCTGCGAGTGGCCGCGATCTGGTCTTTGCGGTCTTTTCGGCCGATGCGGCGCGGCGCGAGGCGGTGCCGATCAGCGAGCGGGAGGCACCGGTTGGGGGGAGGCCTTGGGCGGGGCGGGCGCGTCTGTTGCAGGCGGGGCTGATTGCGCGGTGGGCGGCGATGGTGTGAGGCTCTCACGCGTGAGAGGGTAGGTTTTTCGTTTGGTATCAGGGGGTTAAATGGCGTGATTAACCTTGCATTAAATGTGGGGTGGGGGTTTCACACTCGGATCGAAAGGCGTTAACCTGTTGGTAACCAAGCTCGGTTCACTTGATGTTCTGAGGGCGTCATGGCAAGACTTGGGAAACGAGAGGGCTGGGCAGGCATGACGGACCGGGCATTATTCACCTTCATCGACCTGTTTGCCGGCATCGGTGGGCTGCGCCGGGGTTTTGCGGCGATTGGCGGCAAATGCGTGTTCACCAGCGAATGGGACACGTAGCAACGGTGCAGGGCCAGTTCCTAACGGGCATGCTTCGTGCTAGGGCTTGAACATCGCTTTGTTCAGCAGGTTGCGCATGAAGTACGTTCCTCCCTCGGTCAAAGAGACTGCTTTCAACTGCCCGCACTGCGGCGCATTGGCGAAACAGTTCTGGTACTCGGTCCATGCGAACAAGAACGATGAGCAGCACCCGCTGCCAACAGTCGTTGGCGGAGGGGGCACGAAGGAGTACAGGCTTGACGAAATCACGCACCCGGAGCTCAAACAGCAGTGGACCGACTGGGCAAATCGGATGGCGACTGGCACCCCCTTCCCAGAGCATAATCAGAAGGGCGAATACGTCTACGACAACCTATACAACGTCAGCGTCTCGAGTTGCTTCAATTGCAGGAAAATCGCGATTTGGATTCATGATCGCCTGACCTACCCGCAGCGCGGCGAAGCCCCGCCCGCAAACTCGGACATGCCCGAAGACATCCGCCGGGACTACGACGAGGCGAGCACAATCCTTGACCTTTCACCCCGAGGGGCGGCGGCGTTGATCCGGCTCTGTATTCAGAAGCTGTGCAAGGAGCTTGGTCAGCCGGGAAAGAATATCAACGACGACATCAAGGCCCTTGTGGCGGGCGGGCTCGACACGCGTGTTCAGATGGCGCTGGACGTGGTTCGGGTCGTCGGGAACAACGCGGTTCATCCCGGGCAGATCGACCTTCGGGACGACAGGGCAACAGCCGAGAACCTTTTCCGGCTCCTGAACCTGATTGTGGCAAAGACGATCTCCGACCCAAAACACGTCCTTGAGGTATATGCTGCACTGCCCGAGGAAGCGCGCAAGGCTATTCAGGTACGGGACGGGAAGCCGGAGGCGTAATAAAGCGCCCCGCACCACCTGGCGCAGAACGCGGCTAGGTCACGCGGCAAAGAAGAAGCCACGCTCCAGCCCCGCCCATTTGTTGTGCGTCCTACGGCTCCCATTGGGACGAACGCAGTCGGCTCCTCCCGCTCTGGGAGCAGGGCAATCGCGTTTGGCCCAAGTTCGCGCTGAACGGTTGAGAAGGCTGAGAAGAAACGCATCGCTCCAAGCCGACCGCCTCAGTTTGATCGAGAGCGACCCCTTGGACGTGGTGCGCGCGCCCTCAAGGCCGCAAATGCCGCACTCTTGCCCCCCATTCAATCGCGGCGGCGTGCAGGCGGTCGAGGTTAAGCTCCTCGCGCACCTCCTCCAGCATCCGCAGTTCCACCTCGCGCAGCTTGCCATCGGCGGTGGCGACATCGCCGGCCAGCGTCGGGCACGCTCCTGAGGATCGGCACCGGCCTCGGGCCAGCGAGCTATCGGGATTTCGCAGATCAGCCTGTGACACCGGCAGCGCCCACATCAGCGGCACCTCGT